>NZ_JAFCUQ010000004.1:0-70301 GCF_049896625.1 Pseudomonas sp. TWP3-1
TACTGTGTCCCATGACTAACTCGTCGTATCGTTTTATCAGGCGGGCATCTAGCCCAGTCATTTGATATCCATGCCGTCCCTTTATAGACCAGGATCGGGAGATGTGTAGATACCAATGCTCATCGCGGGCAAGCCACGCTCCCACAGAATTGAGGGTGTTCACAACATGTGTGTCCACCACAAAACCCTGTGGGAGCTGACTTGCCAGCGATGGTGTCGACTCGGTTCAATGATCCTGCCCCGAGCCTGCACCACGGCAATCCTCGAGTGAACCTACCTCACTCCGCCCCACGCTCGTTGGCAAACATGCTCACTGCGTCGACCGCCTCACTCGCCCCATCACGAATCTGCAAAATCACCGTCCCCGCCTGATCCGCCAGCTCAACGCCTTGCGCCGCCCGGTCGCGGGTGCCATCCATGCTCTTGATCGCCTGCCGGGTTTCGTTCTGGATCAGTCCGATCATGCTGGAAATTTCCGCCGTCGAGCCGCTGGTGCGCGCCGCCAGTTGCCGTACTTCATCGGCCACCACGGCAAACCCGCGACCCTGCTCACCAGCGCGCGCCGCTTCGATCGCAGCATTCAATGCGAGCAAATTGGTTTGATCAGCAATCGCGCGGATGGTGTTAACGATGGCGGTGATCTGCTCGGAGCGCTCGCCGAGTTGCGCGATCAGAGTCGATGACTGGGCGATGTCCTCGGCAATTTCACGCATTTCGCTGGCCGCTTGCTGGATCACTTGCGTACCTTGCTCGGCGACTTTTCGAGTGGCCACCGAGATGTGATAAGCCGCACTGGCGCTGCGTGCATCTTGTTCATGCTGCTCGACCCGTGCCGTCACGTCCGAGGCGAACTTGACCACTTTGCACAGGCGCCCGCTGGCGTCGTAGACCGGGTTGTAATTGGCTTCGAGCCACACGGTCTGGCCGCGCTTGTCCACGCGCTCGAACTGGCCGTTGAACAATTCGCCTTGATTCAGGCGGCGCCAGAAATCCTGATAGGCGCTGCTGTTCGCCAGTTCCTGCTTGCAGAACAAACGATGGTGTTTGCCCTTGAGTTCGGCAAGCGTGTAACCCATGCGCGTCAGAAAATTCTGATTGGCCGTCAGGACGCTGCCGTCGAGGCTGAATTCGATCACCGCCATCGCCCGGTCAATTGCCTGGAGCTTGGCGTTGGCTTCGCTTTCCTGCTGCACCTTGGCGGTGACGTCCATCGCGTACTTGACCACTTTCACCACCCGACCCGACGCATCCTTGATCGGGTTGTAACTGGCTTCGAGCCAGATCGGCCGGCCCTGGCTGTCGACCCGCTCAAACGTGCCGGACTGGAACTGACCGTTTTTCAACCGCGACCACAGCTCAGTGTATTGGCTACTGCGCGCGAATTCGGGCGAGCAGAAGCGCCGGTGGGACTGACCAATCACTTGCTCAGCGGTGTAACCGGTGGTCTTGAGAAAGTTGTCGTTGGCGCGTAGCACTGTGGCGTCGAGATCGAATTCGATCACCGCCATCGAGCGATTGATCGCTTCGAGCAGGCCAGATTGCTGGGATACGGTGTTTTGCAGATCGTCGATGACGGCCTGATTGCGATTGAAGAACATGCTGGTGGCACTCGGGAAATTAGGGCGTGAAGGGTTGTCCCTGTTCCGGCGCTGCCAGCCGAACGCGCTGTTGGCGTCGGCGATGGCAGTACAGTGCCAGCATTCCAGGCTGACCGCAGAATCTTATACAAAGCGCTAGTGCTTGTACAAGAAATTGCGAGCGTGGAAGTTGTACGAGTTTTGTAACGCGTTATTGATCAGCAGCGCGTGCTGGATTCACAGCTGGTAGCAGGCCAAAAACATATCCAGTGCCGCTTCGACCACAGTGTTTTGCATCGCACCGTCCAATACCGGTTGGCCCATGGAAATCTGCGGCCAGAAAGCGAAGGACTTCAGCAGCCCATGCACCTGATGCGCGGCGAATTCCGGATCGGCTGCTTTCAAACGACCATCTGCCTGCGCGGCACGGATCCACACGGTCACGCTTTCCTCGCGTTCGCCCATGCGCGCAACCATGTTTTGTGCGCGTTCCGGAGAGTGAATCGTGGCGGCGATGGCGACCCGAGCGAGATCGAGAAAGTTTTCGTCGGCCATCATCTGCAGTTTGGCCAATAGCATCTGCCGCAGTTGCTCGCGAAGAGGCTGATCACCGCGGTACGGCATGGCCAACTCAGTGCTGATGCGTGCCCACAACTGGTTGAGGATCTCGGCGAACAGCTCTTCTTTGCTGGGGAAATGGTTGTACACCGTGCGTTTGGACACCCCAGCTGTGGCGGCGATTTTGTCCATGCTGGTGACTTCGAAACCGTTGACACGAAATTCGCTGATCGCCGCCTGAATAATGGCTGCGCGTTTGCGGTCGGTGAGGCGCTGTGGAGCTGTCATAAATTCGATTCGGCAGTGGCTGGCAGATAATTACACTCGGCAGTTTACTTGGCGCCGAGTTTGATGCAACCTAGAAACTACACCGATCAGTGTAATACTCACTTAATCGGTACAACCTAAAAACAGATGTCCGGCTAATGCGTGCGTGCTTTGGCCATTTATCGTCCCACCGAGGGAAAACCGTTAATTGCGCGGTTTTTCAGGAGTCAGTCTTTGATGGCCAATTCAGTTTCCTCAGCGGGTAACCCGACACCTGAAGCCTCGCGTCAGGCCGAAGGGACATTCCGCAACCACGCGCCGGTGCAACGCGAAGGCCTGCGCAAGATGCTGCGCATCATGTGGAACATGATTTTCCACAAACCGCGCAACACCCGGCCGGCCAACGCGATTCCGGTGCAGCCGCTGAAGCTTGCCGACTTGATGTCCGCACCGAACCAGAGCGTCTGGCGCCTCGGTCACTCGACCCTGCTGCTCAAGCTGCAAGGAAAGTTTTTCATCACCGACCCGGTGTTCGCCGAGCGCGCATCCCCGGTGCAATGGGCCGGCCCGAAACGCTTTCATCAGCCGCCAATCAGCATCGACGAATTGCCGCCGATCGAAGCGGTGATCCTCTCGCATAATCACTACGACCACCTCGACTACGAAGCGGTGCTCAAACTCGCGGACAAGGTCAGCGTATTTCTGACCCCGTTAGGCGTCGGCGACACCCTGATCAAGTGGGGAATCGACGCCGCCAAAGTCCGTCAGTTCGACTGGTGGCAAGGCACCGAAGTCGCCGGCATCCGTTTCATCGCTACCCCATCGCAACACTTCTCTGGCCGTGGCTTGTTCGACGGCAATCAGACCCTGTGGGCATCGTGGGTAATGATCGACGGCGATACGCGAATCTTCTTCAGCGGCGACACCGGCTACTTCGACGGCTTCAAACGCATCGGCGAGCAGTACGGCCCGTTCGACCTGACCCTCATGGAAACCGGCGCCTACAACGTCGAATGGCCGCACGTGCACATGCAACCGGAAGAAACCCTGCAAGCGCACATCGACCTAAAGGGCCGCTGGCTGTTTCCGATTCACAACGGCACCTTCGACCTGGCGATGCACGCGTGGCATGAACCGTTTGATCGGATTCTCGCGCTGGCGTGGGATCGCAGTATTTCAATCACCACGCCGGAGATGGGCGAGGCGTTTAACCTGGCTCAGCCGCAGCGCGGGAGTGCGTGGTGGTTGGGGGTTGAAGGGGAGGGTGAGGTGGTGGTGCAGGGCGCCTGACCAGTCATGGTTCGTTCCCCACAGGAGCGAACCGGCTCACTCAAGCTTGGTTAGTCGATATCTGATTCAAGTACTTCGCGATCGTGGCAGCAGGCACGTCGCGGAAACGTCCGCGAAGTACGTCTTCAAGTTTTTCCAGCGAGATCTCCAGCCTGTTTGCCGCTTCAGTCGCACTCATTTCCGCTGTTTCAATCAGTGTCGCCAGCTTCATCACGTCAGCAGACTTGGCCTGCATATCGCTTGCATCGGCGAACCCCAAATCCTGATAAACGCTGCCCGCGCTTTCTTCAATTTCGATCAAGTTCTGAATCCTCAGTCCGCCATCGCAAAATCCCCACGACCTACCGACTCGGTAGTCGCACCTTGGATACTCGTAGATCGCCCCGGTGCAAACCCCGGAAAGAACACCAACCCCTGCGACTCCAACCGATAAGTCAGCGCCAACCGCGTCGCCTCGGGCACATCCTGCTGCGCTTCAAAGCGCTGGATGTCTTCCACCGGAACCCCGGCTTCCCGCGATAGCTGGTCCACGCTCCAGCCCAACATCGCTCGGGCCTGGACGCAGTGAGTCGGGGTGAATTGGAAAAGGGCGATACGTTCGAGAATGAGGTTCATCGCAGAAGAGGCCATGGGTGTGCTCCGGGCTCGAGAGTGCTGATGGAAAATGTACTGTGTTTTTGTACAGTTGTTTTGAGCCTGGATCAAATGCAATTTTCGATTTGCCCTAGTTCGTCGCCTCCAACCAGACGGACGGTGCCTGTCCGAGGATGCGCCGGAACATCGTAGAAAACGCTGCCGGGCTGTCGTAACCGAAGTCCAGCGCGATACGCGTCACTGCCTCCCCCGCGATCAAACGCGGCAGCGCCACGACCACGCAGGCGCGTTGTCGCCACTGGCTAAAGCTCAAGCCGGTGTGCTGGCGGAACAGTCGATTGAAGGTACGCAAGCTTACGTGCAACTGATCGGCCCATTGTTGCGGCGGTTGATGGGCGTTTGGCTGATGCAGAAAGTTCTGACACAGCGTCAGCAACTTTCCTTCAGAGGGCAGGGGAATATGTAGGGGGAGCGGCGCACTGCGCGAAAGCTCGTACAGAAGCAACTCGATCAACACACCATCGCGCCCGGCCTGGTCATAGATCAAGGGCACTTCCACCGCTTCCATCAGCAGATTCCGCATCAATGGCGACACATTGATCACCTGACAACGCTCACCTAGATCAACCGCCCCCGGTTCAATGTACAAACTGCGCGTGCTGACCCCGAGCATTAGTACCTCATGCGCCACCCCTGCCGGAATCCACACTGCGCGCTGTGGTGGCACCACCCAGTTGCCGTCGTGGGTGCAGACTTGCATCACCCCGGTTGCGCCATACAGTAGTTGCGCGCGCCGATGCGTATGAAGAGGTAACAGGTGACCGTGGGAATAATCCGTACCGAGCGCCACCACCGGGCGCGGCGTGTCATCCAGCGAATTGATCGAAACATTGCGCATCAAGCGGCATCCGGCAGTTGGCGTAAACGCGAACATTATTGGCTGAGTTGCTGAAGCAGGCCAAGCCGCGCATCTCTATCGTCGACCGCTCCTCAATAGCGGACGCCGCACCATGTTCTATCTGATGCTCACACTTTTCGGCTGCCTCACCGGCATCACCGCCGTGCTCTTCGGCTTCGGCGGCGGCTTCGTGGTCGTGCCGCTGCTGTACCGCATGCTCAGCGCCAGCCACGGCGCCGACGACCCCATCGGCCAATCGGCAATGCACATCGCCGTCGCCACCTCGACCTGCGTGATGATCGTCAACGCCCTGATCGCCACCGCCAAACACCGCCGCGCCGACAATCTTATTCGCGAATATCTGTGGCCCTTGGGCGGCTTCATCGGGATCGGCGCGGTCGTCGGCGCAATCGCGGCGGTGTGGGTCAGCGGCGAAGTGATTCGCTACGCATTCATCGCCTACCTCGGCGTGACCATCGTCGACTGCCTGCTGCGACGCGGCTTTCTTACACAGTCCGAAAGCGTAATCCCACGTCGCCTGAACCGCTCGGAAACATCCGGCGGCGGTGTAGGCATCGGCGCCATTGCGACGTTTCTCGGCGTAGGAGGAAGCGTCATGACTGTGCCGCTTTTGCGCCGTTGTGGATTGAGCATGTCCCAAGCCACATCGATGGCCAATCCGCTGAGCGTGCCGGTGGCGTTGGCCGGGACGGTCACGTACATGGCGCTGGCCGGGTTTAGCGAATCGGATTTGGGGATGTGGTTTGTGGGTTATGTCGATCTGCTGGCGTTTGCGGCGCTAACGGTTGGATCGCTGGTTGGGATTCGTTTGGCCTCGCCGTGGATTGGGCGGATACCGGATCGGACGCATGCTCGGGTGTACATCGGTTTGCTGGTCGTGGTGATGCTCAGCATGTGCGTTAGTTAAGTCGCAACGTGAGCGATTCCTCGACATAATCCGCGACAACTTTTTGCGGGCGATGGCTCGTTTACTCAAGGATGAAATAATGTTCCGAGGACTGTTACGCCTTTGTAGTGTTTTTCTGTTGGCGGGTTTGTTTGTTTCGACGGCGACCTGGGCCGATAACGGTGCGCGGGTGTACACCGGCACTTTGGGCAAATCGCCGATAGTCCTCGAAATAGATACCCGCACCGGAGATGGCCGTTACTTCTATAAGAAGTACCGCAAGGATCTGGCTCTCGATGGCGGCATGGAGGGGGAAACTCTCGTGCTGGAGGAAGGAGCGCGGATGGAAGACTCTCGCCCGAAACTTCGTTTACAGCCCACACTCAATGGTTGGAGTGGTGAGTGGACAAGTACTGCCGGTAAGACCTTGAAGATCGAGTTGCAGCCGGCGGACATTCCCGACGTGCCTGCGAATTCCTTGCCTTACCTGGCCCAGCTGCATGATCAGGCGCCTTACGAATATTTGCGACTGCAAGGCGTCACACTCAAAAAGGGCAAGACCGACACCTTTATGGGCTACACGCTGCAATGGTGGAATGAGCCGCAAACCAAAACTTCGATGTTTGAAGTGGTATCGGGTTACTCCCCTGAACAGCGTCAGCGCATCAATCAACAACTGATGGGCCGGTTGTGGGGCGAAGTGCTGTCGTCATATGGCTGCGGCGGTTATTACGCGCAATCCAGTCAACCACTGTGGATGTCGTCGGCTGTGATGAGCGTGCGCATTTCAACTGAGTACTACTGTGGCGGCGCGTATCCGGATCAAAACCAGCAAGCAATCAACATTGATACCAAGACCGGCAAGTTCCTGACCCTCGAAGATGTTCTGTGGGTCGGGCAGGGCACGCCAGTGCACCATGAGGAGCGTGACGACTTCATCGACACGTCATCCGGTTCGTCCGAAGACTGGTCGAAATACCGCAACGAAGAATTGGCACCCTGGCTGGTTGCGCAGTTGACCAAGCTCTACCCGCAAGACATGACCATCACGCCAGAAGGCACCGACGACTGCGGCTATGACGGGGAAGAACCTTGGAAATACCCGGGTTGGTACTTCACTAAACAAGGCATCAAGCTCGACCCGTCATTTCCGCACGTCGCCGCGGTGTGCGGGTTCGTGGACTGGAGCGTGCTGCCTTACAAACTCGTCAAACAACATCCGGGCGGTGTTGCGCTGAAACTGCCGTGAGGTTGAACCTCTAAAGTTACTCGATTACGCAGCCAACCCTCGCCATAATCCGCCGCAAATTTTTAAGCGCCGGGACCCACGTCCCGGCGCGACCTCCGCCTCATTCAGGGATCGATCCATGCTCAAGGGACTGTTGCGCCTGGCGCCGTGCGCCGCTGTGCTGTTTTCATTGTTTTCAACTGCTCAGGCCGAAGATGCCCGGCATGTATTCACCGGTACATTGGGCAAAATGCCGATAGTGCTGGAAGTCGATACGAGCGATCCGGAGCAGGTCACCGGTCGCTACTTCTATGAAAAATTTCATCGCGATCTAGAACTCAACGGCACGTTGAAAAACGACGTCCTTGAGCTCAAAGAAGGCAGCAATCGCTTTGATCCAGACAAGCCACTCGCTACCCTCAAGTTGCAGCAGATTGATGGCGGCTGGAGAGGGGAGTGGCAGAATCCGAAGGGCAAAAAACTTCCGGTTCAGGTAACCGATACACCACTTCCCGACCTGCCGCCGAACGCGTTGCCCTTCATCGCCACGTTGCCCAAGAGCGATCCGTATGAGTACTTGCGTCTTCAGGGGCTAAAGCTCAACCCCCTGAAGAAACAGGACTTCATGGGTTTCACCCTGCAATGGTGGCAGGAACCAGATTCGAAGATCTCCATGTTCAGCATTGAATCCGGCATGTCCAAAGATGATATGCAACGGGTCAACCGACAGTTGCTCGGACGCTTGTGGGACGAGACGATCAGTTACTACGGTTGTCAGTTGCGCGGTGGTGAAAACACCGAATTCCTGCAAGACGTCACTCCAACCTTTATATCGCCCGGCGTCATCAGTCTGAACATTTCCACCAGCTACTACTGTGGCGGCGCGCACCCGGACTTCGGTGATTCCCCGCTCAACATCGACGTGAAAACCGGCCATCCGTTGTCGCTCGAAGACGTACTTTGGGTGGGCGAGGGCGAGCCTATTCTGCACGCCGACCGCTACCGAGGCGGTGATCAGCCGTTGAGCGCGGCAGAAGAAGCGGCGCGCTCAAAGTACCAGCGCGAAGTATTTGTCCCGTGGCTGATCAAACAACTCACCGCGCTGTACCCCGATGAAATGAAGAAGCCTGTCGAGGGCGGGGACGACAATTGCGACTTCACTAATGAAGACAACTGGGGGGCTTCCAACTGGCGCTTCACCGAAAAAGGTTTGTACTTGGGGGCGTACTTTGCGCGCATTGAACGCGCCTGCGATTCGCCGGACTGGTCAGTCCTGCCGTACTCCCTGATCAAACAACACCCCGGCGCCGTCAAACTGCAACTGCCGCAAGGTTAACCCTCACGCCAGACCCGGCGCTTCACGAATGATGAAGTGATCCAGATTCTCGATATTGGCATTGAAGACCTCGAAAGGCTTTTCGGGGTTCTTCTTGCCGGGCACCTGCTTCAACTCCGGCGTCACGCCATAGAAGAAACAGAACAACTCCTTATCGCTGTCGGCCGCCTGCTTGATCTCTTCCAGAAACGCCTTGCGCTTGCGGTAGTTGTCGATCAGCTTCTTGTTCAGATAAACACTCACCGGATACGGCTTCTTCTTGCTGTCTTCCGGCTTCTTGAACCAGACCTTGTCCTCGAAGTCGATACGAAAGCTGGCCCCCTCGTGGAAGTCCTCGATCTTCTTGATCCGGCCCCAGTAGATGAGCCCCTTGTTGTCCGTCAAATACTCAATTTTCTTGAAGAACGAACTGTACGGCGCCGTACGCTCGCCAACCTTCAACGGCATGCGCTTGAGCAACTCCTTGTCGGCGAAGTTCGACACAAAACACTCCACCGGATGCGCAAACACACTGGTCTTGTCCGGCGCCGTGTCACGACTGGCTGACTCCTTCGAATCAACCGCCGCCACCCGCTGCGGATCATCGCGCAACACATCCGCCGCCACCGCCGGAGCCGCAGGCTTGCGCACATACTCACGCCGCGTCAGCAACAACTCCGACGGAAAATGCTCCTCCCGCCCGTCATCCGCCTCGCCATCCGCCGCCTCAACCCCCGACGCCGAAGCCTTTAAACTCCCATATGGACACCCCGCCACATGCTGAGTAGTTGGCAGATTCTTGAAGTGCGGCGTGCGTACGTAATTCACATTCTTGGCATTGAAAGTGCCCAACTCGTTGGACGCATCAAACGCCGAACGACAGGCGTCGTTGGGACACTGGAACTGCTCTTTCGCCGAATCGAACGCCACCGTCTCATCGAAATTCAAATCACGAACATCATAAATCGACAACTTGTCGTCGAGGCTGAGGCAATAGGCGAGATCGAATTTCATGGTGGGGCTCGGGTCCTTGAGTGGGGGAGGGGTATTAATAGCGGGACGTGGCGCGGGTTGCACCGAATGTTTTCAGAATAATGCAAAACCTGTGGGAGCCAGCCTGCTGGCGATTGGCAGCATCAACTCAATCCCGGATTCCGCCACCAATCCCACAGCAACAAATCCCCTGTGGCGAGGGGATTTATCCCCGTCGGTCTACGTAGCTAAACGCTAATGCCCTGCAGCATTTGCTGTATTCAATCTCCGTAGCTCGCCAGTTGAAAGTCGTACTGAGCGTCGTAGAAAGATCGTCGAGTTAAAGACTCTAATTGTGTGAGCTGCTGAGGATCAAGATCATAGCCGTAGAGCTCATCTTCCGCGTCCTGCCAATTCATGATGACCCGCAACTGATCAATACTTTCTGCGGAGATGGGCACCTCAAAAATCGGCGCCTCGGTAGATCTGTCAAAAGCATAAATAACGTGAGTTACTCTTCGGATCGGCCGGTTTATGACGCTCACCGACATCAGAACCATGGTCATCCGTTACAGCTGAGCTGGAATGTATAAACAGGGTTGTAAATCTTCTTCCCCAGTAATTTTTCCAGCGCTTCAAATTGTTCATGCGAGAGATCGTATCCTTCCCACCCCTCTTGTTCCACCGTCCAGCCCATTATGGTTTTTATGGTCTTGTCCGATCCGGTCGGGAGTTCCTCTTCAAACGCCAGGAATCCGCTTTCTTTATCAAATGCCTCGATGAGATAGATCATGGTTCTACTGTCCTCGTGTCGTCCGCTGGTTTGGTTTGCGCTCCAGTCGCTGGGTCGTACTCACCGAGATGGCGACCTCGTTTGTCATACATCTCGACAGTACCGTGCTGTGAATCCCATTCAAAAATCACTCCTTTTCTGGTTTTCCACCGCTTTCTCAGTGCGCCGCCTCCTTTAACGGAAGTTTTACGACCTGCCTTGATCGCGTCTGGGAACGCAGCAAGTCCGGGCGGTGCCGGATGATATTTGTGATCAGAAATACTGACCACAATGTAAACCGGTCTTATCCCCGACTCCACCGGGAACACCAGAATGAAATCTTTGTATTCCGGTGGGTAAACCGGGCTGACAATGATGCGGTCAGCCGCTTTCGTTGGCGGATAAACCCATATGTGCGGCGCCTGCGGGGCGGCTTCCAGCGCAGGGATGCCGAGGATGTCAGAGCCGTCCACGGCCGGGGTCCAGATCAGTTCGATGCCACCCCCAAGATCGGCAATCTGCTGGCTGCCACGAGGAGTGAATTGCACTACATCGATCATTTCCCAATCACGGTTTCTTCCGGTGTAGAAGCCGTAACCCTTGAGGCTACCGTCCGCCTGTTGCTCGATGTGCAAGCGAACCCGGGTGCGTGCTTGTTCGAGGGAGCGCAGTTGGTCTTCAGTGTAGAGCGCGCTGTCGCCAAGGCTCGGTGCCCAGAACAGTGCGGCAACACCCGCCAATGTTGCAGCTCCGGCGGCACCGAGGGAACCGAGTGCCACGGTTGGGGCGGTCAACGTCGGGCTGCGAAGAGCAAGTTGCCCAACGCCGAGCGTAAGTGACGAGCCATTGATCGTTTTCAGATTCAGCAGACCGTTATAGTCAACCTCGCGAGCGCCGAGCCAGGCGATCTCCCCGTAGTCCTTGAGGCTGTCGGTCGGCACCATCCCGGAAGGATTGGCGTAGTCGATGATCGCGTCCGGCAGCTTGCATGACTTGGCGAACACGCAGCCAACCTGTGCCGGTTTCGTTTCCTTCACCTGATCCAGCCGAGTGCGCTCGAAAGCCTCCTGCCGAGCCAGCATGGCCTCGTAATCCATTTGCCTGGCTTCGCGCGCTGCCAGCTCCGTGTCTGTCATGAAACGGTAGGTGATGTGATGGCCGTCACCCGCCGGCGGGTTTTGCACCCTTGGAATTCCCTTTCGTCCAGCCACTGTTTGCCCCTGTACGTTCGCCCATCGATAGCCCCGGAAACGGGATGCGCGACGTTAGCGAGCGGGACAGGTTGTGGCTGTAGGACGGGTCTTGGATGGGGTTAGGAGATTTCGTTGTTTATCGGGATGGCAGGCTGGAGGATTTTGAATCAATAAAAATCCGCTGTCTGAAACTCAAACAGCGGATCTACAAACAATCAGCAACCACGTATCAATCGTGAAGCCTTACGCCACCAGGATTCCCGCCGATCGAACGGATCATCCGCCAGCAAACAAGGCATATCCCGCAACCGAATCCACGGCTCATCTTGCCAGTGCAGCATGCTCAGTGACATCTGCGGCCAGCTCAGCACACTTAATGTCGGACGCTCGATCGAACGCGAAGGACGAGCATCACGCAGCGCAGGCACAACCTGATGCGTCAGCCATTCACGAAGCTGCCGATACTCGGGACAGTAGTGATAAACCAGCAGCGCGTACGCGCCGGACTCACTCACCATCAAGCGTTCCTCGGCTTCGCCATACGTCTCGACAAGCATCATCTGGCGCTGATC
The DNA here is from genome assembly GCF_049896625.1 of Pseudomonas sp. TWP3-1. NCBI lineage: Bacteria > Pseudomonadati > Pseudomonadota > Gammaproteobacteria > Pseudomonadales > Pseudomonadaceae > Pseudomonas > Pseudomonas sp. TWP3-1. The sequence continues at coordinate 12,144 of NZ_JAFCUQ010000004.1, forward strand.
AGCATCAAGCTTGCGCAACATGCGCTCATCAAGCCGCTTGCCCATCAGACGCCCCAGCTCATTGGCACAAAGCCACGCCTGGTTCTCGACCAGAAGGGCATGCAGGTGCGCTTTATTGCGAGTGAACAGGGTGGGTACGAGTGGTTCAGACATGGCGCACCTCCTGAAGCGGAAGCGCGTGAGCCGAACGGCGGGTACAGCGATTCACCTTCATCATGAAGATTCGATATTCAGGCATTTCCATTTACCTCTGGCTGCTTTCTTAGGGCATTCGTTAAGGGTGTCGGGAGCTAAGAAACCCACCAGAGACGGGCCGGACATATTCCCCTTTCGGGTCTTGTATTCGCCCACTCCCGACATAACGGGATTTTTCGCAGACGTAAGGAAACCGCAGACGAAAAAAAGCCGCATGACTGTCGGGTGCGGAGGACCGCTCTGGTTTGTAGAGTTTCTTAGGCTCGAAGGTGAGGGTAGGGGGATCAGGGATGGTCGTCAACCAGCGACTTTTCCTACCGTTCTTGAGGCGAAAGGAAACCTGGACAAAGACGCAGAGTAAATTATGCTGTGTTTATATCCAGTATGTTATCGCCATTGAATCCCGCAGCTCCCATATCCGTGTAGCCATGACTCATCTCACGGAATCCAGGAAATTTCATTTACTTTGAAGTTTTGCGGGCTAGAATGGTGACCATTCGTCACAGCTTTGACCCAGAGGAATTTCGGGCTCATGAATCTTTTTGAAACACCGTCTTTTGAATCCTTGAGTGAAACATCCTCGGGTTCGTACGAGCCTGATACTCATCCCGTGACTGACTTGGCGCTGCTGCACAAGCTCCTTGAGATCTACGATCAAGGTCAGCTCGCCGAAATCCTCAACGATGTCAGCCCGACCCATTGGTGCCGTGAAACGATTAATCGCTGGGTCAAGGGCAAGGCTTCGCCGAAGCTTTCTCACATCGAGTTCACCCGTCTGGAAGCGCTGCTCCCGAAGCGCTTGAATCACAAGCCGTCTTTTACGTTCATCGATCTCTTCGCTGGTATCGGCGGCATCAGAAAGGGTTTTGAAGCCATTGGCGGCGAATGCCTGTTCACGTCCGAGTGGAACAAGTACGCGGTCAAAACCTACAAAGCGAACCACTTTTGCGATCCGGCTCGTCATCGCTTCAACCTAGATATTCGCTCGGTCACGCTTTCAGACAATCCAGAGATCAGCGATGAAGAAGCCTACAAGAACATTGATCGCGAGATTCCAGATCACGATGTTCTGTTGGCGGGGTTTCCGTGCCAGCCGTTCTCGCTTGCCGGCGTTTCCAAAAAGAACTCCTTGGGGCGAAAGCACGGCTTCGAGTGTGAAACTCAAGGAACACTGTTTTTCGACGTGGCGCGGATCATTGCCGCCAAGCGTCCTGCCGCGTTTTTGCTTGAAAACGTGAAAAACCTCAAAAGCCACGACAAAGGCAATACGTTTCGGATCATTTGCGAAGCATTGGATGAGCTGGGCTACGAAGTTGCAGATGTAAACGCGCCGAAGGGCTCAGACCCAAAGGTCATCGATGCCAAGCATTTCGTGCCGCAGCATCGTGAGCGAATCGTGCTGGTTGGTTTCCGCCGCGATTTGAATGTCCATCAAGGCTTCACGTTGCGCGATATCAGCAAACACATACCTAAGCAGCGACCTAGCTTTGGTGATTTGCTGGATAAAGATGTGGATGAGAAATACATCCTCACACCCAAGCTATGGGATTACCTCTACCGCTACGCCGCCAAGCATCGTGAGAAGGGCAACGGCTTCGGTTTTGGCTTGACCCGTCCAAACGATGTAGCTCGCACCCTCTCGGCGAGATACCACAAGGACGGTTCGGAAATCCTGGTTGACCGTGGGTTTGTGGAAACCCTTGATTTCAACAGTGAGCTGAATCAACTCAATCGTCCGCGCAGACTGACTCCCCATGAGTGCTCGCGCCTCATGGGATTCGACAAGCCAGGCGAGAGGAAATTTGTGATTCCCGTTTCGGATACCCAAGCGTATAGACAATTTGGAAACTCGGTGGCGGTACCTGTTTTCGAGGCTGTGGCGCACTTAATGAAAGGTAGAATTTTGGAAGCGAAACGAAAAAACAGTGATGTGGAGGAGCCTCAGCTGGAAATTGCGCTTGCCAATTAGGGCTCCTGTAGTGATATTTAGCCACTACTAATCATCAAGCGGCGCTGCCGCTTCGATGTAGGCTAAATTCGGGAGTGGTTGGTGTTGGTAGCTAATGAGTCTCCGTTGGAATTCGCTTCCAGGGTCATGCGCAACCATGGGGCGAAGCGCGTAGTTTTCAAGTTGTTGGCGAACAATGACAACTCAAAACAGCAAATTTACTTTGGTAGTGATTTTGACGTTCTTCGTCTTATCCCTCACGGCGACTTAATAGGTGAACCTACCAAAGATAAAGGATTGATGTTTAAGGCTCAGTTGAACCTGAGTTGGATTGATATTCAAAGTGACGCTTTACCTTCTCCTGCTCCAGGCGCACAGCTAATACTCTATCCCCGTTATCCGGAAGTGAGAATGTCTGGGTTTCTCCGTGGCTCAGCGTTGGCGCCATCTCGGTTGATGCGCCCTCCCACAATAGAAGAGCGATTCTCCCGAGAAAATATTCACCGTTGTCTAATATTGGGAATTTGCGACGACGGTGCTGTACTTGCTTACTCGGGAGATTGGGACGGAAAACTCGCGAGAGACGCTGTTGCTCGAATTAGAACAGGGTCGGCTTCCAAGGTTGCGTCTGTTTTTTACGAGTTAGAGCGGCCAGTCGAGACAGGGCGTGTCTTACTTTTGAATCGACTTGCAGATATTTATCTTGGTGGGCCAGTACGTTCTAGCCGATTAAGCTCCGATGGCAAGATAATGGAGTATCAAGCTAAAAATGGTGCCGGTTACACTTTGGAGAGTCTGTTTGGGATCATTCCCAATGGACGTTCTGAACCAGATTTCCAAGGGTGGGAATTAAAATCTCATGGTTCGGGGGCTGTAACCTTGATGACCCCAGAGCCAGACTCTGGGACATATCTTGCCGACTTGGAAAAATTTCTCTGTGAATATGGTGTTTGCGGTGAGTTAAGGCGCGATTTCACCGGGCGGCATTTAGTAAATATCGCTCACGAGCGCAGTGGTCTTACTTTGCGTATGGAGGGTTACGATCCTATAAAAGGGGAGGTCGTAGACCCGCTTGGGGGTCTTGTTCTTAGGGATAGCCTTGGGCGGGTCGCTGCAGGCTGGACGTTTAACAAATTACTAACCCACTGGTCGCGGAAGCATGCACAAACAGCCTTTGTCACTTATACCGTTGAAGAGCGTGATATACGGTACTTTAGATATGGGCCAGAGGTTTATCTGTGTGAGGGGGCAGGCTTAAAACCTCTTTTGCAAGCTTTGTATTCAAATGTCGTTTATCACGATCCGGGGATTAATATGAAGCTCCAGGGTGATAGGTGGAAGTCTAAGAAACGTAATCAGTTTAGAGTTGCTTGGAAAAATATAGGTCATTTGTATGACAGAAGTGAAAAGGTGTTGTTAACAGATCTGTGAATGGGGGGGGAGTAATGGATGTCGTTGATAGCGTAACTCGATCTCGAATGATGGCGGGCATCCACGGTAAAAACACCAAGCCAGAATTGCTCGTTCGTCGCTATCTACATTCTTGTGGGTACCGCTTTAGACTTCATCGTCGCGATCTGCCTGGTCGGCCAGACCTGGTTTTACCGAAATATAGATTGGCTATTTTCGTTCATGGGTGTTTTTGGCATCGTCATAGCGGGTGTGTGTACGCTGTAACCCCTAAAAGCCGAAGGTCATTTTGGGAGGAAAAGCTTGGCGGAAATGTCAGGAGGGATGAAGTTCAGTTAAGTCGCTTGAATGATATGGAGTGGCGGGTTCTTGTTGTCTGGGAGTGCGGGCTCAAGCATTCTTTTAATGATATTGCTAGTTTGCAAGATATGATCGCGGCGTTGGATAAGCTTCAGCAAAATTGGCCGCGTTTTCCCCCTCGGCCTCTAGTGGTGGATCATTTGTGAGTCGGTGTTGTATTAGAGGTTATTAAGGTTTCATCTTTTGGTTGATGTTTTTCTTCAGTAATATCCTCAATATTTTTCTATCTATTCCTGAGTGTAGATTTCTGTGGCAGTGCGGGCAAAGCGCTGCAGTGTTTTCAATAGTGTCCGGCCCATTTTCGCTCAGGGGAACAATATGGTGCACTTCAAGATAAGGCTTACCATTATCTTTCATGAAAAGCTCATGGGTGCATTTGGGCATCTCGCATCGCCCTTTTGACCGCGAAATCGCGGCTACCGCGATCCAATCGTTTCGCGAGTACTCATGTCTAATGACTGTTCTAGTTTTATTTTTTTGGCTCTCGGATGCTGCTCGGGCTTTTTTGTAGATTTTTTCTAAGCTTAAGTTGTCCGCTAACGTATCTATTATGCTAACGGTGGTGTCTTTCGATTGGTCGCTTGCCGTACGCTGATTCTCAGGCTGTGGTTCGGGATTAAGTTTGGCAGCAAATATATCGGTGCCAATGTTGCCGATTACCACGCGGTCGCCTGTTTTTAGCCAGTCACTAATAAACTCTCTGCCGACCCTGGGTTCTGGTTTTCTTGTTTCATCAGTCACTCTTTCGGAGTCATATCGAGTGGCTGATACGGATGAGGTTTCTGGGTCTAGCAAAATTGTTATATTAAATACTGATCCGTTAGGTTCGGCTCTGCGCCCAGCGGCGTCCATGGCCGCCTTTTGCTGAGTATTTAAAACATATGCAGATTTGCTTTTATCAGTCTTCGAAACCGTTTTTATTCCGAAATTTTCGAATATGTTTTCCCAGTAAATCGCCATAAAATATCCTTGAGGCTTTTCAAGTGCTTTTTTTGTCAAAAAAAAGCCAGAAGTAAACACTTCTGGCTTTTTGTGGCTGAATTTTAAGTAGGGATCAATCCCAGCTCAACGCCCCACCAGTCTGATACTCAATAACCCGCGTCTCAAAGAAATTCTTCTCTTTCTTCAAGTCCATAATCTCGCTCATCCAAGGGAACGGGTTAGTCGTCCCTGGATACTCTTCCTTCAAACCAATCTGCGACAAACGACGGTTAGCGATGAACTTCAGGTAGTCCTCCATCATCGCCGCATTCATCCCCAACACCCCGCGAGGCATGGTATCCCGTGCGTATTCGATCTCCAGCTGAGTACCCTGCAGAATCATCTGCGAGGCTTCTTCCTTCATTTCGGCGTCCCACAAGTGTGGGTTTTCGATTTTGATCTGGTTGATCACGTCGATGCCGAAGTTCAGGTGCATGGATTCGTCGCGCAGGATGTATTGGAACTGCTCGGCGACGCCGGTCATTTTGTTGCGGCGGCCCATGGAGAGGATTTGGGTGAAACCGCAGTAGAAGAAGATGCCTTCCAGTACGCAGTAGTACGCGATCAGATTGCGCAGCAACTCTTTGTCGGTTTCGACGGTGCCGGTTTCGAACTTCGGATCGGAGATCGAGCGGGTGTATTTCAGGCCCCAGGTGGCTTTTTTCGCGACCGATGGGATCTCGTGGTACATGTTGAAGATCTCGCCTTCATCCATGGCCAGCGATTCGATGCAGTACTGGTAGGCGTGGGTGTGGATCGCCTCTTCGAAAGCCTGGCGCAGGATGTACTGGCGGCATTCCGGGTTGGTGATCAGGCGGTACACGGCCAGTACCAGGTTGTTGGCAACCAGGGAGTCAGCGGTGGAGAAGAAGCCGAGGTTGCGCATGACGATGCGGCGCTCGTCGTCGGTCAGGCCTTCCGGGTCTTTCCAGAGGGCGATGTCGGCGGTCATGTTGACTTCTTGCGGCATCCAGTGGTTTGCGCAACCGTCCAGATACTTCTGCCAGGCCCAGTCGTACTTGAATGGCACGAGTTGGTTGAGGTCGGCGCGGCAGTTGATCATGCGCTTTTCGTCAACGGCGACGCGGGCGGAGGCGCCTTCGAGTTCAGCCAGACCTTCGGCGATGTCGAGGTTGTCCAGAGCAGCCTTGGCACGGGCAATCGCGGCCGAGTCGGAGGCGGTCACGGCACGCGCTTCGAGGGCGGCGACGCCACCGGCGGTGTCGAGGCGGTCCATGTTGGCTTCAGTCGCGTGGCCGGCGTTGGCGCCTTTTACAACCACTTCGCCAGTGTCTTCTTTGTCGAATTCGTCCCAGCTCAGCATGACGTGTCGTCTCCTGCGTGAGGGCCAGATGCCCGTGTGAAAACTGAAAGGTTGGTTTTTCACACGGCCGTACTGGCCGCATTGGATCTAAAGGAATCGTTTTTTGCAGCAGCTATACGCAGGCATCAAACAGAATTTTGTACGGGGTTCCGAGAGCCTCTGATGGGCGCAGACAACGCTGGACGCTGCTGCGGGGCTTCAGACTGGCTATTCATCCCTGTAAGGGGATATTGCAGGCCCGCTATAGGGCGGCATTATAGGGAAAAAATTCGGGCCGTGGTGGGGCGAATCCGCGCATGGAGCGCTTAGGAGAGAAGGTTTTTCGGTCGGAGCGAGGGTTTATGGGGCTTTGCCGGGGAAAGATTTTTTTTCGTAAAAATTTCGCGAATGTGGATTTGTTCAAAAATCGAACAAAAAATCGCGCTTTTCACTACATCTAGTGTTTTGCAAGCCTTTTTAGCGATTTCAGACACAACTGAGCCCGACCGAAGTCGGGCTGGAATCGCCGCTCAACCGTGCGCTGAATGATCCGATTCGGTGCAGTCTCGATCAGCCATTGGAGCAGCCGTTGCCCATGACGCTGTAACGCAGGATGTGACGCTGGCCTTTGGAGTCGTCGTATTCCATTTTCATTGGAACAACTTCGCAGACGTTCGGGATTTCGCTCATGGAGATAACTTTGGCGACGTCCAGGTGGGTCGAGTAAGTGTATTCCTCGATGACCGGTTTTTGCTGTGCGACATCAGTCGGGACCTCGTCTGCCATGGCGGTTGCGCACAGACTGCTGAGGGCCAGAACCAATAAAGCTTTCATTTCAAATTTACCTTTTTGAGGTCGAAAGGGGTCACGCAACCTTTTTGGGGTTGCGTGTGGAACTTCATCGTTTGCGTTTATTACTTGAGAGCTGGATTAACGGCCTTCGTGGGGGCTGTAACGTTGTTAATCGCGGTGCCTTGTTGGCGAGGTGAATTTTAGGGCGGTGGGGTGGAGGTAAACAGAGCGGGTTTTGATAAACACCTTTGGCAGATTTGGTAACAATCCCGAAAGTCACCGCGATTCCCGTGTAGGAGCTGCCGCAGGCTGCGATCTTTTGATCTTGATCTTTAAAAGCAAAGTCAAAAGATCGCAGCCTGCGGCAGCTCCTACAGGGTTATGCGGGGGCTGCGGTTAGCGGGGCAGGGCTTGTTACTACCATCGTCGAATGGTTCTATGGCCCCGGCCCGGCTACAACAGGGTCATACAAAAACAACTATTACACCGAGGTAGGAAAGATGAGTGCGGCTTCCCTGTATCCAGTTCGTCCCGAGGTTCTGGCCAATACGCTGACCGACGAGGCGACCTACAAGGCCATGTACCAGCAGTCGGTCGTCAACCCTGACGGCTTCTGGCGCGAGCAAGCCAAGCGTCTTGACTGGATCAAGCCTTTCACCACGGTGAAGCAGACTTCGTTCGACGATCACCATGTCGACATCAAGTGGTTCGCTGACGGCACCCTGAACGTTTCCTACAACTGCCTCGACCGCCATCTGGCCGAGCGTGGCGATCAAGTCGCAATCATCTGGGAAGGCGACGACCCGGCCGAGAGCCGCAACATCACCTATCGCGAACTGCACGAGCAAGTGTGCAAACTGGCCAACGCCTTGCGCGGTCAGGACGTGCATCGCGGCGATGTGGTGACCATCTATATGCCGATGATTCCCGAAGCCGTGGTCGCCATGCTGGCCTGCACCCGGATCGGCGCGATTCATTCGGTGGTGTTCGGCGGTTTCTCGCCGGAAGCCCTGGCCGGTCGCATCATCGACTGCAAATCCAAAGTGGTGATCACCGCTGACGAAGGCATCCGCGCCGGTAAGAAGATTCCGCTCAAGGCCAACGTCGACGACGCGCTGACCAATCCGGAAACCAGCAGCATCCAGAAAGTCATCGTGTGCAAACGTACCGGTGGCGACATCAAGTGGAACCAGCATCGCGACATCTGGTACGAAGACCTGATGAAAGTGGCCGGCACCGTGTGCGCGCCGAAAGAGATGGGCGCTGAAGAAGCGCTGTTCATCCTTTATACCTCCGGTTCGACCGGCAAGCCGAAGGGCGTGCAACACACCACCGGCGGTTATTTGCTGTACGCGGCAATGACCCACGAGCGTGTGTTCGATTACCGTCCGGGCGAAGTCTACTGGTGCACCGCCGACGTCGGCTGGGTCACCGGCCACAGCTACATTGTCTACGGCCCGCTGGCCAATGGCGCGACTACGCTGCTGTTCGAAGGTGTGCCGAATTACCCGGACATCACCCGGGTGGCGAAGATCATAGATAAGCACAAGGTCAACATCCTCTACACCGCACCGACCGCCATCCGCGCAATGATGGCTGCCGGTCAAGCGGCGGTTGAAAGCGCCGATGGTAGCAGCCTGCGCCTGCTCGGGTCGGTCGGCGAGCCGATCAACCCGGAAGCCTGGGACTGGTATTACAAGAACGTCGGCAAATCCCGTTGCCCGATCGTTGATACCTGGTGGCAGACCGAAACCGGCGGCAACATGATGAGTCCGTTGCCGGGCGCGCATGCGCTGAAGCCGGGTTCTGCGGCACGTCCATTCTTCGGCGTGGTGCCGGCACTGGTCGACAACCTCGGCAACATCATCGAGGGCGAGGCCGAGGGCAATCTGGTGATTCTCGATTCGTGGCCGGGTCAGGCGCGCACGCTGTATGGCGATCACGACCGCTTCGTCGATACCTACTTCAAGACTTTCCGTGGCATGTATTTCACCGGTGACGGCGCGCGTCGTGACGCCGACGGTTACTACTGGATCACCGGGCGTGTGGACGACGTGCTCAACGTGTCCGGCCACCGCATGGGTACGGCCGAGATCGAAAGCGCGATGGTGGCGCACCCGAAAGTCGCTGAGGCTGCGGTGGTTGGTGTGCCGCATGACATCAAAGGGCAGGGCATTTATGTCTATGTCACGTTGATTGGTGGCGAGGAGCCGAGCGAGCAACTGCGTCTGGAATTGAAAAACTGGGTACGCAAAGAGATCGGGCCGATTGCATCGCCGGACGTGATCCAGTGGGCGCCGGGGCTGCCGAAAACCCGTTCGGGCAAGATCATGCGCCGGATTCTGCGCAAGATTGCTACGGCTGAATACGATGGGTTGGGTGATATCTCCACCCTGGCCGATCCGGGTGTGGTGCAGCATTTGATTGATACGCACAAGACCATGAATGTTGCTTAAGCTCAGGGTCTGAGAGGCTGAAAGCCCCGTCCGGTGTATGCCGGGCGGGGCTTTTTTGTGGGGCAGGATCAAGAGCTCGCAGCCTTCGGCAGCTCCTACTTTGGAATGCATTCTCCTGTAGGAGCTGCCGAAGGCTGCGAGCTTTTGTTTTTGGCCACCCAACCAATAATTATCGGTTTCACCCGTAAGCCATTTCCCGCTGTTACCCTCCCGCCTTCAAGTAACCGAATGTGTAACCGCCCGCCCCATTCCAGAGCCTCAAAACACCCGCTGAAAAATAAGACATAACCCCGCGCTTGCCGGATTAGAAGGGTTTGCGAATAATAGGCCCGCAATTTGCAGCATAGATCGGTTTAATGTCTTTTGCTCCTGCATGAAATTGCAGGGCTGTCAATGAGCTCAAGCGGGTTTCTTGGTGCATCTGTAATTAGTTGTCGCATTGAAGAAATATCGGCTTCGGGCCTGTCGTTAGAATGCCGATCACTCGCTCATCGTGGCTCGTGTTGAAATCGCTTCAGATTTCAATCGGAAATTTCCCACGGATGCAGCCACCGATTTTCAGTACCACCCATTGCATATTGGGCTGTCGCTCACTCTGCCGTTTTTGCCCTTTACCGATGGAGTTCCAAGATGAAGAAACTTGTGCTGCTTGGCGCCCTGGCACTGTCCGTGCTGTCCCTGCCGACATTCGCCGATGAAAAACCTGTAAAGATCGGTATTGAAGCGGCTTACCCTCCGTTCGCCTCCAAGGCACCGGACGGCAGCATCGTCGGTTTCGACTACGACATCGGCAACGCCATCTGCGAAGAGATGAAAGTGAAGTGCGTGTGGGTCGAGCAAGAGTTCGACGGCCTGATCCCGGCGCTCAAAGTGCGCAAGATCGACGCCATCCTGTCCTCGATGTCGATCACTGAAGACCGCAAGAAGTCCGTGGATTTCACCGGCAAGTACTACAACACCCCGGCGCGCCTGGTGATGAAGGCAGGCACTCAGGTCAGCGAAGGTCTGGCTGAACTGAAAGGCAAGAACATCGGCGTGCAACGTGGTTCGATCCACGAGCGTTTCGCCCGCGAAGTCCTGGCCCCACTGGGTGCCGAGATCAAACCGTACGGTTCGCAGAACGAAATCTACCTCGACGTGGCCGCTGGTCGTCTCGACGGCACCGTGGCTGACGCTACGCTGTTGAATGACGGCTTCCTGAAAACCGATTCCGGCAAAGGCTTCGCCTTCGTTGGTCCGGCGTTCACCGACGTCAAATACTTCGGCGACGGCGTAGGCATCGCGGTACGCAAGGGCGACGCCCTGAAAGACAAGATCAACACGGCCATCGCGGCTCTGCGCGAAAATGGCAAGTACAAGCAAATCCAGGACAAATACTTCGACTTCGATATTTACGGCAAGTAAACACGTCGCAGCGACAAGTCAGAAATGGCGCAAGCAACAGGATCTCTGCGGTTTGCGCCATTTTTTCATCCCAACTTTCGAGGACCTGAATCATGTTGAAAGGCTACGGGGCTGTCATCCTCGATGGCGCATGGCTGACGCTTCAGCTCGCCTTGTCGTCCATGGCTCTGGCCATCGTTCTCGGGCTGATCGGTGTCGCATTGCGCCTGTCGCCGGTGCGCTGGCTGGCGTGGCTGGGCGATCTGTATTCCACGGTGATCCGCGGGATTCCCGATCTGGTGCTGATCCTGCTGATCTTCTACGGCGGTCAGGATTTGCTCAACCGCGTGGCGCCGATGCTCGGTTATGACGACTACATCGACCTGAATCCGCTGGCGGCCGGTATCGGCACCCTCGGTTTCATCTTCGGTGCGTACTTGTCCGAGACCTTCCGTGGCGCGTTCATGGCGATTCCCAAAGGTCAGGCCGAAGCCGGCATGGCGTACGGCATGAGCAGTTTTCAGGTGTTTTTCCGGGTGCTGGTGCCGCAGATGATTCGTCTGGCGATTCCGGGCTTCACCAACAACTGGCTGGTACTGACCAAGGCCACCGCGCTGATTTCGGTGGTCGGTCTGCAAGACATGATGTTCAAGGCCAAGCAGGCGGCAGATGCCACCCGCGAGCCTTTCACCTTCTTCCTCGCAGTGGCGGCCATGTACCTGGTGATCACCAGTGTTTCGTTGCTGATTCTGCGTCAACTTGAGAAGCGCTACTCGGTAGGCGTAAGGGCGGCTGATCTATGATCTTCGACTACAACGTCATCTGGGAGGCTCTGCCGCTGTACTTCGGCGGTTTGTTGACCACCCTCAAATTGCTCGCGCTGTCGCTGTTTTTCGGTCTGCTGGCGGCACTGCCGCTGGGGCTGATGCGCGTATCGAAGAATGCCGCCGTGAACATGTCGGCCTGGCTCTTCACCTACGTGATTCGTGGCACGCCGATGCTGGTGCAGCTGTTTTTGATCTACTACGGTCTGGCCCAGTTCGAAGCGGTGCGTGAAAGCTTCCTCTGGCCGTGGCTGTCCAGCGCAACGTTCTGTGCGTGCCTGGCGTTCGCGATCAACACCAGCGCCTACACCGCTGAAATCATCGCCGGTAGCCTCAAAGCCACCCCGAACGGCGAGATCGAAGCCGCCAAGGCCATGGGCATGTCGCGCTTCAAGATGTATCAGCGCATTCTGTTGCCATCGGCCCTGCGCCGGGCACTGCCGCAGTACAGCAACGAAGTGATCATGATGCTGCAGACCACCAGTCTGGCGTCCATCGTGACCCTGATCGACATCACCGGCGCGGCGCGTACGGTCAACGCGCAGTTCTATCTGCCGTTCGAGGCGTATATCACCGCTGGCGTGTTCTACCTGTGCCTGACGTTCATTCTGGTGCGCCTGTTCAAGTTGGCCGAGCGTCGCTGGCTGAGCTACCTGGCCCCGAGGAAGCACTGATATGGAACGCATCGACCACGTTTTGCCGTGGAGTCATCTGGGCAGCGAGCGCAAGATTTCGGTATTCCGCTTCGGCAAGGGCGAGCGCAAGGCCTATATTCAGGCCAGCCTGCACGCTGACGAATTACCCGGCATGCGTACTGCCTGGGAGCTGAAAAAGCGCCTCGGCGAACTCGAAGCCAAAGGCTTGCTCAACGGTGTCATCGAGTTGGTCCCGGTGGCCAACCCGATCGGCCTGAACCAGTTGCTGCAAGGCAATCACCAAGGGCGTTTCGAGGCCGGCAGCAGCAAGAATTTCAACCGTGACTTCGTCGAGCTCAGCGCGCCTGTCGCTGCTGCGCTGGAAGGGCGTCTGGGGGATGATCCGCACGCCAACATCCGTCTGATCCGTCAGGCCATGAGCGATCACCTCGCTGCATTGCCGGACGCGAGCAGCCAGTTGCAAGGCATGCAGCGAATCTTGCTCAGCCACGCGGCGACCGCTGATGTGGTGCTCGATCTGCATTGCGACTGTGAAGCCGCGCTGCACATGTACGCGTTGCCGCAGCACTGGCCGCAATGGCGCTCGCTGGCCGCGCATCTGGATGTGAAGGTGGGCTTGCTCGCTGAAGACTCCGGCGGCAGTTCGTTCGATGAAGCCTGTTCGCTGCCGTGGTTGCGTTTGTCGCGGCTGTTCCCGGACGCGCAGATTCCCTTGGCGTGCCTGGCGACTACCATCGAACTGGGTGGTCAGGCTGACACTCGCCGTGACCAGGCCGAGGCGTGGGCCGAGGGCATTCTGGCGTTCCTCGCCGAGCAGGGCCTGATCACCGGTGAGTGGCCGCAAGCGGCGCACGAGCCTTGCGAAGGCATGCCGTTCGAAGGCACCGAGATGCTGTTTCCGCCGCATCCGGGCGTGGTGAGTTTCCTGCGTCAACCGGGCGAATGGGTTGAAGCCGGTGACGAGATTTTTGAAGTGATCGATCCGCTGTCGGATCGGGTCAGCACGGTGTGTGCTGGTACCTCTGGAGTGCTGTTTGCCATTGAACGGCTGCGCTACGCCCAATCCGGTTTCTGGCTGGCCAAAGTAGCGGGGCGCGATGCGCTGCGCGACGGCCCTTTGCTCAACGACTGACTGCTTTTGTGAGAACCGACCGCATGTACAAACTTGAAGTCCAAGACCTGCATAAACGCTATGGCAGTCACGAAGTGCTCAAGGGCGTTTCCCTGAAAGCGGCCGCCGGCGATGTGATCAGCATCATCGGCTCCAGTGGCTCCGGCAAAAGTACTTTCCTGCGCTGTATCAACCTGCTCGAGCAGCCGCACGCGGGCAGGATTCTGCTCAACAACGAAGAGCTGAAACTGGTGGCGAACAAGGACGGCGCGCTGAAAGCCGCTGATCCGAAACAGCTGCAACGCATGCGTTCGCGCTTGTCGATGGTGTTCCAGCATTTCAACCTGTGGTCGCACATGACCGCGATTGAAAACATCATGGAAGCACCGGTGCACGTACTTGGCATGTCCAAGGCTGAAGCGCGCGACAAAGCTGAGCATTACCTGAACAAGGTTGGCGTGGCGCATCGTAAAGACGCTTATCCTGGGCACATGTCCGGTGGCGAGCAGCAGCGTGTGGCGATTGCCCGTGCGCTGGCGATGGAGCCGGAAGTGATGCTGTTCGACGAACCGACCTCGGCCCTCGACCCGGAACTGGTCGGCGACGTGCTGAAAGTCATGCAGGCGCTGGCGCAAGAAGGCCGCACCATGGTGGTGGTCACCCACGAAATGGGCTTCGCCCGTGAAGTGTCGAACCAGTTGGTGTTCCTGCACAAAGGCGTCGTCGAAGAAAGCGGCGACCCGCGCGAAGTGCTGGTCAATCCGCAATCGGAACGCCTGCAACAATTCCTCTCGGGCAGCCTCAAGTAATCAGGACTGCCGTTGTGCACCGGGATAGTGCATGCTTCGCGGCTTGGAAGCCGGCCCGATCCCTGTGGGAGCTGGCTTGCCAGCTCCCACAATTGATCTTCGCCAGTTTCGCGATTTGTGTTCATTTTCGGGCTAGCATTGGCCCTTGCCTTCATCACTGTTTTTCGCTTCGGATTGCCCGCCCATGACTGCCCATCGAATTGGTTTCCTGATTTGGCCCAGCACTAAAGCTCTGACTTTGGCGCTGGCGGAGGAGGCCTTGCGTGTTGCTCAGCGGGTGCACCCGGACGTGGTTTACGAACTGTCGTTCCTGCAAGCCGAAGCACCGCCCGAAGGGGCTTGGCAATTGCCCGGCGAACCTTGGGCCGGCAAGCTGGAAAACTTCCAGAAGCTGTTTCTGCTCGCCGATGAGCCGCCGACGTCTCTGGCGCCGCCACTCAGCAGTGCGCTCAAGCAACTGGTGCGTGCCGGTTGTGTGATCGGTGGTCTGTCGGCGGGTGTTTATCCGTTGGCGCAACTCGGCTTGCTCGACGGTTACCGCGCTGCCGTGCACTGGCGCTGGCAGGACGATTTCGCCGAACGTTTCCCGAAAGTCATCGCCACCAGCCATTTGTTCGACTGGGATCGCGATCGCCTGACCGCCTGCGGCGGCATGTCGGTACTCGACTTGCTGTTGGCGGTACTGGCCCGTGATCACGGCGCTGAACTGGCGGGTGCAGTCTCCGAAGAACTGGTGGTCGAGCGCATCCGCGAAGGCGGCGAGCGTCAGCGCATTCCGTTGCAGAACCGTCTCGGTTCCAGCCATCCGAAGCTCACCCAGGCGGTGCTGCTGATGGAAGCCAACATCGAAGAACCGCTGACCACCGATGAAATCGCCCAGCACGTGTGCGTATCCCGTCGGCAACTGGAGCGGATCTTCAAGCAATACCTCAACCGCGTGCCGAGCCAGTACTACCTGGAACTGCGCCTGAACAAGGCCCGGCAGATGTTGATGCAGACCAGCAAGTCGATCATTCAGATCGGCCTGTCATGTGGCTTCTCCTCGGGGCCGCATTTCTCCAGCGCCTATCGCAACTTCTTCGGTGCCACGCCGCGTGAAGATCGCAATCAGCGGCGCAGCAGCAGCCCGTTCGAACTGTCGTCGGTACCGCCCGAGCGCGGTTGATCAGTCCTCGATTTGCAGATCCGGCCGCATCTCCGGTGGTCGCTGGGTTGCGGCGATTCCGGCAACGTTCAGATCGTTTCCCGTCTCGTGGTAATAAGCACGGATCCGCGCCAGGCCTGCTTCGGAAAGCGGGTTGTTGCGCAAGTCGTAGCTCTCACTGACGGACGCGGGCACGTCCATGAGTTCCTCCGGTACTTCGGTGATCGCGTTGTCGGCCAGGTCAACCTCGTTCCAGTGTTGATTTCGCAGCATGCCTTTGGGGATCTCGGTGATGCCGGTGCCGCTCAAATCGAGGTCGGTCAGGCGTTGCAGGTTACTCAGGTCGGGGATGAGTCCCAAAGGGTTGTCACTCAGGTTAAGTGCTTCAAGTTTGTCCATGCCGGCCAGTGCAGCCACGGACGTTGGCGTCAGGGTGATCTGGCACTCGGGCAGGCTTAACGCCGTCAAACGTTTTATCGTGAAAATCGCCTCGGGCAGATCGCCCAGATTGAAATCGCGAATAGTCAGGCTGTCGAGGTCGGTGAAGGCTTCGAGAAAACGCCCGATGCGCGTCGAGTCGCCGTTTCCAATCAAGAACAGATCGGGTACGTAGGGAAAATTGCTGCTGAGCGTAGGCAATTCCCCGATGAAGTTGACTGTGGAGGTGAAGCCGTAGCCGTCGAGCATCGAGTCTTCCAGCGGAATGCGGCGCCAGCAGGTCAGCAGCGCTGCGCTGAATTGCTCGCGCAACTGCTCTTGCTGCAAACGTGCGTCTTCGCCGAGCACCTCTGCCGGAATGTCGCTGGCCCAGCGGGCGAGTGTTGCGGTCAGATGACTCAGCGCACCTTCCTGGCGCGCCACCTCGTTGCGGCCATCGGCCAAGGTGCCGGCCAGCCGATAGATCAACGTGCTCGCCTGTTCATTGTCCAGCGTCGGATACAGCGTTTGCACCCGTGCCCGATCCGCTTCCTCGGCCAGCACGCCGAGGTCTGTGCCGGTCTTGCGGTAGTAGTTCTTGACCCGCTCGCGGGTGGCGGCGCTCAGCGGATTATTGCCGAAGTCGTAACCGTTGCCGGCCTCCGCCGACAAGTTGAACAGCTCCTCGGGAATTTCGGTGATGCGGTTATTGCTGAGGACGACGATGTCCAGTTGTGGATGGTCGATCAGCCCGGCTGGAACCTCGGCAATCGCGGTGCCGGCCAGATCGAGAAAATCCAGCGCCGCGAGCGGACGCAAATCGGGTGCCATGCCCAGCGGGTTGTTGTACAGGTCAAGTTTGTTCAGCCGCGTCAGCAAGGAGAGCGTCGCGCTGCCCTCGGCGTCAAGCACCATGGCGCAGTTGCTCAGGACCAGTACTTGAAGATCTGTCATGCGCCTGAATGACAGCGGCATTTGTTGCAGACCCAGATCGCGCAGTTCGAGGGTCTTCAGACCGCTGAAGCAGTTGAAGAAACCGTCACCGGCGCGCAGTTGGGCGTTGCCGGTAATCGACAGCGTGGTGACGTGGCTGAAGTCGGTGCTCAACGTGGGAAGTTCGCCGATGAATGCCAGATCAAGGCTCAGCGAGTTGGACCTGAACTCGGGGCGGTCAGCTATTCTCGCGCACCACAGTACCTCGAGGTTTTCGCGAAACTGCTGGCGTGCAGCGAGCTCGGCGATTTTTTCTTCGGCGCTGAGCAGGATGCTGCCGGAGGGGTGTTGTGCGGGGATATCACTGACCCACTGCGCGAGGTCTGCAGTCAGTTGCCGCCACTCTGCTTCCCACTCGGTAATTCGCAACCGGCCTGTGTCAAGGGTGCCCGGCAACAGGTACAGAACCCGGTTGGCGTCTGCTGCATCGAGTGCAGGAAACAGCGCGCGAACCCGGCTGATATCTGCCAATGGCATGGCAATCCCGAAATTGTTGCGAGTGCGTGGGTAGTCGCTCTTGATCCGTTCGCGGGTCTGCGCAGTCAGCGGGTTGTCAGTCAGGTTGAATTGTTTAAGGGACGTGGCAGGCAACTCGAACAGGCTGTCGGGCAGTTCGCTGATGCTGTTGTGATCGAGGCTGGCAAACGTCAGGTTCGGCAGATCGATCAGGCCATCAGGCAAGCTGGAAATGCCACTGTCGATCATGCGCACATGAGTCAGCTCCGCCAACGTCTGCAAGTCCGGTGCGGCGCCCAGCGGGTTATGGCTGAGGTTGAGGAACTTGAGCCGCATCAGCGCAGACAGCCGGGTCTGGGTCAGCGCGGTCAGCTTTACCTCACAATATTCCAGCACCAGGCGTTCCAGTGCCGGCATCCGCTCGCACGCCGCTGGCAGCTCGCCGAGATTGAACTCATGCAGTTCCAGATGACGCACCCCGCTAAAAGCTGCAAGGAAAGCGTCGATGCCGGTCAGCGTCAGGTTGCCATCCAGGGTCACGCCGGCGAGATGGCTGAAGTCTGCCGACAGCACGGGCAACTCGCCCAGGAAGGACACCTCCGTGATCAGTCCGTCGCCTCTGTGCGTGGGTTTTTCCGGATACCTGAAGCGCCATAGCTGTTCAATGCGCTCGGCGAACGATTGCCGGTTCGCCTGCATCAGCATCTGCTGGCGTGGACTCAGCGCCACGCCTGTGGTCGGGTGAATCGCCGGGCCTGCCGTGACCCATTGCGCAAGATCGGTAGTCAGTTGCTGCAACTCCGCCTGCCAGTGTCGGAGTTGCCGGCGGCCATGCTCCAGCGTGCCGGGCAAACTGTAAAACACGTCGCTGGCATCCTGAGCGTCGAGGCTTGGAAACAACTGTTGGGTGGCCTCGATATCGGCCAGATCGGCAAGCACTGCGAAGTCTTGACCGGTCTCACGGTTGTAAGTCTTGATGCGTTCGCGGGTGGCGGCGCTCAGTGGATTGCTCGACAGGTCGTAGCCATCGCCGGCCAGCGCCGACAGTTGGTAAAAGCCTTCGGGTAGCTCGGTGATCAGGTTGTCGCTGAGGATCGCAGTCGCCAGTTTCGGGTGACCGATCAGACCGGGCGGCGTTTCAGTGATGCCTGTGCGCGAAAGATCAATATAGGTCAGCTCGCTCAGCGTCAGCAGGTCAGGCACCAGACCCAGCGGGTTACCGGGCAGTTCCAGTGATTCGAGTTTTGCCATTGCGCCCAGCGCCGCCAGCGATTCGGCGGTGAAAATAACGCCGCAGTTGTCCAGCACCAGTGATTCGAGCATCGGCAGGCCGGCGAATGTCT
This sequence comes from Pseudomonas sp. TWP3-1, assembly GCF_049896625.1. Classification (NCBI taxonomy): domain Bacteria; kingdom Pseudomonadati; phylum Pseudomonadota; class Gammaproteobacteria; order Pseudomonadales; family Pseudomonadaceae; genus Pseudomonas; species Pseudomonas sp. TWP3-1. The sequence continues at coordinate 30,725 of NZ_JAFCUQ010000004.1, forward strand.
GGGCGAGTTGATCGAGTTCGAAATTACGCAGAAACAGGCGTTTGATCCGTCCAAAGCTTTTGAGAAAGGGCGCGGTGCCGCGGATGCCTTTGTTGCCGGTGAGGGTCAGCGCGCTGATGTGGCTGAAATCCGCGCTCAGCACCGGCAGCTCCCCGATGAACGACATCTCGGCGGTTAAGATATCCGCTCGCGGTTGCGGATGGACAGTTGAACGATGGCGCCAAAGCCACTGCAGATTACCGGCGAAGGTCTCGCGCGCGGCTTGTTCGGTAAAGCGCTCGTCGGCTTCGAGGAGTATTCCGCTCACGGGGTCGCGGTCGGGAATGTCCTTGCACCAGCGCGCCAGGCCGGCAGTCATTGTGGCAATTTCGCTTTCCCACGCCGTGAGCTGCAAGCGGCCCTGGATCAGTGAACCGGGCAAACGGTAGATCAGCCCGCTGGCCTGGCCGTCATCAATGTTGGGGAACAGCGCTCGGGTGCGCAGAATATCGGCTTGCTCGGCGCGTACTCCCAGATTGCCGCCGGTACGGGTGAAATAAGTCTTTACCTGTTCGCGCGTGGCAGCAGACAGCGGATTGCCGGAGAAGTCGTAGCCCGCGCCAGTAGTGGGGGAGAGGTCAAACAGCCCATCGGGCAAGGTGCGGATCTGGTTATCGGCCAACCAGGCGCTGCGGATTTGCGGGTGATCGGTGAGCCCGGCAGGGACTTCGCCAATCCCGGTGCGGGACAGATTGAGGTAGGTCAGCGAAGGCAGGAAATTGAGATTGAAGCTGGTGCCCAGCGGATTGTCCTTCAGATCGAGTTCGACCAGCTCGTTGAGCGAAGTCAGCAGGCTCTGGTTTTCCGGTGTGAGCACCACCGCGCATTTGCGCAACCGCAACTGGCGCAGTGTGGACATTGTCCCCAGCGAACGCGGTAATGCATGCAGGTCGAAGTTTTGCAGATCCAGACGCGCCAGGCGCGGGAACCTCTGAATGAACGGTTCGATGCCGCCGGAAATTCCACTGCCGCTCAATTCCAGGCTGATGACATGGCTGAAGTCTGCCGTCAGCACGGGCAGGTCGCCCATGACCGGCTCGATGAAGCGCATGCGGTAGCCGTAGCGTTCCGCGGTTTCCCGGCGCCAGCAACTGAGCAGCGCGCGGGCGAACAGGTCGCGATCGCGCCCGGCCGCCACCCGACGTGCGGGGGACAGTGCCAGGCCGGTGGCGGGGTCGACCCGTACCTCTCTGATTCGCCATTGATCGAGGTCGGTTTCCAGTTGCGCGTATTCAAGACGCAGGCGCGCCAATGCGGCGATTGGATTGCCGGGCAGGCTTTGCAGGTGTTGCACCATGGCTTGCACGCCGTCCGGCGCGATGCCGGGGAATACGCCCCGAACGCGGGTCTCCAGCGGTTGTGGCAACTGCGGCCCGGCGGTGTGGCGCGGATAACCTTCGGCGCCCAGCAGGCGCAGGGTGTCGATGACCGGCGCTGGCGCAGGTGCGATGTTCAGTGTCAGCCGCAGGTTGCCGCGGGGCAGGGGATTGTCGCGAATCAGTTGCTGGAGTTTTTGCCCTTCGCCGATCTGCAGGTTCAAGGCTTGGCGCTGTGCATCGGGCAAGGCTTGCAACACGCTGGTGTAGAAATCGCTCGGAGCGTGCAGTTGCCGCCCCGCTTGATCGAACGCTTGCCAAAGGTGATCGGCCTGGCGCACCAGCACTTTTTCGATTGGCGTGCCTCGCACGCCAGTGGTGTCGAGCAGGGTGCCGCTGAACGTTTGATCTCGGACCACCAGGCACACGTCTGTCGACCAGCCGGGCAACAGCGGCAGGCTGTGCAGCGCCAGGGTGTCGGAATCCGCGTTATGCAGCGAATCCAGTTCCAGACCTTCATAGGCGCGGGTGATGCGCAATTCGTGCTCGGCCATCTGCGACAGCTGCTGTTGACGCTCGGGCCATTGTCCTTCGCCGATTTGCAACAGCTCCGCGCCGGTGGCGGTCTGCAGCAACTCTTCGGTGATACGCACGGGGAGTTGCGGTACATGCTCTGCGAGTTTTGTCTGCAGGGGCGAATTGTGCTGCTGCAGTGTCTGGTAGCGCTGCTCGAACAGGGCCGGGCGGCGCTGTGTGGCGAGCTGCGCAAGTCTGGCACGAAGCTGACGCGTGCGCGCATCGATGGCCAGCATCGTGCCGAACTCCTCCTCGAGCATGCTGTTGATTTCATCTTCGCTGAGGGACTGCAGCAGGGTGTTCAGCAGGTCGCCACGGGTGAGCCGGTCCTCGCGCAGTTCGGTCAGGGGCAGTTGTGCATTGCTGGACGACTGCCACAGGGTTTCTCCCTGGGCGCTGCTCAGGCGCAGCCTTTTAGTGTTCGGCCACAAACCCTGTTCGTTGAGCAATTGCAGCTGGATCAGCGGATCGGCTCGCAGGTAAATCGCCGGATCGTCACTGCCGATCTGCTGGATGAAGTTGTGCAGGTCCTGATCGATCCCGAAGCGCTGGATGCTGTCGGCCAGCAGCGGCGGCACGCGCTCCTGATTGACGTGCATTTTGCGCAGCCCGTCTTCGGTAAAGCCGCTGACCCGCAGAATGCGCTCGCGCCGCGTCGGGGTGAACGCGTCCATGCGGTGGCCGATGCGCCCCAGCGCAGTGGCGGCGTCCCATTCCAGCGGCTGTTCGAGTTCGGTATGAAATGCACCCTCACCGTTATGCCGCACGAGTGGCTGATAGGCCTCTGTGCGCGTCGGGTGTTCGATGCGCAGTTTGCCGGGCAACTCATGTTCGTTGACGGCGTAATGCGTCTGGTCGATGGGCATCAGACGTTTGCCCTCATGCGCGTGCAGACCCAGCGCGTCAGGTCTGGAGTCCGCCGCTGGCACACTTCGGCGGGCGTAGGGTTTCAGATCGGGTTTCCAGTACAGCGTCTTGCCGTTGCGTAACTGCACCGGCCTGAATCGATCGATAAACGCCACCACTTCTGCAGGCAAAACCCTTGGCAGCTCGGCCATGGCGATCCCCGTGCCGATCCCGAAAGCGCCGAGCTGGATCAGCGATTCCACTGCGGCGAAAAAGTGTTCGGTGGCTTGAGTGGTCTGGTCTTCAGCCCAATCGATCACGGCCTCGAAGACTTCGTCCAGAAGCTGATAAGCGATGTACGCCATCATCATTTCGCCGAGAAACGGCACGAAAGGCAGGACGACGAACGAGGCAATTTCAATCACCTCGGCAGCGACTTTGACAAATGCATCCCAGCGCGCCCAGCGCGCATTGCGGTCGACCATGGCGGTGGGAATCGCGATCACCGCGGCATCGTTGAGGATCTTGTTCAGCTTGCGTTGGTAGAGGTGCTCCCACAATTCGCCGCCGATGGGCGTCACGGTGAATTGCAGGTTGGGTTTCTCGACGGGCGCCTCGCGCCATGGCGGCAATTGGCTGCCGGCCTGTGGCGGGTGATATTTCACCTGGCTCAGACGCTGGTTGAGCTGGGTAAAGAAATGTCCGCGCTGCTCATGGGCGACGAAACGGCTGAAAAAACGTTGGTAATCCTTTAAGCGCAATTGTCGGATCAGCTCTTGCTCCATTGCGGCGGTGGAACTGTATTCCTTGATCGGGTGTTCGGGGTCTTCCGGGACGTACGCCACGACATTCACGGCTGCGCGAGCCTGTTCCGGATCCGCGGCGAAAATCACGATCCCGGTCAGCGCAACCGCTGCCACGGTGTGATCGTTGGCCAGGACGCTCAAGTCATGACACCGCAGTGGCCGCCCGCTCATTTGCACGTTGGATTTGCCATCGAGGAAGTCTTCGATGGAGCGCCGACTGGCATCGCTGATATCGCCGGTTATCCGCGCCATGCTCAGCGCTGTGCGCAGGGCGGCTTTCTGCGCAGTATCGACCTTGTGGCGCAGCACCGCTGCCGCCACCGGGGTGGACAGTGCGAGGCTCTGTTCCAAATAGGTTTTATAGCGCGCGCCGACATCCATGTCTCGACACAGGGCGGCAAAAGTCGCAATGCCGGGTGTTGTATTGAGCGGCGTCAATGTCGTGAATTGCCCGGTAGCCGACGGTCGAGTGATGAACGAGGAGCCGCTGGCATAGGCATCGGCTGCGGTTTCTCCGGCCTCGAAGTTATGCAGGGCTGCATCCAGCAACGACACCGTCCAGGTGCGGGTGCCGGTGGTAACGCCTGCCACGGTCACCGGGAGATACAGCTGGAGGAAGGTTTGCTTGACGTCCAGTTCCAGTCCGAAGCGCGTTTTCAACGCCTCGGTCAGCAGTGGTTCGGCAAAGGCACTGGCGTTCCGCACGCGCTCGAGCATTTGATCGACGGCGTTTTGCGCGGTCATCTGGCTGGCGATGGCGCTTCTGAGCTCGGCTTGCTGCGTTAGCGGGGCTGACTTGAGTTGATCGCTGAGGGTTGGGCGGTGGTTCTTCAGCGCGGCGCGCCGTGTGGGTGAGGCTTTGCCCAGCCATTCGGGAATGGCGTTGACCAGCGGCTCATAGTGCGACGCGGGGTTGAGCGCATTCGCACCGGGGGTGGAGGTGATGGCGGGCGATTGCGCGGTCGGTGAAGGCATCGGTTGCGTCCTTGAACGTCGATAAAGACCTCAAGCAGACCAAAATGCAGCGCTCGCCAGGTGGTACATATGTATGACCGACAAACGCTTTGCAGTTGATAGCCTCATAGCGCTGCTGCATTTGTCGGCAGCAGTTTAAACTGCGCCTTTGCGACGCTATATGTCGCATTGCCGTAAACCCGGGAAAATCCGGGGTTTGCGCTATAAGAAGTTGTCGCCTGGCGGCAAGGCCAAGCTGAAAACTGTCCTTACAATCCTCACCAAGCTCGCCAGTTCCAGGCGAGCGTTCCTCTTCAGGAGACTCCGATGTCCGTTGAGCACGCTGCGGTACAACGCGCCGATTTCGACCAGGTTATGGTTCCCAACTACGCGCCTGCCGCTTTCATTCCTGTGCGTGGTGCCGGTTCCCGCGTCTGGGACCAGTCCGGCCGCGAGCTGATCGACTTCGCCGGCGGCATTGCGGTCAACGTATTGGGCCACGCACATCCTGCGCTGGTCGGTGCATTGACCGAGCAAGCGAACAAGCTGTGGCACGTGTCCAACGTGTTCACCAACGAACCGGCTCTGCGCCTGGCGCACAAGCTGATCGACGCCACGTTCGCCGAGCGCGTGTTCTTCTGCAACTCCGGCGCCGAAGCCAACGAGGCCGCGTTCAAACTGGCGCGTCGCGTTGCGTTCGACCGGTTCGGCACCGAGAAGTACGAAATCATCGCCGCGCTCAACAGCTTCCACGGCCGTACTCTGTTCACCGTCAATGTCGGTGGCCAGGCGAAGTACTCCGACGGTTTCGGTCCGAAAATCACTGGTATCACCCATGTGCCGTTCAACGATCTGGAAGCGCTGAAAGCGGCGATTTCCGACAAGACCTGCGCCGTGGTGCTGGAGCCGATTCAGGGTGAGGGCGGCGTACTGCCGGCCGAACTGGCTTACCTGCAAGGCGCCCGTGAACTGTGCGACGCGAACAACGCGCTGCTGGTGTTCGACGAAGTGCAAACCGGCATGGGCCGCAGCGGCAAGCTGTTCGCCTATCAGCATTACGGCGTGACCCCGGACATCCTGACCAGCGCCAAGAGCCTGGGCGGCGGTTTCCCGATCGCGGCCATGCTCACCACCGAAGCGCTGGCCAAGCACCTGGTCGTCGGCACCCACGGCACCACTTACGGCGGCAACCCGCTGGCGTGTGCGGTCGCAGAAGCGGTGATCGACGTGATCAACACCCCTGAGGTGTTGAACGGCGTTAACAGCAAGCACGATAAATTCAAGACTCGTCTTGAGCAGATCGGCGAGAAATACGGCCTGTTCACTCAGGTGCGTGGTCTCGGTCTGTTGATCGGTTGCGTGCTCAGCGATGCCTGGAAAGGCAAGGCCAAAGACATCTTCAACGCCGCTGAAAAAGAAGGCCTGATGATTCTGCAAGCCGGCCCGGACGTGATCCGTTTCGCCCCGAGCCTGGTGGTTGAAGACGCCGATATCGATGCCGGTCTCGACCGCTTCGAACGTGCTGCAGCAAAACTGACGCAAGCCTGATAGACCCTTCGGCGCCTGACCCTTCAGGCGCCGATCCAAATTTTTGTTTCGTGCCGAATCGATGTGGAATGAGCCCCCGTGGCGAGGGGATTTATCCCCGTTGGGTGGCGAAGCCGCCCCAAATCCAGTTGCCGCGCACTCAATTTCGCGCTGACTGGTTTCGGGGGCGCTGCGCACCCCAACGGGGATAAATCCCCTCACCACAAAAGCTTGTTCCCCTGCTTCCTGAGGGACGGCCCGGGATTTTCATCTTCTGTGAATTTATAAGAGAAAAGGAGTGACACCATGCTGGTGATGCGCCCTGCGCAAATGGCTGATCTGGGCGAGGTACAGCGTCTGGCTGCGGACAGCCCGATTGGTGTCACTTCCTTGCCGGATGACGTGGAACGGCTGAGCGACAAGATCGCCGCGAGCGAAGCGTCGTTTTCCGCCGAAGTCAGCTTCAACGGTGAAGAGAGCTACTTCTTCGTCCTCGAAGACACCGCCACCGGGAAACTGGTCGGCTGCTCGGCCATCGTTGCTTCGGCCGGTTACTCCGAACCGTTCTACAGCTTTCGCAACGAGACCTTCGTGCACGCCTCCCGCGAGCTGAAGATCCACAACAAGATCCACGTGCTTTCGCAGTGCCACGACCTGACCGGCAACAGCTTGCTGACCAGTTTCTACGTGCAGCGCGAGCTGGTTGGATCGCCGTGGTCGGAACTCAATTCCCGTGGTCGCTTGCTGTTCGTCGCCAGCCATCCGGAGCGGTTCGCCGATTCGGTAGTGACCGAGATCGTCGGTTACAGCGACGAGAACGGCGACTCGCCGTTCTGGGATGCCATCGGTCGCAACTTCTTCGACCTCAACTATGCTGCTGCCGAACGTCTGTGTGGCCTGAAAAGTCGCACGTTCCTCGCCGAGTTGATGCCGCATTACCCGATCTACGTGCCGCTGCTGCCGGATTCCGCTCAAGAAGCGATGGGCCAGGTGCACCCGCGTGCGCAGATCACCTTCGACATCCTGATGCGCGAAGGCTTCGAGACCGATCACTACATCGACATTTTCGACGGCGGCCCGACCCTGCATGCGCGCGTTTCGGGGATCCGTTCGATCGCCCAGAGCCGCGTGGTGCCGGTGAAGATCGGCGAGCCGGTCAAAGGTGCCGGGCGCCAGTATCTGGTGGCCAACGCCCAGTTGCAGGATTACCGCGCCGTGTTGCTTGAGCTGGATTACGCGCCGGGCAAACCGGTGACCCTGGATCTGGAAGCGGCCGAAGCCCTGGGCGTCGGCGAAGGTGCCAGCGTGCGCCTGGTGGCGGTTTAACGCCTTAGCGAGTTTCACGGGTGGCCGCAGGCGGCCCGTTTGAGGAGATAGCATGATTGTTCGTCCCGTACGCAGCAGCGATTTATCCGCTCTGATCGACCTGGCCCGCAGCACCGGCACCGGCCTGACCACTTTGCCGGCCAACGAAGAACGTCTGGCCCATCGGGTCGGCTGGGCCGAGAAGACCTTTCGCGGCGAAGCCGGCCGTGGCGACGCGGACTACCTGTTCGTGCTCGAAGATGACGACGGCCGCGTGGTGGGGATTTCCGCCATTGCCGGCGCTGTCGGTCTGCGCGAGCCTTGGTACAACTTCCGTGTCGGCCTGACCGTCAGCGCCTCGCAAGAGCTGAACATCTACCGCGAAATTCCGACGCTGTTTCTGGCCAACGACCTGACCGGCAATTCGGAACTGTGCTCGCTGTTTTTGCACGCTGATTACCGCACCGGCCTCAACGGCCGCATGCTGGCCAAGGCGCGGATGCTGTTCATTGCTGAATTCCCGCAACTGTTCGGCAACAAGATCATCGCCGAAATGCGCGGTGTATCGGATGACGCCGGGCGCTCGCCGTTCTGGGAAAGTCTCGGTCGGCACTTCTTCAAAATGGAATTCAGCCAGGCCGATTACCTGACCGGCGTCGGCAACAAGGCGTTCATCGCCGAACTGATGCCGAAATTTCCGCTGTACACCTGCTTCCTGTCGCCGGACGCGCGCAACGTCATCGGCCAGGTGCATCCGGACACCGAGCCGGCACTGGCAATGCTCAAAAGCGAAGGTTTCAGCTATCAGGGCTACGTCGATATTTTCGACGCCGGTCCGGCCGTCGAATGCGAAACCGCGAAGATTCGCGCGGTGCGTGACAGCGAAGCGCTGGTGTTGGCGATCGGTACGCCGGGCGACGACGCCACGCCGTTCATCATCCATAACCGCAAACGCGAAGACTGCCGCATCACGGCTGCGCCGGCACGTCTGGCCGCCGGCACGCTGGTGGTCGATCCACAGACCGCCAAACGTCTTCAACTCAACGCCGGCGATCAAGTGCGCGCCGTGGCGTTGTCCGCTGCTCGGGAGTCGAAATAATGAATTCGCTATACATCGCAGGTGAATGGCTGGCCGGTCAGGGCGAAGCGTTCCAGTCGCTGAACCCGGTGAGCCAGCAAGTTTTGTGGGCGGGCGAGGGCGCTACCGCCGCTCAGGTCGAGTCGGCCGTGCAAGCTGCGCGTCAGGCCTTTCCGGGCTGGGCACGCCGCACGCTGGAAGAGCGCATCAGCGTGCTTGAAGCGTTCGCCGCCGCGCTGAAAAATCACAGTGAAGAACTGGCCCGCACCATCGGTGAGGAAACCGGCAAACCGCTGTGGGAAGCCGCGACCGAAGTCACCAGCATGATCAACAAGATCGCGATTTCGGTACAAAGCTACCGCGAACGTACCGGCGAGAAGAGCGGCCCGCTGGGCGACGCCACTGCCGTGCTGCGCCACAAACCACACGGCGTGGTTGCGGTGTTCGGCCCTTATAACTTCCCCGGCCACTTGCCCAACGGGCACATCGTGCCGGCGCTGCTGGCCGGTAACAGTGTGCTGTTCAAACCGAGCGAATTGACCCCGAAAGTCGCCGAGCTGACGGTCAAGTGCTGGATCGAAGCCGGTCTGCCGGCTGGCGTTCTGAACCTGCTGCAAGGCGCTCGCGAAACCGGCATTGCGCTGGCGGCGAACCCTGGGATCGACGGTCTGTTCTTCACCGGTTCCAGCCGCACCGGCAATCACCTGCATCAGCAATTCGCTGGTCGCCCGGACAAAATCCTGGCGCTGGAAATGGGTGGCAACAATCCGCTGGTGGTCGATCAGGTGGCTGACCTCGACGCGGCGGTTTACACGATTATTCAGTCGGCATTCATTTCTGCCGGTCAGCGCTGCACTTGCGCCCGGCGTCTGCTGGTACCGCAAGGCGCATGGGGCGACAGCCTGCTCAAGCGTCTGGTTGAAGTCAGCGCGACCATCGAAGTCGGCGCGTTCGATCAACAACCGGCACCGTTCATGGGCTCGGTGATTTCCTTGGGCGCGGCCAAAGCGCTGATGGATGCTCAGGCGCATCTGCTGGCCAACGGCGCGGTATCGCTGCTGGACATGACTCAGCCGCAGGCGCAAGCCGCGCTGCTGACGCCGGGTATTGTTGATGTGACCGCAGTGGCTGAGCGTCCGGACGAAGAACTGTTCGGTCCGCTGCTGCAAGTGATCCGCTACGCCGATTTCGCCGCAGCGATCAGCGAAGCCAACGACACCGCTTACGGTCTGGCCGCAGGTTTGCTGTCGGATTCGGAAGATCGCTATCAGCAGTTCTGGCTGGAAAGCCGCGCCGGGATCGTCAACTGGAACAAGCAACTGACCGGTGCTGCGAGCAGCGCACCGTTCGGCGGTGTCGGCGCTTCGGGCAACCATCGCGCCAGCGCCTACTACGCGGCGGATTACTGCGCGTACCCAGTTGCGTCGCTGGAGACACCGAGCCTGGTGATGCCTGCCACATTGACGCCTGGCGTGAAGATGGGGTGATGCCAATCGCTGGCAAGCCAGCTCCCACAGGAATTGCGTCGTGCACAGAATCTGTGAACACCACTAACCCTGTGGGAGCTGGCTTGCCAGCGATAGCCTCACCGCAGTCTTACTGAACAGTTACTGAAGCCTATAACAACAGATTCTCGTGGAGCCTCGCTGATGAAATCCTATGAAGTCAATTTTGACGGTCTAGTGGGGCCGACCCATAACTACGGCGGTCTGTCCTACGGTAACGTTGCGTCCCAGAGCAACAGCCAGCAGTCTTCCAACCCGAAAGAAGCCGCGCTGCAAGGCCTGGCGAAAATGAAAGCGCTGATGGAAATGGGCTTTCAGCAGGGCGTTCTGGCGCCACAGGAACGTCCGGACGTGGCCGCTTTGCGCCGTCTGGGTTTCGGTGGCACTGACGCGCAAGTGATCGAACGCGCTGCCAAGGAAGCCATGCCGTTGCTGGTCGCCAGTTGCTCGGCGTCGAGCATGTGGGTGGCCAACGCCGCCACCGTCAGCCCGAGCGCCGACACTGCGGATGGCCGCGTGCATTTCACCGCCGCCAACCTCAACTGCAAATACCACCGCAGCATCGAACACCCGACTACCAGCCGCGTGCTCGGTGCAATGTTCGCCGATCAGCAGCACTTCGCCCATCACGCCGCATTGCCGGCGGTGGCGCAGTTCGGCGATGAAGGCGCGGCCAACCACACGCGTTTCTGCCGTGAATACGGTGAGCCCGGCGTCGAGTTTTTCGTGTTTGGTCGCAGTGCGTTCGACACCCGTTACCCGGCGCCGCAGAAATACCCTGCGCGGCAGACCCTCGAAGCGTCGCAAGCTGTTGCTCGTTTGCACGGTCTTAGCGACGACGGCGTGGTCTTTGCCCAGCAGAATCCGGCGGTGATCGATCAGGGCGTGTTCCACAACGACGTGATCGCGGTGGGTAACGGTGAGGTGCTGTTCTATCACGAGGACGCGTTCCTCGACACCGAACAGATGCTTGCCGAGCTACAAGGAAAGCTCGCCAAAGTCGGTGGGAAATTTCAGTCAGTGTGTGTTCCGCGTTCCGCGGTAACGGTGGATGACGCGGTGCGTTCCTACTTGTTCAATAGCCAGCTTCTGTCGCGTCCTGACGGCTCGATGCTGTTGATTGTTCCGGAAGAATGCCGTGGCAACGAACGCGTGTGGAACTACCTGCAAGGTTTGACCAGCTCCGGCGGGCTGATCCGCGAAGTGAAAGTTTTCGATCTCAAGCAAAGCATGCAGAACGGCGGTGGCCCTGCTTGCCTGAGGTTGCGCGTGGCGCTCAACGAAACCGAACTGGCGGCGGTCAATCCAGGCGTTATCATGACGGCGCCGTTGTACGGTTCCTTGACCGAATGGGTCGAGAAGCACTATCGCGACAGCCTGCGCGAAAGCGACCTGGCCGATCCGCAATTGCTGCTTGAATGCCGGACGGCACTGGATGAACTGACGCAAATCCTTAAACTGGGCTCGGTTTATCCATTCCAGATCAATTGATAGCCGGCGCGCCGCCTCGAAACGGCGCGCGGCTGCATCTCCCGAAGAGAGCGTAAAGACATGAGCGATACCCTGCAGCTGATCCTTGAAGACACCGACGGCACGCAACTGGAAACGTCCTGCACCCGCGTCGCGGTACTGTGGCAAGGCAAAGAGCTGTGGATCCAGCAGGACGGCCGTGGCCAGTTGCTGATCGGCGTGGACGTCGAAGAAGGCGACGCCGAATATGCCAACCTGCTGCTGCGCCCATTGGCGACTAATCTGGTAAGTCTGCAACTGGAAATGGAACCGGCCGACGTCGGCGACGACGAAGACCATGTGCACGGCCCGGATTGCAACCACGACCATTAAGGAAAACGCTCTATGCTCGCCCTCGGCAAACTGCTTGAACTGACCCTCGCCGGCCGCGAACCGGCGGAGAAGACTCAACTGACTGTCGAAGGCGTGCGGATGCGCTGGTTGAGCGAAGGTGCGCTGGAAGTGCGGCCACCCGAAGCACGCGACAATGGCCTGGACCTGCTGCTGTCAGCCGGGATCCACGGCAACGAAACTGCACCGATCGAGCTGCTGGATCGGTTGCTGCATGACATCGCTCGCGGCGACTTGAAGCCGCGCGCACGCATTCTGTTCCTGTTCGGCAATCCGGAAGCGATTCGCAAAGGCGAGCGTTTCATCGAGCAGGACGTCAATCGGCTGTTCAACGGCCGTCACGAACAAAGCAGCGGCTCCGAAGCGCTGCGTGCCTGTGAACTGGAAAGGCTGGCCGCGAGTTTCTTCAGTCTGCCTGATCGTCAGCGTCTGCATTACGACCTGCACACGGCGATCCGTGGTTCGAAGATCGAACAGTTCGCTTTGTATCCGTGGAAAGACGGGCGTCAGCATTCCCGCCGTGAACTGGCGCGGCTGCGTGCGGCGGGCATGGAGGCGGTGCTGTTGCAGAACAAACCGTCAATCGTGTTCAGTTCTTACACTTACGACAAGCTCGATGCCGAGGCTTTCACCCTGGAGTTGGGCAAGGCGCGGCCGTTCGGGCACAACGACGGCGTCAACGTGTCTCTGCTGGAAACCCGCCTGCAACAGATCATCGAAGGCAATGAGCCAGAGCTGGCCGAACAAGGGCTGGACGGTTTGCAGCTGTTCAGCGTGGCGCGCGAGATCATCAAGCACAGCGACAGCTTCCGCTTGAATCTGCCGGCGGACGTCGAGAACTTTTCTGAACTGGAAGTGGGTTACGTACTGGCCGAAGACATCGCCCAGACCCGCTGGGTCATCGAAGAGCCGGGTGCGCGGATTATCTTCCCCAACCCGAAGGTCAAGAACGGCTTGCGCGCAGGCATCCTGATCGTGCCGAGCACCGACGAAAACCTCGCCTGATTCAATCTTTGGGCAAGCCTGTTCCCACAGTGGTTTGAGTGAAGTCCAAGACCTCACTCAACTTGGGTTTAATCAGACCGCTACCGCACGCGGCTCAGTGCGGCGCAATGCTCGCACTTTCAACAGCGTATCCGCACAAGTCTTCGCCGCTTCCTGACCCTTGTGCACGAAATGCTCGAAGAAGAACTTCTGGTGTTCTTCGCCAGCATGGAAGTGGTGCGGGGTCAGGGACACCGAGAACACCGGCACTTCGGTTTCCAGCTGTACCTGCATCAGGCCGCTGACAACGGACTGGGCGACGAACTCGTGACGGTAGATTCCACCGTCCACCACCAGTGCTGCGGCAACGATACCGGCGTAACGACCGGTTTTCGCCAGCAGCTTGGCGTGCAGGGGCATTTCGAATGCGCCGCCAACTTCGAAAAAGTCGATGTCCGATTCCTGATAACCCTGAGCGAGCATTTCGGTAAGGAAGCCTTTACGGCTCTGGTCGACGATTTCCTTGTGCCAGCAAGCCTGGATAAACGCTACGCGCTCGCCGTGAGAGTGTTTGCTTTTGCTGTCGATTGCGGTGGGTTGCATGTTCTGACTCCTGTTTTGTATGAAAAACAGGGCGATATGAATCGAAAGGGATTCAAGGGTGCGCGCACTCGCACGAATGCGGCAGGCGGCCCTTTGGCGTTAATCCCGTTCTCTCTTCATCCGGACTATGACCGTCGGCCCCGGGATCACACCGGGTCTGCTGACCTTGCCGTCGAGCACAGCCATTGCCGTGTCCGTCGCCAAGCGCTCGCGGGCTATGCGCGTTGCGCGCAATTACCGCCGGTGGGGAATTGCACCCCGCCCTGAGAACGTTTGTGCCGCCCTTTGTCGGGCGGCGCAGCGTTTTTAACACAGATTCGCGGGCCGTGCATTGCGCCTTTGTGATGATTGCTATCGAGTTTTTTGACCGGACGAAACGACTTTTCCTGAGCGTGGGCTTGATTAATCCGCGCCATGCCCGCAGTAATCCTCCTTGGTAAAGGGATTTCCCCTGCTGAATTGAGGCCAGGTTCATGAGCGTTATCGATCTTCGCAGCGACACCGTCACCCAACCGACCGCCGCCATGCTCGAGGCGATGACCGCTGCGGACACCGGCGACGACGTTTATGGCGAAGATCCGACGGTCAATCGTCTGGAAGCCGAACTGACAAAACGGCTGGGTTTCGCCGCTGCGCTGTTCGTCCCGACCGGCACCATGAGCAACCTGTTGGGCCTCATGGCGCACTGTGAGCGCGGCGACGAATACATCGTCGGTCAGCAGGCGCACACCTACAAATACGAGGGTGGTGGGGCGGCGGTGCTTGGCTCGATTCAGCCACAGCCACTGGAAGTGCAGGCTGACGGTTCGCTGGATCTGGATCAGGTCGCGGCGGCGATCAAGCCTGATGACTTCCATTTCGCCCGCACGCGGCTGTTGGCGCTGGAAAACACCATGCAGGGCAAAGTGCTGCCGCTGGAATATCTGCTCCGGGCGCGCAAATTTACTCGGGACAACGGCCTCCAGCTGCATCTGGATGGCGCGCGGTTGTACAACGCGGCGGCCAAGCTGGGCGTTGATGCGCGGGACATCACCCAGCATTTCGATTCGGTCTCGGTGTGCCTGTCCAAAGGACTCGGCGCGCCGGTCGGTTCGGTGCTGTGCGGTTCTGTCGAGCTGATCGGCAAGGCCCGACGCCTGCGCAAAATGGTTGGCGGCGGTATGCGTCAGGCGGGATTGTTGGCGGCGGCGGGGCTGTATGCGCTGGATCACAACGTCGAACGTCTGGCCGATGATCATGCCAATGCACAGTTTCTCGCGGACGGACTGCGCGAGGCCGGTTATGCCGTTGAACCGGTGCAGACCAACATGGTTTACCTGCAGATCGGCGACCAGGCCGAAGCGATCAAGCGGTTTGCCGCCGAGCGTGGGATCAAATTGAGTGCTGCCGGTCGTCTGCGGATGGTCACGCACATGGACGTCAGTCGCGCGCAAATCGAGCAAGTGATCGCGACATTCGTCGAGTTTTCGCGCAACTGACAGCGTTAGCCGTCCAATTGACCGTTTCTATCGTATAAACACGCTGTACCCCGCGCGCAGGGCCGATATAATGCGGCCCTTTGCCGTCGCTTCGTCTGTTGACGTTTCGCACAGGCCTTTGGCCGCAGCCTCCGTGGAAGAACCTAATGAAAAGCGCAGAAATCCGTGAAGCCTTCCTTCGCTTCTTCGAAGAACAAGGTCACACCCGTGTAGCCTCCAGCTCTTTGATTCCGGGCAACGATCCAACCCTGCTGTTCACTAACGCGGGGATGAACCAGTTCAAGGACTGCTTCCTGGGCCAGGAAAAACGTGCGTATACCCGTGCGACCAGTAGCCAGAAATGCGTGCGCGCCGGTGGCAAGAACAGTGACCTGGAAAACGTCGGTTATACCGCTCGTCACCACACGTTCTTCGAAATGCTCGGCAACTTCAGCTTCGGTGACTATTTCAAGCACGACGCGATCACCTACGCCTGGACCTTCCTGACTGGCGTTCTGCAACTGCCGAAGGAAAAACTCTGGGTCACCGTGTACGCCTCGGACGACGAAGCGTATGACATCTGGACCCAGAAAATCGGCGTGCCGGCCGAGCGCATGATCCGCATCGGCGACAACAAAGGCGCGCCATACGCGTCCGACAATTTCTGGACCATGGGCGATACCGGCCCGTGCGGCCCATGCACCGAGATTTTCTACGATCACGGCGACCACATCTGGGGCGGCCCACCGGGCTCGCCGGAAGAAGACGGCGACCGTTACATCGAGATCTGGAACAACGTGTTCATGCAGTTCAACCGCACCGCCGATGGCGTGTTGCATCCGTTGCCAGCGCCGTCGGTGGATACCGGCATGGGCCTGGAGCGGATCAGTGCGGTGATGCAGCACGTCAACTCCAACTACGACATCGACCTGTTCAAGAACCTGCTGAAAGCTTCGGCCGAAGCCATCGGCTGCGAGAATGGCGATCAGTCGTCGCTCAAGGTTGTGTCCGACCACATTCGTTCGTGCGGTTTCCTGATCGCCGACGGCGTGCTGCCGTCCAACGAAGGTCGCGGCTACGTGCTGCGCCGGATCATCCGTCGCGCCTGCCGTCACGGGAACAAGCTCGGCGCTACCGGCAGCTTCTTCTACAAGATCGTCGCGGCGCTGGTCGCCGAGATGGGCGAAGCTTTCCCGGAACTGAAAAAGCAGCAGAGCAACATCGAGCGCGTACTCAAGGCCGAAGAAGAGCAGTTCTCCAAGACCCTGGAGCACGGCCTGAAGATTCTCGAGCAGGACCTGCTGGAGCTCAAAGGCACCGTGGTGCCGGGCGACGTGGTGTTCAAACTCTACGACACCTACGGTTTCCCGATGGACCTGACCGCGGATATCGCCCGCGAGCGCAGCCTGACGGTCGACGAAGCCGGTTTTGAACGTGAGATGGAGGCCCAGCGCGTCCGTGCACGTTCCGCCAGCTCGTTCGGTCTGGACTACAACACGCTGGTCAAAGTCGACGTGGCCACCGAGTTCACCGGCTACAAGGCCACCAGCGGTTCGGCGAAAATTGTCGCCATCTATAAAGAAGGCCAGTCGGTCGACGTACTCAGTGAAGGCGAGGAGGGCGTGATCGTTCTCAACCAGACGCCTTTCTACGCCGAATCCGGCGGCCAGATCGGCGACTGCGGTTTCCTCCAGGCCGGCAACGCCCGTTTCGACGTCCGCGACACCACCAAGACTGGCGGCGCATTCCTGCACCACGGCGTGTTGGCGTCGGGCAGCCTGACCATCGGCGCGCCGGTTGAAACCCATGTCGATGCCGAAGTGCGTCACGCCACTGCGCTGAACCACTCGGCCACGCACTTGCTGCACGCCGCATTGCGTCAGGTGCTGGGCGAGCACGTTCAGCAGAAAGGTTCGTTGGTCGACAGTCAGCGCCTGCGCTTCGACTTCAGCCATTTCGAGTCGATCAAGCCTGAGCAGATCAAGGCGCTGGAAGACATCGTCAACGCCGAGATTCGCAAGAACTCTGCGGTTGAAACCGAAGAAACCGACATCGAAACCGCCAAGCAGAAAGGCGCGATGGCGCTGTTCGGCGAGAAGTACGGCGACAACGTGCGCGTGCTGAGCATGGGCGGCGATTTCTCCGTCGAGCTGTGCGGCGGCATCCACGCCAACCGTACCGGCGACATCGGTCTGCTGAAAATCATCAGCGAAGGCGGTGTGGCTTCGGGCGTGCGTCGTATCGAAGCGGTGACCGGCGCTGCGGCGCTGGCTTATCTGAACGCGGCAGAAGAACAACTCAAGGAAGCGGCCACCCTCGTCAAGGGCAGCCGCGACAACCTGATCGACAAGCTGTCGGCTGTGCTCGAGCGCAACCGTCTGCTGGAGAAGCAACTCGAGCAGTTGCAAGCCAAGGCTGCCAGCGCTGCGGGCGACGATCTGTCGGCCTCGGCACTGGATGTCAAAGGCGTGAAAGTGCTGGCCGTGCGTCTCGACGGTCAGGACGCCAAAGCGCTGCTGGCGCTGGTCGATCAACTGAAAAACAAACTCGGCCGCGCAGTGATCCTGCTCGGCAGTGTCCATGAGGAAAAGGTCGTTCTGGTTGCAGGCGTGACCAAAGACCTGACTGGCCAACTCAAAGCCGGTGATTTGATGAAGCAAGCCGCTGCGGCAGTGGGCGGGAAGGGCGGTGGTCGTCCGGACATGGCGCAGGGCGGTGGTGTTGACGCCGGCGCACTGGATGGCGCACTGGCGCTGACCGTTCCATTCGTCGAGCAGGGTTTATAAGACGGCCCGTCGGCCCCGCTGTCTAGTGGCGGGACCGACGGCTGTTCGAGTGATTATTGGGCGCCCTTCATGGGCAGAGGCGGCTTTGAAATGGCTTTGATCGTACAGAAATTTGGAGGCACCTCGGTCGGCACTGTCGAGAGAATCGAGCAGGTCGCCGACAAGGTTAAGAAATTCCGCGATGCCGGCGATGACCTGGTGGTTGTGCTGTCTGCAATGAGCGGCGAGACCAACCGTCTGATCGATCTGGCCAAGCAAATCAGTGGCGACGAGCAACCGGTTCCGCGTGAACTGGATGTCATCGTTTCCACTGGCGAGCAGGTGACCATCGCACTGTTGGCTATGGCGCTGATCAAGCGCGGTGTGCCGGCGGTGTCGTACACCGGCAATCAGGTGCGGATCCTGACGGACAGCGCGCACAATAAAGCGCGTATCTTGCAGATTGATGACCAGAAGATTCGTGGTGACCTGAAGGCTGGCCGCGTTGTGGTTGTCGCCGGTTTCCAGGGCGTCGACGAACACGGCAACATCACCACGCTGGGGCGTGGCGGTTCGGACACCACCGGTGTGGCGCTTGCCGCTGCACTGAAGGCTGACGAGTGCCAGATCTACACCGACGTCGATGGTGTCTACACCACTGACCCGCGTGTGGTATCCGTCGCTCAGCGTCTGGACAAGATCACCTTCGAAGAGATGCTGGAAATGGCCAGCCTCGGTTCCAAGGTGCTGCAGATCCGCGCGGTGGAATTCGCCGGCAAGTACAACGTCCCGCTGCGCGTACTGCACAGCTTCAAGGAGGGTCCGGGTACCCTCATTACTATTGATGAAGAGGAAACCATGGAACAGCCGATCATTTCCGGCATCGCTTTCAATCGCGATGAAGCCAAGCTGACCATCCGTGGTGTGCCAGACACCCCGGGCGTAGCTTTCAAGATTCTTGGCCCGATCAGTGGCGCGAACATCGAAGTCGACATGATCGTGCAGAACGTTGCGCACGATAACACCACCGACTTCACGTTCACCGTGCACCGTAATGACTTCCAGGCCGCACAGACCGTGCTGGAAAACACCGCTCGCGAGATCGGTGCCCGTGAAGTGGTTGGCGACATCAAGATCGCCAAGGTCTCGATCGTCGGCGTCGGCATGCGTTCCCACGCAGGTGTGGCCAGCCGCATGTTCGAATCCCTGGCAAAAGAAAGCATCAATATCCAGATGATCTCGACTTCGGAAATCAAGGTTTCCGTCGTGATCGAAGAGAAATACCTGGAACTGGCTGTGCGCGCCCTGCACACGGCTTTCGAACTCGACGCTCCGGCCCGTCAGGGCGAGTGATGCGTTGTCTGAAGGGCGCGGTCTGACCGCGCCCTTTATTTTTTGAATGGCGCGCCGCTGGATCTGTTCTTTTGCGCGCGCTGGTCAATACTCAGGCATGTAGGGCTGCGATCGCTCCGGTTGTAGGTCGGGTGCCTTTTTTTCCAGACTGTTGTCCCTGAACTGAATTGCGTGAGGATAAAGGTATGCTGATTCTGACCCGTCGGTGCGCGGAAAGCCTGATCATTGGTGATGGCGAAATCACCGTGACGGTGCTCGGCGTTAAAGGAAATCAAGTGCGTATCGGCGTCAACGCCCCGAAAGAGGTTGCCGTGCACCGTGAAGAAATTTACCTGCGTATAAAGAAAGAGAAGGACGAAGAACCAAGCCATTAATTTTTATCGTTTTTTATGTTTGCAAACGGGGAAAAGGTTGGTTAAGATACGCCCCGTGTTGCGGAGAGCTGGCCGAGTGGCCGAAGGCGCTCCCCTGCTAAGGGAGTACACCTCAAAAGGGTGTCGGGGGTTCGAATCCCCCGTTCTCCGCCATTATTTGCTTAGTACGTCGTAATCTGGCTTTTTCGGTAAGTTGTTGAAATTACTAGAAAAAGTGGTTGGAATAGAGATTAGACGGGCTATAATGCGGCGCAACAAATGCACTCGTAGCTCAGCTGGATAGAGTACTCGGCTACGAACCGAGCGGTCACAGGTTCGAATCCTGTCGAGTGCACCATTTAAGAGTCAGTTGTAGCGATGCAAGTGACTTGGCTTCAACCAGATGTGATCTGGTCTATCAAACACACCTGCACTCGTAGCTCAGCTGGATAGAGTACTCGGCTACGAACCGAGCGGTCACAGGTTCGAATCCTGTCGAGTGCACCATTTAAGAGTTAATTGCAGCAATGCAATAAACTTGGCTTCAGCCAGTTGTGATCTGGTCTAAAAACACAAATGCACTCGTAGCTCAGCTGGATAGAGTACTCGGCTACGAACCGAGCGGTCACAGGTTCGAATCCTGTCGAGTGCACCATATACCGAAAAGCCCGCGTTTAACGCGGGCTTTTTGCTGTCCGGGATTTGGTTTTTCCGGTCACGCAGCCTTTCTCATCAAAATCAATTTGTGCACTTCGGCCTTTCTTGAGGTCGTAGCGATAGGTCGTGGTCGAATTACGAATGCCGACCTTGTCCGGTTTGCCGAGTGCGCTTTCCACATCCTGCTGATTCATGCCGACGACAACGCGCTGATTGATGATTGCTTCGCGCCGCTGTCTGGCGTCGATCAGATCTCCACATTTGTCATGGTTTCGTCCGATGACGCCCAACTGGCGAGTTCTGCTATTCATACCGGATGTTTCTTCGTGGCGCGCCTCGGGTAGCAGTGTCACGGTCGAGCCGGGCGAGTAGGGCCGAACTTCCTGTAGCGACAGCTGCTCGTCATTCGCGCAACTAAGCGTGGTGAACGTGATGCTGCCGTCAGGCGCTTCGCAGCGATGCAGAGTGGCCGCATTCGCGGCGGGAGGCAGGTAGAGCAGGGTGGTCAGTACAAAACGAGCTGTTTTCAATGGCATTCGACGTCCTCCATGACGTTACCCGGTCAAGGTTAGTCGCTGCGCCGTCTGCCGCGAGTGTGCTTTCTTTTCAGGATGAGTCGTCGCACTTGCATGGATCAGCGCGGCGCTCAGGTTTGTCTCGCAAGCGCTTGTTTCAAGCTGGATTTTTTAACGTTTAAAACCGTCAGGCGGTGTATCATTGCGCCCGTCAGCCCCGCCGGGGCTTATGGAAAACCTCCATGGACTTACCCAGTAGTTGTTCAGTATCCCGTTTTTCCAATCATGAATTGACTGATTGATCCTTCCGGCGTGCCCCGCTGCTGGGAGTGGAGTTCGCCTATGTCTCAAATCGAAGTAAAGAAAACACAGGAAAGCCTGCAGGATCGCCTGGCTCAAGTCGTTGAGCTGCTGCAGCGCCAGCGGGTCGTCGAAGACCTGACGCATCGCCAGGAAGGCGCACATCATGACCGGGTCGAGAACCTGGTCCACCGGCAAAATCTCGTCGAGTTGCAACGCAAGCTCGATGATCTGCACTCCGCCGACGTCGCCTACATTCTTGAAGCCTTGCCGCTGGACGACCGTCTGACGCTCTGGCAACTGGTCAAGGCCGACCGCGACGGCGACATTCTTCTCGAAGTATCCGATTCCGTACGTGAAACGCTGATCGCCGACATGGACGATCACGAGCTCCTGGCTGCGGCCAAGGACATGGATGCCGACGAACTTGCTGACCTGGCTTCCGAGCTGCCGCGAGACGTCGTCCATGAGCTGATGGAGACGCTGGACAATCAGCAGCGTGAGCGCGTGCGGTCGGCCCTGTCCTACGACGAGGAGCAGGTCGGTGCGCTGATGGACTTCGAGATGGTGACCATCCGTGAGGACGTCAGTCTCGAAGTGGTTCTGCGCTATCTGCGCCGTCTCAAAGAGCTGCCGGGGCATACCGATAAACTGTTTGTGGTCGATTACGACGGCGTGCTCAAAGGCGTGCTGCCGATCAAGCGTCTGCTGGTCAACGACCCGGACAAGCAGGTGGCGGAAGTCATGGCCAGCGATCCGGTGAGTTTCCACCCGGATGAGGACGCCTACGACGCCGCTCAGGCGTTCGAGCGTTACGACTTGATCTCGGCCCCGGTGGTCGACAAGAACGGCAAGCTGATCGGCCGTCTGACCATCGATGAAATGGTCGACCTGATCCGTGAAGAGAGCGAAAGCGAAGTTCTCAACATGGCCGGTCTGCGCGAAGAGGAAGATATCTTCGCCTCCGTGTGGAAATCCCTGCGCAACCGTTGGGCGTGGCTGGCGGTCAACCTGATCACTGCATTTATCGCATCGCGAGTGATTGGCCTGTTTGAAGGCTCGATCGAGAAGCTGGTCGCCCTCGCGGCGCTGATGCCGATCGTGGCGGGCATTGGCGGTAACTCGGGTAACCAGACCATCACCATGATCGTACGCGCGATGGCGCTCGATCAGGTCAGTACCGGCAACACCTCGCGTCTGATGCGCAAGGAACTGGCAGTTGGCTTGATCAACGGTCTGGTCTGGGGCGGGGTGATCGGTGTGGTCGCCTATCTGCTGTATGGCAGCTGGTCGCTGGGTGTGGTGATGACAGCGGCGATGACGCTCAACTTGCTGCTGGCGGCGCTGATGGGCGTGTTGATCCCGATGACGCTGGCGAAGATGGGGCGCGACCCGGCAATGGGCGCGAGTGTGATGATCACGGCCATGACCGACAGTGGTGGTTTCTTCATCTTCCTCGGGCTGGCGACAATTTTCCTGCTCTGATCTTGCTGCATCGAAACAGCCCGCCGAAATGGCGGGCTTTTTCATGCTGGCGCAAAAGCCAAGAAGCCAAATCGCGGACAAAAAAAAGCCAGCAATCATGCTGGCTTGAGATGTTTGGTGTGAATCAGGAAGCGTCTGCAGCCATTTCAGCGTCGTGAGCGATCAGCGACACCAGGGCGTTCTGCTGGCGGTGGGACAGTTGGCGGAAGCGTTGCAGCAGTTCGCGTTCGTGCAGTGACAGCTCCGGGCTGTCCAGACGCATGCTCAGCTCTTCGCCCAGTGCGCCTTCCTGAATAAGACTCTGCTCAAGGCGCGCGATGATCTCGGAGTTCATGCTGCGATGATGGTTGCGAGCCACTTCGGCAATGCGTTCACGCATTCCGTCTGGCAGACGTACGACAAACTTGTCAGCCGTACGGCTGGAATAAATTGCCTGTTTCAATGGGCGCATATATTTAACCGGTTAGTTCAGGGGAGCGGTTTCGGGAATGGCCGCAGGATGTGTGGTAGGACAAGCATCCGCGCCAAATGGTTCAACCTGAATTGCTAAGAGGCGGGCATCATGCCTCAAAATTGCCAGATCATTGGCGCCAATTCTGTGACAAATATTGATCCGGGTAAAGGCGTAATGCCAGCACCAATTATCAGAAATGCGGACTGGTTTGAAAAGATTGCTCTGGCCCGCATGGTTGACCGCATCCTGAAACACGCCGAGTGGTGCCCAAAGGCCTCGGAACGTGCATGCTGTGCGGTTCAAACCCCTCGTTCCCTACCTTGTACAGGATAGTGGCAATTTGCCGATTTACTAGGGCTAACACCCACTGGAGGGCGTTTTCAGGATGGATGGCAGGGTTATTTACCTGATGGGACCTTCGGGTTCTGGCAAAGACAGTCTGATCGAAGCCGCGCGTGATGGGTTGCGCGAGCTGAAGTGCGAGGTGGTGCGCAGAGTCATCACTCGTTCGGCAGAGTCGGTGGGCGAAGACGCTATCGGCGTGTCGTCTGCGGAGTTCGCGAAACGCCGGGAGGCAGGAGAGTTTGCGTTGGCATGGCGCGCCAATGGGCTGCATTACGGCATTCCCGCTGAGATGAACCGGTGGCTGCAATCCGGTCAGCATGTGCTGGTGAACGGCTCTCGTGGATATCTGTCGCAGGCGTTGGAACGCTATCCGACGCTGCTGCCCGTCATGTTGACGGTCAAGGATGAGGTGCTGCGCCAGCGCCTGCTCAAACGCGGAAGAGAAGGGCTGGCGGAGATTGATGCACGTCTGGGTCGCAATGCGCTGTTCGTTGCGCCTGAGACACTTGGAGAAACACCCATTCATCTGTTGGATAACTCGGGCGATCTGGCGGAGACCGTCGCCCGGTTGCTGGATTGGATCAGACTTAACGTAGAACAGGATCGAATTTGATTCTGCGGCCAATAACCAAAGCCAGGATGAATCCCACAGCAAACACGGCGCAACTGATCAGAGGCGGGGAAATCTTGGCCTCATCGAACAGCGAAAAATGCAAAACGCCGCTCAAGAGCGCGAGGATTAACAATCCCGTGGCTGATTTGGACATGCTTAACTCCAGAAAAATGATTCAAAACACCAGACGTTCGGTCGACTGCGCAAGCGGTGTGTGTAGCGTCTCGCTGACATCCTGCGGCGCAAAACCACGCTGATCGCTCAACACCGCCAGTTGCGGCGCCCGCTGCACTTGCAGGTAATGGGGCATGCGCTGCGCCACCTGCTCATTGCTCTCGGGGGCAAAATGAAATCCCACCAGAACCGCCAGGGCGGTTGCGTTTGCAAGCAAGAGGGCGCTGTTCATCAGGCGAGTCTCCGAACGTTCTTTGTAAGAACAGACAAAGCAGCCAGCGTGCCAACAGTCTAACCGCTGTTAAGTCCTTTAAAAACAAGGTTTTATCTTGGATTTGCAGAGGTCGCACATTGCAATCTGCAATGCCGGGTTTTTGCGGGGATGCAAATTGCACGGTAAAACTTCCGTCAGCCTTGCAATGCGCCTGCCTACACTTAAAAAGCACGTTGGACGACATGACAAATAAGGGCCTGGCCGTTACCATGCACGCCGTCTGTCGTATCGGCTGACTTGTGTCTCAGTAGCTCAATTGGATAGAGCATCCCCCTCCTAAGGGGAAGGTTGGCAGTTCGAACCTGCCCTGGGACACCATATATTCGAAAGCCCCTCGCAGAGCGATCTGGTGGGGCTTTTTTGTGGCTCTCAATCGCGCAGAGTCAGCAGCTAAAACAACTCAGCCCCGCGCGTGCTTACTTGCGAACTAACTTGCGTCACATGCCTACGCCCGTTGATCGAGTAACTCTGTTCCGGATCTGCAGAACCTGGCTTGCGCAGCATTAGCAGTGCATTCAGCCCGTCTTTTTCGCCGTAACGTCCATACCAGTTGATCAACCTTGCGATGTAGCAATCGTTGCCGATGATCACCGTCATGTCCGTGACGGGCTCTACTGCGTAGTAACTTGCACCGTAACTGGAATAGTTGTCGTCGCCTTCTCCCGACGCGGGAATGGGGCATAGCGGCGCTGTACTTTCGCTCGGTTGCTGAGGTTTGCCAGCGTTCGATTTGATCAACGCTCGGCTGAGCGTCTTCCGCAAGCCTGGATCAAGCTTGTAAGCGGTGTTGTCTGCCTCGCGATATTGACTGCGAGGCACCGTCAGTCGGTAGTCATACCGAACCGTAATCGTCGGTATCTGACGGTTGATCTTCAAAGGATTGATCAAGTACAGCTCATCAACACCGTAAGAGCCGTCGCGGAAGGCCAGATACGTTCTCCCGTGGGACTTGATCCAGCTTGCCCACTGGTCAGCGCCGCGATCACTTATGGAGAACAGTGAACTGCCTGCGCCCGCTTCAGGATCGTAGGGTGTCAATCGGCGAGTAAACCGCCCTCCATCACGACGCAGCGTGTCATAAAACGTAAACAGCCCAGTACCGCCGGTATAGGTTGCAATGAGCAAGTCGCGCTGTCCGTCGCCATCCAGATCCATCAATGTATAAGTGGCCCGGCCTTGCTCTGCGTCCGCGTCGAGACCTGAGGCGGTCAGCGCCCTCCATTCATCCTGGGTGACGCCCTTGGGGATTTTTTTCGGAAACAGCGTGTGATCCTCGCTCGGGTCGTCATTCGGATCGCCATCGAATGAGGTTTGCCCCTTGCTGATCGTGAGAGAGCCCACTGCCCGCTCCAAGGCAAACTCCGGATACACCTTGCTCATATCGCGAATGCGTTGTTGCAGATCCTCCGTGACCTGTTTGTCGATATCGTCAGGTTGATACGCGACCGCATCGGTCCACTGCGCGTGCAATGCCTGCAAGCGATCCGTATAGCGCTGATTCAAGCAACTGACATCCTCGCCGCACGCATCGCGCGTCTTCAGCCACTGCCGCTGGGCGCTCTTCACCTCAGGCTGTCCCTGCGTAGCAGCCTTAATCAGCCGCCCATAAACCCTCCCCATCTGCACATCCAGTTCATACAACGGCTTGTTCGCACAAATAGCGATTTCCACAACACTCGCCGCTTTCGCACAGTCCATTCCGGCGGCCGTGGCGAGCTGGGTAAACAGCAGCGCCCAAGCCGACACGATGTAGCGTCCTTTGATGTACACGATCAAAACCTTGAAGTAGGGAGGGAATAGCCGCGCAGAGTAATCGTCGCGCAACGAATCTTGAAGCACCGCTTCAAGGGAATGCCACTTGTGGCCGATAACCCCAACGGTAACTTCAGATTTGCACGAAATCGCTTGATAGCATTTCGCCGCCAGCTATGATCTGCGCGCCTGAAAAATGCCCCCCGGTTCATCCTCTCAATTGCCTGGAAATCGTTGATGTCGTCGTATCACCAAAAGAGTTTTCTGATCGTCGATGATTTTTCGGATTTCCGCAGTTCCGTGCGCTCGATGCTGCGCGAGCTGGGGGTCAAGGACGTGGACACCGCCGACACCGGCGAGCAGGCGCTGAAAATGTGCTCGCAGAAGTCTTACGATTTCATCCTGCAGGATTTCCACCTCGGCGACGGCAAGAAGAACGGCCAGCAGGTGCTCGAAGACTTGATGATGGAAAAGCTGATCAGCCACGAAGCGGTATTCGTGATGGTCACCGCCGAGACCAGTCAGGCGATGGTGCTCAGTGCCTTGGAGCACGAGCCGGACGCTTACCTGACCAAGCCGTTCAACCGCTCCGGGTTGGCTCAGCGGCTGGAGCGTCTGGAGCAGCGTAAGACGCTGCTCAAGCCGATTCTGCAAGCGCTTGATCGCGGTAAACCGGTCGAGGTGCTCAACGCCTGCATCGCCCTGTGCAAGCAGGACATCCGCTATTCGCCGCTGTGCCTGCGCTATCGCGCCGATGCGCTGCGCGACCTCAATCAGAACGAAGCGCTTGAGCGTCTGTACGACAGCATCATTGCCGATCGGCCGCTGCCGTGGGCGTTCGCCGGGTTGGGCAAGTTGTTGTTCAAGCGCGGTCAGGTCGCACAGGCTAAAGGCGTGTACGAAAAAGCCCTGAAAGTCTTCCCGATGATGCCATCGTTGTACGACGGCATGGCCGATGTGCTGATCGCCGAAGGCGACAGCAAGGGCGCGCAAAAAGTTTTGGAAGAAGCCATTCGCCTGTCGCCGCTGGCGGTGCGGCGTCAGGCGTTGCTGGGCAAACTGGCGATGGCCAACGAAGACTTCGACACTGCTTCGAAGGCTTATCGTCAGGCTGTGGCGCAAGGTGCGCAGTCGCGCTTCAAGGATGCGGAAAGCAACCTCGGACTCGCCCATGCGCTGATCAGCAAGGGCAGCGAAAAGGGCCTCGACACGCGCACGCGGCTGGAGATCAACACTACGCTCAGCGCTGTGGCCAAGGAAAACCCCAGCGATCCGGGTTTGCAGATCCGCGCGCGCCTGATGAAGGCCACCAGTCTGTTGCTGAACGACGCCGAGACCGCCGAGAAGCTCACCGAGCAGGCGATGCTGCGCCTCGACGGCATGGAGCAGTTCATGAGTCCCGAGGCAGCGCTGCTGGTGGCCAAGCAATTGCAGATGCTCGGTCAGGCCGAGGCGGGCACCTCGATGCTCAAGAGCTGCGCGGAGATCTACGGGGACGATCCGGCGGTGATGAAAGACATCGCCAAACTCACCGATGACCCGAGCATTCTCAGTTCGAGTAACGCCGCCGCCGATCTCAACCGGCAGGGCGTGCGCGTGTACAAGACCGGCAACCTGGTGGAGGCCCGCGAGGTATTCCGCAAGGCGCTGAAGATGCAGCCGAAGAACATCAGTATCGCGCTGAACATGGCGCAGTCGCTGCTGCACGGCACCGACACCAGTGTGCCGTCGGCGGAGCTGGAAGAATGTCGGGCCTGCCTGAAACTGGTGGGCATGATGCCCGACACCGACGCGCGTTTTTCGCGCTATCAGAAGCTGAAAAGCAAGGCGTTTGGCGAATGAACCACGACGAGCAGGCACTGGATTTTTCCACGGTGATCGCATCCACCGTGCACGACATGAAGAACTCGCTGGCGATGCTCATGCAGACCCACAGTCAGTGGCTGGCGCGTTTGCCCGAAGCACAGCGGCACAGCCCGGAGCAGGGCGTGATGGACTTCGAGTTCGCGCACCTGAACGGCATGCTGGTGCAACTGCTCGGGCTGTATAAGCTCGGCGTCAATCAGATGCCGCTGCAGCCGGCGTATCACGAGCTGGATGATTTCCTCGAAGCGCAACTGGCGGCGCATCAAGAGGTGTTCGCCAGTCGCGGGATCCTCGCAACTTATGAAGTCGATCCGCTGAGTCCGCTGGGTTTCTTTGATCGCGAGCTGATCGCTTCGGTGCTCGGCAACTGCATCAACAACGCCATTCGTTATGCCCGTGAAGCGCTGCTGATCACCGTCAGCGACGAAGCCGGGCAACTGGTGCTGAGCATCAATGATGACGGCGAGGGTTACCCGGCCGAGATGCTCGAACGTCAGGCCGATTATGTGCAGGGCATCAACCACAGCAGCGGCAGCACCGGGCTGGGTTTGTACTTCGCCGGTCGGATTGCCGCGTTGCATCAGCGCAATGGCGTTAGCGGGCATACCGAATTGCGCAATGGCGGACCGTTGGGCGGCGGTGTGTTCAGCATCTATCTGCCCTGACTCAGAGCTTTTTGTTTGACGCTGCTTGATATTCCGAACAGCCGGAGCCTATTTTGTTCGGGTCGCCGTTCGCGGCTCGCACAATAACAAGGATTGCGTCATGACAACCGATGGCCAGCGCTCACTCGCACAGCGATTGACGGGCATTGATGAGATTGAATGTGTCACGCCGGATTTGAACGGCGTACCACGCGGCAAGGTAATGACCGCCGAGGGTTTCCTCGAAGGGCGGCGTCTGCAACTGGCGCGCGGGGTGCTGCTGCAATGCATCATGGGTGGCTATCCGGCGGCGCGCTTTTACGGCAGCGACGACGGCGATCTGGCGCTGGTCGCCGATCCTGCGCAGATTCACCGTTTGCCGTGGAGCGATGAGCCACGCGCCTTGGCGATCTGCGATGCCGATGAGCTGACCGGCGAAGGCTCCAACCTGTCGACTCGTGGCCAGCTGAAAAAGGTGATTGCCCGCTACGCAGCGCGCGGCCTGGCGCCAGTGGTGGCGACCGAGCTGGAATTTTTCGTGTTCGCGCCGAACACCGATCCGACCCAGCCGTTCCAGCCGCCAGTCGGCCTCGACGGGCGCCGCGAAGACGGACATTCGGCGTTCAGCATCAGCTCGAACAACGGGCTGCGGCCGTTCTTCAGCGAAGTCTATAAATGCATGGCCGCGCTGGATCTGCCGCGCGACACCTTCATGCATGAGATGGGTGTCAGCCAGTTCGAGATCAACCTGCTGCACGGTGATCCGCTGCTGCTGGCCGACCAGACCTTCCTGTTCAAACACCTGCTCAAAGAAGTTGCGCTCAAGCATGGCCTGACCGTGGTGTGCATGGCTAAACCGCTGGCGCATACGCCGGGCAGTTCGATGCACATTCACCAGAGCGTCGTTGACATCAACAGTGGCAAAAATGTGTTCAACGACGCCGATGGCCAGCCGACCGCAATGTTCCGCCATTTCATCGGCGGCCAGCAGGCGGGCATGGCGGATTTCACTGCGCTGTTTGCGCCGAACGTCAATTCCTACCAGCGCCTGTGCCATCCGTTCGCTTCGCCGAACAATGCCTGTTGGTCGCACGACAATCGCGCCGCCGGGCTGCGCATTCCGGCCAGTTCGCCGGTCGCCCGTCGGGTGGAAAACCGTTTGCCGGGCGCCGACGCCAACCCGTATCTGGCGATTGCTGCGAGCCTGGCTGCCGGTCTGTACGGCATCGAACACGAACTGGAACCCACCGCCGCGATCCAGGGCGAATTCGAAGTGCCGGATAATCTTTCGCTGCCATGTACCTTGCACGCCGCGCTGGAGCGTCTGAAACGCAGTCAACTTGCCAAGGAACTGTTCGGCAAGGAGTTCATCGAAGGCTACATCGCATCGAAAACCATGGAGTTGACCAGTTTCTTTGACGAAATAACTCCCTGGGAACGCCGTGTTCTAGCAGCCCAGGCCTGACGTAATGTCGCCATCGGGCTATCTTTTTTCGATAGCCCGATAATCACTGCAAGGAGCCGCTCGGAACGCCGATGCGCCAAATCTGGAAATCCTTTCGAGCATTGTATTTCGCCTCGCTGATGATGTTGATCGGCTCGGGTCTTTTAAGCACTTACCTGGCTTTGCGCCTGGCTGCGGATAATGTCGACGGTCTGTGGGTTGGTGCGCTGATGGCGGCCAACTATTTCGGTCTGGTGCTGGGCGGCAAGATCGGCCACCGCCTGATCGCCCGCGTCGGGCACATCCGGGCTTACTCTGCATGCGCGGGGATCGTCGGTGCGGCGGTGCTCGGCCATGGACTGGTGGACTGGCTGCCGGCGTGGCTGGTGCTGCGGACCATCGTCGGTCTGGGCATGATGTGCCAATACATGGTCATCGAAAGCTGGCTCAACGAACAGGCTGACGCCAATCAGCGCGGTCTGGTGTTCAGCGGCTACATGATTGCCTCGTATCTGGGGCTGGTGCTCGGGCAGTTGATTCTGGTCATGCACCCGGGCCTCGGTCTGGAACTGCTGATGGTGGTTGCCCTGTGCTTCGCGCTGTGTCTGGTACCGGTGACTTTGACCCGACGTATTCACCCGGCACCGCTACACCCGGCGCCGATGGAGCCGCGCTTCTTTATCAAGCGCGTGCCGCAGTCATTGAGTACGGTGCTCGGTGCCGGTCTGATCATCGGTTCGTTTTATGGTCTGGCGCCGTTGTATGCGTCGCAGCAAGGGCTGTCGACCGAACAGGTCGGTCTGTTCATGGGTAGCTGTATTTTTGCCGGTCTGCTGGTGCAGTGGCCGCTGGGCTGGTTGTCCGACCGCTATGACCGGGCGCTGCTGATTCGTTGTTTTGCGATGTTTCTGGCAGTGGCCGCGTTGCCGTTGGCGATCATGCCAAGCGTGCCGCTGGAAGTGCTGTTTATCGTCGGCTTCCTGTGTTCGCTGGTGCAGTTCTGTCTGTATCCGCTGGCCGTGGCGTTTTCCAACGACCACGTCGAGGGTGATCGGCGCGTTTCGCTGACGGCGATGCTGCTGGTGACCTATGGCGTCGGTGCGAGTATCGGGCCGTTGGCGGCAGGCGTGCTGATGAAGCTGTTCGGGCCGCAAAGCCTGTACGCGTTCTTCACCTTCTTTGCGCTGGTACTGGTGTGGCGCATCCGGCCGAAAGCCGTGACCAACATGCATCAGGTCGAGGATGCGCCGCTGCACCACGTTGCAATGCCGGACAGCATGTCCAGTTCGCCGCTGGTGGCAGCGCTCGATCCGCGGGTCGATGAGCACGTGGTGCAGGAGCAGATGCAGAATCCGGTTGATCCCGAGCCGGAACCCGAGCCCGAAACCGAGCAGGATACGCACACCGTCCCACCTGAGGATGATCCCCAAGGGCCAAGCTTCACCCAGGCCCGACCTTAAATCTCAGGCACAAAAAAACGGGCAGTCACCGCAAGGGACTGCCCGTTTTTCATTGCGTATTCGATCACATATCGTCTTTGTCGAAACGCCGTGCTTCACGTTGCAACTGATAGACGAAGCGCTCGACATTGCGCGCGGCCGGACCACTGATGTTGTGGAAACGCAGGCCGGCGAAGGTAATGTTGAGTTTTTCTTCGAAGTGCAGATAACGCAACTCGACCGAGACCGGTTGGTTGCCAAACAGCGGCGCGGCAGCGAGGCGGTCATAGACCTGGCCCAGTTGCAGGCGATCGGTGATGTCGCCTTCGAAGCGCAGTTTGCAACCGGTAGCGGAGATGTCCAGCAACTTGCCGTCGAT
Source organism: Pseudomonas sp. TWP3-1 (assembly GCF_049896625.1). Taxonomy (NCBI): domain Bacteria; kingdom Pseudomonadati; phylum Pseudomonadota; class Gammaproteobacteria; order Pseudomonadales; family Pseudomonadaceae; genus Pseudomonas; species Pseudomonas sp. TWP3-1. Next base: position 62,393 of record NZ_JAFCUQ010000004.1, read on the forward strand.
CGGTGCCTTGAGCTTTTCGCCACCGAGCACGACGCTGACCAGGTCGGCCAGTTTCAGGGCAGCGCGAAAGGCATTGCGGCGCTGGTGGTAAACCACTTCTTCGGGCAAGTCGCCGACGTAAAAGCGGTCGCCATCAGAATCCTTGATGCTCAGCGTGCCGGTGCATTCCCAGGCAATGCGTACACCGTCATGGAAGCCCTCGACCTTGAACGGTTCGCCAGCTTCGAGAAAGCGCTCGCCGTCGCGCGGGATCATTTCATCGAACTTGATGGTGGCGGATTCCCGATCAACTTCGATCAGGTAGCTCTGGAAGCGCTGACTGCGCTCGTGAAAGGTGATGATCAGTGGATCATGGCTTTCTTGCAGCTGGCGCAGGTTGCTGGAGATTTCCAGGGGCGTGGTGAGCACCTTTGGGGGCTGCGGAGCGTCATCATTGGACACGTTAGATCAATCTCCAGACAAAATTTGACTACGGCTAGCCAGCATTTTGCCAGCATGTAACGCGTGTTGATAGGGCGCAAGCATAGAACAGCTTATGCCTGACTGAGTGCGCGCGGCTTCTGCAGCTTGGAGAAGGTGCCGGTGGCATCGTAAAGCGCCGGAGGCTCGCCGCCGGTGAGGATTTTCAGCTGATTGGCCGTGGCGGCCTGCTGGATCACGATCGACTGGCCGTTTTGCACATTAGCCGCCTGGCATTGGGCAATCAGATCGGTGAGGACATCGCTCTCAGCCATCAACTGCGCGCCGATGCTCGACTGGCTGGCAAGTTGCTCCAGGCCTTCGCGCGTGGCGGGCAGATTGAGGCTGACGAGGATTTCGCTGCGCTTGCGGCCATGCTGTTCAAGCAGAATGATCAGCGCCTGTTTGCGCGCCAGAATTTCTTCCAGCACCGGCATGTCGCGACCGTGCAAGGCGAGGGACTCGGATTGCAATAACTCCAGCAACTGTTGAGCTGGAGCAAAGTCGTCGGTGATCAGTTGCAGTAAATTAGTGTCGTGCATGGCTGGCCTTGGGTTTTAAGCGTCCAAAAGCCTGGCGCCGGCGAAAGCCTAGCGCTGGGCTTCGAAGTTGAGCAGTTTGCTGGCTACACGGTTGCTGTCGACTTTATAGCTGCCATCGGCAATCGCTGCTTTCAACTCGGCCACACGGGCATTGTCGACGGCAGGCTGATCGCGCAGCTTGTCAGTGACCTTCTGCAACTGTTGAGCCTCATTGCTGAGGTGTACCGATTCCCCGGCTTTAGCGGTACTGGCCTGTTCGGCCGGGGTATTCAGCGGCGCGGAGGTGCCGGTTTCGGCGGTTTCCCTGGCGTTGCTGGTACGTGTACTGCCGGTAAGTGGCGAGGAGCTGTTCAAACGGCTGAAATCGATGACCATGATAAAAACCTCTGGGAATTTGGACGCTTGCCATGTTTTCGGCCATCCCCTGGAAAACTTTAGACTCATTTACCCATGAGTTTGCATGCAGGTCCGATGCGCCACAGTTTAGGGAACAGCTCGGCCCAGCGCCAGTTTTCCATCTCGCTACATCGCCACTTCCACCTGGCCAGGCGCGACCACCTGCGCCTTGATGACCCGTTGCGAATTGAGGTTTTTCACGCGGATCTGTTCTTTCAGGCCGCCGTTGGCCAGGGCTTCACCCGGCATGCGCACGGCCATCGTGCCGCTGCGCGCGGTGATTACCACTTGATCGCCCTTGCGTACCACTTCGGCTTGTTCCAGATGCACCAGAGTAATGACCTGATCGGCTACCGTTGGTCGGGTCAATTTCTGCCCGATCGCTTCATCCACCGACGTCAAAAAACCTTGGTTGATCAGGCTGATATCACGCTCACGCAAGGTCACGTCCTGAGGCTCGATGATGCCTGCGCGTCTGAGCGGGCGCGTGGTCGTCACAATCTCGCGAAACAGGCGGACTTGAGCGGGTACGAACACCGTCCAGGGCGATCCGCCCTCGCAGCGAACCTTGACCGTAACCCGCCCCAGAGGGCGTGCCGGACTCTCCAGAGTGGCTGTCAATTCCTTGTCGCACATAGGCATGCGCATACGAGGATCGAGCTGGTTGACCTCGATCTCGTAGCGGCCTTCGGTTTGACTGCTGGCCAGATAGTCTTCTACGGTGAATTCAAGAAAGCCCTGAGTCACGCCGATAAGCATGTCAGGCATGGTAACCGTATCAGCAACGGCAGGGCTGCCAGCGTAAAAGCAGCAAATGGCGGACATCGCGCAAAGCCCTCTGCGGAGGGGAGATGTCAGGTGTCGGAATAATGTCGTTTGAGCGTTCATACGAGTTAAAAAGCAAGCGCCGTGCCGTTTAGCAATGAATGTGCGTCGCAACAACACTTGGCGTTGGTGTAGGAGTCTGGGCATGGCTGGTGTAATGGATTCGGTGAACCAGCGCACGCAACTGGTAGGGCAGAATCGCCTGGAGCTGTTGTTGTTCCGTCTCGACGGCCAACAGCTATACGGGATCAACGTGTTCAAAGTGCGCGAGGTGCTGCAATGCCCCAAGCTGACACTGATGCCCAAGTCCAGTCCTGTCGTGTGCGGGGTGGCGAATATCCGGGGGGCAACCATTCCGATCCTTGATCTGGCAATGGCGACCGGCTCGGGTGCTTTGAAAGACAAGAACAACCCGTTCGTGATCATCACGGAGTACAACACCAAGACCCAGGGTTTCCTGGTGCGCTCGGTGGAACGCATCGTGAACATGAACTGGGAAGAGATTCATCCACCACCGAAGGGGACGGGGCGCGATCATTACCTGACCGCTGTGACTCGAGTGGACAATCAGTTAGTCGAAATCATCGACGTCGAAAAAGTGCTGGCGGAAGTCGCACCGACGCCGGAAGCGATTTCGGTCGGCGTGGTCGATGTCGAGACGCAGACCAAAGCGTTGTCGTTGCGGGTACTGACGGTCGATGACTCGTCGGTGGCGCGCAAGCAGGTGACGCGTTGTCTGCAGACGATTGGTGTCGAAGTGGTGGCGTTGAACGACGGTCGGCAAGCGCTGGATTACCTGCGCAAACTGGTCGACGAAGGCAAGAAGCCGGAAGAAGAGTTCCTGATGATGATCTCCGACATCGAGATGCCGGAGATGGACGGGTACACCCTGACGGCCGAGATCCGCGGCGACTCGCGCATGCAAAAGCTCCATATCATCCTGCATACTTCGTTGTCGGGAGTGTTCAATCAGGCGATGGTCAAGAAAGTCGGTGCCGATGACTTTCTGGCCAAATTCCGCCCTGATGACCTGGCATCCCGGGTAGTCGACCGGATCAAAGCAGCAGATATCAGCTAGGAGCCTTTTGCTCCTGGCGGTCAACACGATTTAAGAGGCGGCATCTTTGTCTACGGGTAATTTGGATTTCGAACAGTTCCGGGTCTTCCTGGAAAAAGCCTGTGGCATTTTGCTCGGTGAAAACAAGCAGTATCTGGTCTCGAGCCGTCTCAACAAACTGATGGAAGTGCAAGGCATCAAGTCCCTGGGTGAGCTGGTACAGCGCATCCAGACCCAGCCGCGCAGCGGTTTGCGCGAGCAGGTGGTCGATGCCATGACGACCAACGAAACCCTGTGGTTTCGTGACACCTATCCGTTTGAAGTCTTGAAGAACAAGGTACTGCCGGAAGCGATCAAGGCTGCACCAAACCAGCGTCTGCGGATCTGGTCGGCGGCTTGCTCGTCGGGTCAGGAACCGTACTCGCTGTCGATGTCGATCGACGAGTTCGAGCGCAGCAACCTCGGTCAGCTGAAAATGGGCGTGCAGATTGTTGCCACCGATCTGTCTGGCAGCATGCTCAACAACTGCAAGACCGGCGAGTACGACAGCCTGGCCATCGGCCGCGGTTTGTCGCCTGATCGCCTGCAACGCTACTTCGACCCGAAAGGGCCGGGTCGCTGGGCAATCAAGGCGCCGATCAAGAGCCGGGTTGAGTTCCGCTCGTTCAACCTGCTCGACAGCTACGCCAGCCTGGGCAAGTTCGACATCGTGTTCTGCCGCAACGTGCTGATCTACTTCTCCGCCGAGGTGAAGAAAGACATCCTGTTGCGCATCCACAGCACGCTGAAGCCGGGCGGATATCTGTTCCTTGGCGCTTCCGAAGCGCTGAACGGTTTGCCCGATCATTACCAGATGGTTCAGTGCAGCCCGGGGATCATCTACCAGGCGAAATGATCAACACCGGCAACACCAGAACGGGAGTCCTCAGGGGCTCCCGTTTTTTTTGCCCGGCGTTTATGCGGTGACGGCAAGCGGCAGAAAAGCGGCATCTGGCGGAAACCGGTTGCCGCTTTTCTGGCATTGCCGCTTTGCCACTGCCCGCAAAGCCCCGGAATCCGGGCTTTTGCAAACTGGCACGCGGCTTGCTAAAGCTCAGTTACGAAAAATCCGGTTACCTGAAGGTCCCGACATGAGCATCAGCTTCGATAAAGCGCTCGGCATTCACGAAAAGGCATTGGGCTTCCGCGCCCAGCGCGCTGAAGTGTTGGCCAATAACATCGCCAACGCCGATACCCCGAACTACAAGGCTCGGGATCTGGAATTCTCCAAAGTGCTCGAAGCACAGACGCAGAAAAACCAGAACGGCACCATCGCCCTGAACAAGACCAACAGCCGTCACATCGAAGCTGAAGGCCTGGGCAATGGCGACGAATCGCTGATGTATCGCACGCCGATGCAACCGTCGATCGACCAGAACACCGTGGACGCTCAGCTGGAACAATCCAACTACGCGGAAAACGCGGTTGGCTTCCAGGCCAGCTTCACCCTGCTCAACAGCAAATTCAAAGGGCTGGTTTCAGCCCTGCGCGGAGAGTAATCCATGTCCCTGTCCAGCGTTTTCAACATTGCCGGCAGCGGCATGAGCGCACAGACCACACGTCTTAACACTGTGGCTTCGAACATCGCCAACGCCGAAACCGTCTCGTCGAGCATCGACCAGACCTATCGCGCCCGTCACCCGGTGTTCGCCACCATGTTCCAGGGTGGCCAGAGCGGCGGCAGCGACTCGCTGTTCCAGAACCAGGACGCTGCCGGTCAGGGCGTGCAGGTGATGGGCGTAGTCGAAGACCAGAGCAACCTCGAAGCGCGCTACGAGCCGAATCACCCGGCTGCCGACGCCAAGGGTTACGTCTTTTACCCGAACGTCAACGTGGTGGAAGAAATGGCTGACATGATTTCCGCGAGCCGGTCCTTCCAGACCAACGCCGAAATGATGAACACCGCCAAAACCATGATGCAGAAAGTACTGACCCTCGGTCAGTAACAAGGGGCGACTGCCATGAGCGTTACCGATTCCACCAGCACCCTGAGCATGAAGGATCTACTGGCCAACTCTGCGAAGAAGACCAGTAGCACGACCTCTGACGGGATTGCTTCTGCGACCAACAGCACTACGGGTGGCCAGGCCCTGGGCAAGGATGCGTTCCTGCAATTGCTGGTTACCCAGCTGAAAAACCAGAATCCGCTCGACCCGCAAGACAACAGTGCATTCGTTGCACAGTTGGCCCAGTTCAGCAGCCTTGAAGGCATCACCACCCTGAACTCCACCGTGACCGGTCTTGCCGGCAACTACAACTCTTCGCAAGCGTTGCAGGCGTCGTCTCTGGTTGGCCGCAACGTGATCGTGCAGACCAACTCGGTGCAGATGGACGATCCGAGCAAAGGCATGACCGGCTCGGTCAACGTGACCTCGTCGATCGCTGGCGGCACGGTGACCATCACCGACAAGGACGGCAAGGCCGTTCGCACCATCGATCTGGGCAGCCGCGCAGTCGGCAGTGCCTCCTTTACCTGGGATGGCAAGGACAACAACGGCGTTCAGGTTGCCGCCGGCACTTACACCGTCAAGGCCAGCGCGCCGATCAACGGCACGGCGACGGATCTGGCGACCTACCTGCCAGCCACGGTCAACAGCGTCACGATCAGCCAGACCGGCGGCGAGCTGATGCTCAACCTGGCAGGCAAGGGCAGCGTTGCCCTGTCCAAAGTACAAACCATTGGTATATAGAGCCGACTAACCGGCACAAAGGAGTGGAATATGTCTTTCAATATCGGCCTTAGCGGTCTCTATGCAGCCAATAAACAACTGGACGTGACCGGCAACAACATCGCCAACGTCGCGACTGCCGGTTTCAAATCTTCCCGTGCAGAGTTTGAAGACGTCTATTCGGCGACCCGACTCGGCACCGGCAGCAAGGTCATCGGTAACGGTGTGCGCCTGGCTAACGTATCGCAGCAGTTCACCCAGGGTGACATCAGCAATACCGGCAACGTGTTGGACATGGGTATCAACGGTTCGGGCTTCTTCACTATGAGCAACAACGGTTCGATTTCCTATACCCGTGCCGGTACGTTCAAAGTCGACGACCAGGGTTTCATCACTAACACCGACTACACCTCACATCTGCAAGGTTACGGTGTGGACTCCAATGGCCGCGTCATCAAAGGCGTTCTGACCGACCTGAAGATCGACACTTCGAACCTGGCGCCGAAGTCGACCTCGGCCGTGGGCTCGAGCATCAACCTGAACTCTTCGGCCCCGGTGATCGTCGATACCGGCGCCACCGGCGTCAAATTCGATCCGACCAAGGTCGAGAGTTACACCGAGTCTTTCAGCACCCCGATCTATGATTCGCAGGGCAACAAGCACGACATGGATCAGTATGTTGTGAAGACCGGCCAAAACACCTGGAAGGTTTATACCTTGGTGGATGGGCGTAACCCGGATGCAACGGGCAGCGATCCAAAAACCACTCCGCCAACGGCCTCGACTCTGACCTTTGACTCTGCTGGCAAGTTGACTCAGATCAGCACGCCTGATCCAGCGAATCCTGCGACCCCGATCATCAGCAGCGACCTGACCCTGAAAAACTGGAAGCCGGGCACAGTGACCGGCGGTGTCTTTACGCCTAACGGCGCAGCTGCCAACCCGGCCGGCGTGACCATTTCGATGGCCAAGACCACCCAGTACAACGCTGATACTTCGCGTACGATTCCGACTCAGGATGGTTACGCCACCGGCCAGATCACCAACCTGACCATCGACGGCACCGGTACTCTGTTCGCCAACTTCAGCAACAACCAGAACAAGGCCATCGGCCAGGTTGCGCTGGCCAGCTTCACCAACGAGCAAGGCCTGCAAGCAGTCGGCGGCACCAGCTGGAAGGAAACCTTCGCCTCGGGTATCCCGGGTTATGACGCTCCGGAGACCGGTACTCTGGGTTCCATCCAGTCCAACTCTCTGGAAGAGTCCAACGTTAACCTGACCAATGAGTTGGTTGATCTGATCAAGGGTCAATCGAACTATCAGGCGAACGCGAAGACGATTTCGACTCAGAGCACGATTATGCAGACCATTATTCAAATGGCTTGATGTGATCTGATAGCTGCACTGAAAACCGATGCCTGGTGCGTCGGTTTTTTTATGCGCGTTATTTGGGACGAGTGTTCAGTTTTGTACCGTTCGTCGGTCGCTGTGGTGCGGAACTTGCACTCTCCTGGAGCAGCAGCGGCGCGCGTCAAACTTTCATCCGCACCGCATATATTCAAGCCGGACTCAGGTCGGGGCAGTACTGCGCTTCTACGTAGTTTTCAACACAAACACACTCACACAAGGAAGATGAAATGGCGGTAATTTACGGGTCCAATGGTGCCGATACGCTGGTAGGCACCGCAGGCGATGATCAAATACGCGGTTTGGCGGGTGATGATGTGTTGAATGGTGGGGATGGCAACGACCTTCTCATCGGCGGCGAAGGTGCTGATCAACTGATCGGCGGCGCAGGTTTTGACACCGCCAGCTACGAAGACGCCTATCAGGGTGTCGGTGTGACGATCAATCTGAAAACCGGCGTGCACACCGGCCTCGCGGCGGGCGATACATTCAATGGTATCGAGGCGTTTCGCGGC
>NZ_JAFCUQ010000004.1:70393-380434 GCF_049896625.1 Pseudomonas sp. TWP3-1
CTACACCGGCACCGGCAACTTCACCGGTCGCGGCAGCGCCAGCGACGACATCATCGTCGGCGGCAGCGGCAACGACATACTGATCGGTGGCGTGGGCGCCGACACGCTGATCGGCGGCGCAGGTTTTGACACCGCCAGCTACGAAGACGCCTATCAGGGTGTCGGTGTGACGATCAATCTGAAAACCGGCGTGCACACCGGCCTCGCGGCGGGCGATACATTCAATGGTATCGAGGCGTTTCGCGGCACTGGCTACACCGACAACTTTGTCGCCGATGCCTCGGCCAACTCGTTTGATGGCGCCGGTGGCTATGACAGCCTGAGTTATGCCACCTCGGAGCAGGCGATCAATCTGACGCTTACAGGCGTCAACGGCAGCGGTCTGGGCGGCGATGCTCAGGGTGATACATTCAGCAACCTGGAATCAGTTACCGGCACAGCGTTCGATGACGTGTTCACTTTGAACTCCGGCAACACCAGCGTTAGCGGTGGCGCCGGCAACGACGTCTATATCATCAATGGTCCCTGGGCGGGCGGCATCGGAGAGGCTGCGGGCGGAGGAGATGACGAAATTCGGACTAACCAGCTCACCATGGGCATGAGTGGCGAAGTCGAGCGCCTGACTTACACCGGTACCGGTAACTTCACCGGTACTGGCAACACGGGCGACAACATCATCACCGGTGGCGTCGGCAATGATGTGCTGATGGGTGGTGCAGGTGCCGATCAATTGATTGGCGGCGCCGGTATCGACATTGCCAGCTATGAAGACAGCGTCGCTGCCGGTGTCACGGTTAACCTGAGAACCGGTGTCCACACTGGTTTCGCCACGGGCGATACCTTCTCCGGTATCGAAATCATTCGTGGCAGCAAGAACGGTGACACGTTCTTCAGCGGCGCGGAGGCCAACATCTTTGATGGCGGCGCTGTGGGTGGGGTCGATACCGTCGATTACTCGTTGTCGGCGCAGGCTGTGAACATCACCATGACCACACTCGGTGCAGGCAGTGGCCAGAGCGGCGATGCCCAGGGTGATACCTTTACCAACATCGAGAAAATCGTTGGTTCGGCCCAGAACGATGTGTTTACCAGCGGATCCGCCGCTTCCATTTTTCAGGGCGGGGCGGGTAACGATCTGTACATCATCAACGGCTCGCCCAACCAATCGGTGATTGAAGTGGCGGGTGGCGGTGACGACGAAATACGTACCTCGCTGACCAACATGACCTTGAGTGCCGAAGTCGAACGCCTGACCTACACCGGCACCGGTAACTTCACCGGCAGCGGCAACGCCGGCGACAACATCATCACCGGTGGCGTCGCTAACGACCTGCTTATGGGTGGCGCGGGCGCTGATACCTTCATCGGCGGAGCAGGCATCGATACCGTCAGCTACGACGATTCCACTGTCGGCGTGACCATCAACCAGAAAACCGGCGTTCACACGGGCATTGCAGCCGGCGATACCTTTGACGGTATCGAGGTCATCCGCGGCTCCAAATTCAGCGACACGTTCCTGGCCGGCGCCGGCATCGACAAGTTCGAGGGCGGCACGACCGGCGTGGACAACATCGACGTCGTTGATTACTCGCAGTCAGGTGCTGCGATCAATCTGACGCTGGCGTCCGGAGCGGGCACCGGGACTGGTGGTGATGCCGAAGGCGATTCGTTCTCCGGTATCGAGAAGGTCATCGGCTCGGCGTATGACGATGTGTTCAACTCATCCACGGCAGGTTCCTTCAACTTGCAGGGTGGCGCGGGTAACGACATCTACATCGTCAACAACGCTGCCTCGGCGGTGATCGTCGAAGCACTGGGCGGCGGTGACGACGAAGTGCGTACCAGCCAGGCCAGCCTGGGGCTGTACAACAACGTAGAGCGGCTGACCTACACTGGTACCGGCAACTTTACCGGTCGCGGCAATGCCTCGGATAACATCATCACCGGCGGCGCGGGCAACGATACCTTGTTGGGCGGCGGCGGTGCCGACACCTTCATCGGTGGTGCCGGAACCGACACCGTCAGTTATGACGACAGTACCGTTGCCGTCACGCTCAACTTCAAGACCAGCGTGCACAGCGGGATTGCGGCGGGCGACACTTACGCCGACATCGAACTGATTCGCGGCACGCAGTTCGCAGACACCTTCATCGCCGGGAGCACCGCGGATGCATTCGATGGTGGCTTGGGGATTGACGTAGCAGACTACTCGCAGTCGATCCAGGGTGTGACTTTGACAATGGGCGCGGCCGGTGTCGGCTCTGGAGTCGGCAGTGGTGGTGACGCCGAGGGCGACAGCTTTGCCGGGATCGAGAAGATCATCGGCTCGGCGTACAACGATGTGTTCATTGCCAACACCAACTCTACCGGTTTCACCGTGCAGGGCGGGGCGGGCAATGATGTCTATGTTCTCAACAACGCGACCTATGCCGCGATTGTCGAACTGGCGGATGGTGGCAATGATGAAGTGCGCACCAATCAGAGCTATTACCAGCTCAATGCCGGCATCGAGCGCTTGACCTACACCGGCACTGGCACCTTCCAATCGTTTGGTAACGCGCTGGATAACATCATCACCGGCGGGGCGGGCAACGATATCCTGATGGGTGGCGATGGCGGCGACACCTTTATCGGTGGCGCCGGTTTCGATACCGTCAGCTACAACGACATCGGGCCAGTGGGCGTGGTCATCAACTTGAAAACCGGTGAGCACACCGCGATTGCCAAGGGCGATACCTTCGACAGCATCGAGAAAATTGTGGGTTCGGGTCGGGATGACACCTTCATCGGCAACGAACAGGCTAACAATTTCGACGGTGGCTTCGGTCGTAACACTGTCAGCTTTGCCTTCGAAGGCGCGGCGATCACACTGGATCTGAGCCAGCCATTGACCGGCGCTGCAGCAGGCGACACTTACACCAATATCCAGAACTGGGAAGGCACGGCGTTCAACGATACGTTGATCGGTACGGCCGGTGTCGAAACGTTCATCGGTGGCCAAGGCGCGGACTACATCGATGGCGGTGCAGGTGTCACCGACGCAGCCTGGTACACCGGCAGTTTGGCGGCGGTGCAAATCAGTCTGCTGACCAATAGCGTTACCGGCGGCGACGCTACCGGCGATGTGCTGGTCAACATAGAAGGCCTCCATGGTTCGGACTTCAATGACATCCTGACCGGTAACACCGTTCAAAACGAGATCTACGGTGGCGCAGGTGACGATGTGATCTCCGGTGGCGACGGCACCGACTACCTGTACGGCGGCAAGTACGAACCCTACGCCTTTAATGGTCCGGACCGCAGCGGCCCTGCCGAAGCGGATCAGATCTCGGGTGGTAACGGCAACGACACGCTGTTCAGTGCCAACAACGATGTTGGCAGTGTCCTGCACGGCGATGCTGGCAACGACAGCATCTCGGTTTACGCCGGCACTGCTTACGGTGACGACGGCAGTGACTCGCTGGTGGGCACCGGGCCCGAGTATCAACTGTTTGGCGGGGCGGGTTCCGACACCTTGATCATGGCCGGTGGCGGCTATGGTTACGGTGGCGAGGGCAGTGATATCTACAAGGTGAATTCGTCGACCACGGTGATGATCAAGGATGACGGCACCTCCGGTGGTGACCGGGTCGAACTGCAGAACATCCAGTCGTATGCGAATGTGCTTATCAAAACCGACGGCACCAATGCCTTCATCTTCAATGCGGTGGAGTGGAACGCCGGCAAGCAGGACAATGCCGTGATTCTTGCGGACTGGTACAAGGGCGGCAACACCATCGAGAGCTTCACCACCATCAATGGTGATTCCTTCACCATTCCAGTCGTAGGGCAGGCGATGGTGGAGTCGTTCATGGTCTGACGTAGCGAAGTTGTAGTGAAAACGGCGGGCCTGTGATCCAGGCTCGCCGTTTTTTTTTGCCGTGACTTTTCGCGGGCAAAAAGAAACCCCCGACAAACCAGAGGTCTGTCGGGGGTTTCTTCATTCAGGCATCTCGCGACACCTGAACTCACTCAGCTTATTGGCAAGCTTCGCAATCCGGCTCGTCAATCGCGCAAGCCTTTGGCACTGGAGCCGGGCCGGCAGGAGCTGCCAGGACCGAATCTTCACCGTGGTTGCCGCCGCTGGAAACAGCGTTCAGCTTGCCGGTGTTGATGGTCGACTTCTCGGTGCTGGTCGCGGCCAGGGCACGGAGGTAGTAAGTGGTTTTCAGACCACGGTACCAGGCCATGCGGTAGGTCACGTCGAGTTTCTTGCCCGATGCGCCAGCGATGTACAGGTTCAGCGATTGAGCCTGGTCGATCCACTTCTGACGACGGCTGGCGGCGTCAACGATCCACTTGGTGTCCACTTCGAAGGCCGTCGCGTAGAGCTCTTTGAGTTCTTGCGGGATGCGCTCGATCTGCTGCACCGAACCGTCGTAGTACTTCAGGTCGTTGATCATGACCGAGTCCCACAGACCGCGAGCCTTGAGGTCGCGAACCAGGTACGGGTTGATCACGGTGAATTCGCCCGACAGGTTCGATTTCACATACAGGTTCTGGTAGGTCGGTTCGATCGACTGCGATACGCCAGTGATGTTGGCGATGGTCGCGGTCGGTGCGATGGCCATGATGTTGGAGTTACGAATGCCTTTCTGTACACGGGCGCGAACCGGTGCCCAGTCGAGGGATTCGTTCAGGTCAACGTCGATGTACTTCTGGCCACGCTGCTCGATCAGGATCTGTTGCGAATCCAGTGGCAGTACGCCTTTGGACCACAGCGAACCCTGGAACGTCTCGTAAGCACCGCGCTCGTCGGCCAGGTCGCAAGAGGCCTGGATCGCGTAGTAGCTGACGGCTTCCATCGACTTGTCGGCGAACTCGACGGCAGCGTCGGAACCGTAAGGGATGTGCTGCAGGTACAGCGCGTCCTGGAAGCCCATGATGCCCAGACCGACCGGACGGTGACGGAAGTTGGAGTTCTTGGCCTGCGGAACCGAGTAGTAGTTGATGTCGATAACGTTATCGAGCATGCGCACGGCTACATCGATGCTGCGCTTGAGCTTGGCGGTGTCGAGCTTGCCGTTGACGATGTGGTTCGGCAGGTTGATCGAGCCCAGGTTGCAGACGGCGATCTCGTCCTTGTTGGTGTTCAACGTGATCTCGGTGCACAGGTTCGAGCTGTGAACCACACCCACGTGCTGCTGCGGGCTACGCAGGTTGCACGGGTCTTTGAAGGTCAACCAAGGGTGGCCGGTTTCGAACAGCATCGACAGCATCTTGCGCCACAGGTCTTTGGCCTGAATGGTCTTGAACAGCTTGATCTTGCCCGGGTACTCGGACAGCGCTTCGTAGTACTCGTAACGCTCTTCGAAGGCCTTGCCGGTCAGGTCGTGCAGATCCGGTACTTCGGACGGCGAGAACAGGGTCCATTTGCCGTCATCGAAGACGCGCTTCATGAACAGGTCAGGGATCCAGTTGGCAGTGTTCATGTCGTGGGTGCGACGACGATCATCACCGGTGTTCTTGCGCAGTTCGATGAACTCCTCGATGTCCATGTGCCAGGTTTCCAGGTAAGCGCAGACTGCGCCTTTGCGCTTGCCACCCTGGTTAACGGCAACGGCGGTGTCGTTCACAACCTTGAGGAACGGAACCACGCCTTGCGACTTGCCGTTGGTGCCTTTGATGTACGAACCCAGTGCGCGCACCGGCGTCCAGTCATTGCCCAGGCCACCGGCGAATTTCGACAACATGGCGTTGTCGTGGATCGCGTGGTAGATGCCCGACAGGTCGTCCGGAACGGTGGTCAGGTAGCAGCTCGACAACTGTGGACGCAGGGTGCCGGCGTTGAACAGGGTCGGGGTCGAAGCCATGTAGTCGAACGAGGACAGCAGGTTGTAGAACTCGATCGCACGGTCTTCTTTGTTCTTTTCTTCGATGGCCAGGCCCATGGCCACGCGCATGAAGAAGATCTGCGGCAGTTCGAAGCGCACGCCATCCTTGTGGATGAAGTAACGGTCGTACAGGGTTTGCAGACCCAGGTAGGTGAATTGCTGATCGCGCTCGTGGTTGATCGCCTTGCCCAGTTTTTCCAGGTCGAAGGTGGCCAGCACAGGGTTCAGCAGTTCGAACTCGATACCTTTGGCCACGTAGGCCGGCAGGGCCTTGGCGTACAGGTCGGCCATTTCGTGATGGGTGGCGCTTTCGGCGACTTCGAGGAAGTTCAGGCCTTCGGCACGCAGGGTGTCCATCAGCAGGCGCGCGGTCACGAACGAGTAGTTCGGCTCGCGCTCAACCAAGGTACGGGCGGTCATTACCAGTGCGGTATTGACGTCGGTCAGGGCCACGCCGTCGTACAGGTTCTTCAGGGTTTCGCGCTGGATCAGGTCGCCATCGACTTCAGCCAGACCTTCGCAGGCCTCGGTGACGATGGTGTTCAGGCGGCCCATGTCGAGCGGAGCGAAGCTGCCATCGGCGCGGGTGATGCGGATCGACGGGTGAGCGTTGACGGCTTCTTCGGCCGGAGCGTGGGCAGCGCGTTCTTTCGAACGGCCGTCACGGTAGATCACGTAGTCGCGCGCAACTTTCTGCTCGCCGGCACGCATCAGGGCCAGTTCGACCTGGTCCTGGATTTCTTCGATGTGGATGGTGCCGCCCGAAGGCATGCGACGCTTGAAGGTCGCGGTGACTTGTTCGGTCAGGCGGGCAACGGTGTCATGGATTCGCGACGAAGCGGCAGCGGTGCCGCCCTCAACTGCGAGGAACGCTTTGGTGATAGCGACGGTGATCTTGTCATCGGTGTAAGGAACGACAGTGCCATTACGCTTGATCACGCGCAGTTGACCAGGCGCGGTGGCTGCCAGATCCGAATTCGAATCAGCGGCCTGCGGCAAGGTGCCCTGCGGGTTCTCGCGAGTTGTGTCGGTTTGCATGGGGGATCGTCTCCACATTCTCTATGTTTGTTTGGGCACCATCATGGTGCTCACCGTTCTGTCCCGAAGCACTGCAACCGACGAGCGTCGGCTTAATAACTTCGGAGCAGTAGGAAAAAGGCTACAACGCCGCGTCCGTGCCGAAGTTTTGGTTGCGAGCCTGCGCTCGCACCGGATTCCTTTCAGAGTGGCAGTCAACACTGCAACACCCGTACCGTTTTGACCGCTCAGGTCTGAAAAAACGGTGCCATCCGCCAGCGCGGTTTGGGCTATGAAAAACTTGCTTGTTTCAACCTTGAATCGGCAATAAAGCACTTGAGTTCAAGGTCTGAAATGTGGTTGGGCGTTTTAGGCAAAAACCCCATATGTAGGGTCTCTGTTTTCGCCGTGCTACAAGATAATGCGTTTTAAGGGGTCTTGCAACGTACTGCTTGTGGATAAGGCTGTGGGTAAATTGTGTGCGAAATGTCTAATTCACTTGTAGGCCGCGGACCTGCTGAGCTAGACCGTTTGTCACTGTTTTTTCGCTGGGAAAAACGCTTCAGCGGTTTTTTAAGGGCGCGAACCCTATCACAGAATTTCGCCTCGTCCGAACGCATTTACCGACTTGTGTTCTGGCTGTACGCCGTTTATACAATCGCCCCGGACGCACGCATTCTTATCCTCCCCAAACATGACAAAAAGACCGGGGGGCTCTTCCTTTATCGCAGCAATTGGCAGCAGAGGTATCCGTGGAGCAAGAAGCCTGGCAGGTATTGATAGTCGAGGACGACCAGCGTCTGGCCGACCTGACCCGTGAATACCTGCAAGCCAATGGACTGCGCGTCGAGATCGAAGGCAACGGCGCACTGGCGGCGGAGCGGATTATCCGGGAGCAGCCGGATCTGGTGATCCTTGACTTGATGCTGCCCGGTGAAGACGGCTTGAGCATTTGCCGTAAAGTGCGCGACCGCTACGACGGGCCGATCCTGATGCTCACCGCGCGCACCGACGACGCCGATCAGATCCTCGGCCTAGATCTGGGCGCCGACGATTACGTGTGCAAACCGGTGCGCCCGCGTCTGTTGCTGGCGCGGATTCAGGCGCTGCTGCGACGCAGTGACTCACCCGAGCCTGCCGCAGAAAAATCCCGCCGCCTGCAATTCGGCCCGCTGGTGGTGGACAACGCCCTGCGCGAAGCCTGGCTGAGTGACAACGGCATCGAACTGACCAGCGCCGAGTTCGACCTGCTCTGGCTGCTGGTGTCGAACGCCGGGCGCATTCTGTCGCGCGAAGAAATCTTCACCGCACTGCGCGGCATCGGCTACGACGGTCAGGATCGCTCGATTGACGTGCGCATCTCGCGCATTCGGCCGAAGATCGGCGACGATCCCGATCACCCGCGCCTGATCAAGACCATCCGCAGCAAGGGTTATCTGTTCGTCCCCGAAGCCTGCACAGACTTGCCGCTGTGAACTCGATCTTCCTGCGCATCTATGGCGGCATGTGCGCGGCGCTGATTCTGGTGGCGGTGCTTGGCGTGCTGGCGCTGCACCTGCTCAATCAGGTGCGCAGCGAGCAATACCGCGAGCGCCTGGCCCACGGCACGTTCTCGCTGATGGCTGACAACCTGCAACCGATGAACCAGACCGAGCGCCATCGGGCCTTATTGGTCTGGGAGCGCTTGCTGGGTATTCCGCTGGCATTGAAGACCTTTCCCCAGACCGACCTCGACCTGACCCAGCGCACCCGCGTGCAACGCGGCCAGGCATTGGTCGAACAGACCGGTCCGCACGCGGCCAAGGTCTATCGACTGGTCAGCGACAAGGAGCAGATGGTGTTGGTAGGCGAAGTGCAGCAGATCAGCGAGCAACTGGCCCGCGCGACTATTTATCTGCTGGCGGATGAATTGGTACGCGTCCCGGTGGCTGACCAGCCGAAACGCCTGGCGCAGTTAAAGGAAGAAAAGGGGTTCGGTTTCGACCTGCGCCTGGTCACGGTCAACGATGCCGACATGGACGAAGACCAGAGTCGCCGCGTGTCCGAAGGCGATACGGTGATGGCGCTGGGCAAGGGTGGCGATTCGATCCGGGTCTTCGCCGGCATGGTCGGCACGCCGTGGGTGCTGGAAATCGGGCCGCTGTATCAGATGAATCCGTACCCGCCGGAGTGGCTGGTGTTGATCGCCGCGCTCGGTCTGACGCTGATTGGCCTGATCGTGTATTTGCTGGTGCGCCAGCTCGAACGGCGTTTGCGTGGTCTCGAAGCCGCCGCCACGCGCATCGCCAAGGGCAGTCTGGAAACCCGCGTGCCGGCGCGCGGTGCGGATTCGGTGGGCAAATTGGCGGCGGCGTTCAATGGCATGGCCGAACATCTGCAGCAGTTGCTGGCGATCCAGCGTGAACTGGTGCGCGCGGTGTCCCATGAGTTGCGCACGCCGGTGGCGCGCCTGCGTTTCGGGCTGGAGATGATCGGCTCGGCCACCACGCCGCAAGCGCTGGAGAAGTACCGCGAGGGCATGGATCACGACATCGAGGATCTGGATAAACTGGTGGACGAAATGCTCACCTACGCGCGGCTGGAGCAAGGCTCGCCGGCGCTGACCTTTCAGCGCATCGACCTCGATGCACTGGTGAATCAGGTGATCGCCGAACTGGCGCCGTTACGCGCCGAAGTCACCGTGCAGCGTGGCATGTGCCTGTCGGCGGCCGATTGCGATGACGCGTGGGTCGAGGCTGAGCCGCGTTATCTGCATCGCGCCTTGCAGAATCTGGTGGGCAACGCCATGCGCCACGCGCGCTCGAAGGTGACGGTGAGTTATCAGGTCGGGCAATTGCGCTGCCGGGTCGATGTTGAAGACGACGGCCCCGGCGTGCCGGAAGCGGCGTGGGAGAAAATATTCACACCATTTTTGCGTCTGGACGATAGTCGCACTCGGGCATCCGGCGGGCATGGCTTGGGCTTGTCGATTGTGCGGCGGATCATTCACTGGCATGACGGCCGGGCGTTGATCGGCAAGAGCAAAAGCCTGGGTGGGGCATGCTTCAGCCTGAGTTGGCCGCGCAATCAGGAACGCCGCTGAGGTTGTATTGACTTCACTGGCCCTATCGCTAGCAGGCTAGCTCCCACGGGGAATTTGTGAGCACTGGAGATCCACTGTGGGAGCTAGCCTGCTAGCGATGAGGGCCTGACTGTCAAAGCAAATCTTCAGGCAGCAATACTGACCAGGCTCAACAACTGCCCATCATGAATCCCGAACTGCGCATCCAGCTCCGTCCCATGGCGCCACTCACTGGACAGATCCGTCAGCAGTCGCAGGCGTACCGCACCATCAAGCGTCCATTCCAGCACTTCGGCATGCTCGAAATAAAAGCGTTTCTGCACGATTGGGTACAACGCCTTGAACAGACTTTCCTTCACCGAAAACGTCAGCGTCACCCACAACGCCAACTGATCGCGCGCGCCCGACGCCATGCGCTGCATTTCTGCCGAGGTCAAAATCTCCCCGGCCAATCGCTCGGCCCGCTCAGGGTTAAGCAGGTTTTCCAGATCCATGCCCAAACCGCGCCAGTGTTGCTTGTTGGCGACGATCGCCGCTGCACGCCCAGTGCTGTGGGTGATCGAGCCGCAGATATGCGCCGGCCACACCGGCGCGCGATCTTCACCGATGGCCGGAATCACGTTCGAACCTTCCAGCTGTTGCAACGCGGCGCGCGCGCAAAAGCGACCGGCGAGAAACTCGGCCTGACGCTTGGCCACCGAGCGCTGAATACTTGGCGGCGGCTCGATCGCACTGCGATGGAAATCATCAGCGAGCAGTTGTGATGGGTCGAAATGCGTGCTCAACAGCACCGTGTCCGGCAACACGTTTGGCAACGGCCAATGCGCATTGAGCGGGGTGCAGCAGGCGGGGAGGAGGGGGCTGGAATTCATGACCGGCATTTTGCCGGTTAGCGTCGGGGCTGGGTAGGGGCAAGGTTTAAATCCGCGGCGCGGCCATCGCTAGCAGGCTAGCTCCCACATTTGAAATGCGTACCCCTGTGGTAGCTAGCCTGCTAGCGATGGCCGCGCCGCGGTGGCTTTGCCTAGCCAAAGATTTTCTTGAAGAAAGCCTGCATGTCCGCCCAGGATTTTTCATCAGCGGCTTTGTTGTAGCCGATATCCGGGCCACCGTGCTCACCGTGGCTCAGGCGATCCGCATCCGGATTGCTGAAGCCGTGCTTGGCCCCATCGAGGCTGACGAATTTATAGTCGGCGCCGGCCTTGTCCATTTCACTCTTGAACGCAGTCACGTTAGCCGGCGTGACCATGCTGTCCAGCGCACCGTGCTCGACGAGGATTTTCGCCTTCACACTGCCCGGTGTCGCCGGAGTCTTGGTCGCCAGCGCGCCATGGAAACTCACCACTCCCGCCAGCGGCACGCCTTGACGCGCTGCGTTCAGCACCACGGCCCCGCCGAAGCAATAACCGATGGCGCCCAATTTACTGGTGTCGGTCTGCGGTTGTTTCTTCAACAACTCCAGCCCGGCGTCAAAGCGCTTGCTGGCTGCGGCGGCGTCAGCGGTGGCTGCCTGCATGAAGGCCATCGCGTCTTTCGGGTGTTCGGTGTTCTTGCCTTCGCCGTACATGTCGATCGCCAGCGCGCTGTAGCCGAGGCCGGCCAGATCACGGGCGCGACGCTTGGCGTAATCGTTCAGCCCCCACCATTCATGCACCACGACGATGCCGGGACGTGCGCCTTTGATCGCATCGTCATACGCGTAATAGCCGATCAGTTTGCTGCCATCGGCGCTCTGGTAAGGGATTTCCTGCGTCTTGATTGCAGCCTGGCTGAGGCTGCTGAGGGCCAGCAGGGTGAGGGCGAGTAACAGGCGCATGGTCGGGTCTCCTGACAATAAAGGGTCAAGACAGCCTAGTTCATTTGGTTCAGGTGAGGTTCAGAGAGCGTTCAGGGTCGGTACAGGGGCACCTCAGTAACCTTGCGCCATACCCGAAGAGCACAACTGAGGAACACTCAATGACTCGTTTGAACAAACTGCTGCTGGCTTTCACTGTGATGGGCGCAAGCCTCGCTGCCCACGCCGACACCACCACCAACTTCGCCGGTCTGACCTTGGGCCAGACCAGTGACAAGGTGAAAAAATCCCACGCACTGAACGACAACCTCGACCACCCGAACGCCGACGGCGTGATCGGCAAGGACACCACTTACGGTATTCGTCTCGGCCAACAAAACAGCCAGGGTCGCTACTACGCTACCTATGACAACGTGTCCGGCTCGCACAATGGCATTAAACTGCGTCAGGAAAACCTGCTGGGCAGCTACGATATGTTCTACCCGGTGGGCGGCAGCACCAAGTTGTTCGGTGGCGCGACTGCCGGTTTGACCAAGCTGACCCAGGAATCGCCAGGCTTCAGCCGTGACAGCGACATCGGTTACGCCGTCGGCGGCCAGTTCGGTGTGTTGCAGCAAGTCTCGCAGAACACTTCGGTGGAACTCGGTTACCGTTACCTGCGCAGCAATGCCAGCACCGAGATGAGCGAGCGCGGCGGCAGCAAACAAGGCTCGCTGGATTTGACCAGCAGCGCCCAGACGTACCTGTCGGCCAACTACGCTTTCTGATAAATGGATGCGCGAATGCAAGACAGTTAAGCGCAACCCCTGTGGGAGCGGGCTTGCCCGCGATAGCGGCGGCACATTCACAATTAATGTGTCAGCCAGATTGCTATCGCGGGCAAGCCCGCTCCCACAGGTTCTGCGGCCTGACTGAAAGATGTGCTGCTGGAGATAACGATTTGCCCGGGAGAAAGTCATGAAACTGTTGGTCGTCGAAGATGAAGCGCTGTTGCGCCATCACCTGCAAACCCGTCTCACGGAGAGCGGCCACGTGGTCGAGTCCGTGGCCAATGCCGAGGAGGCGTTGTACCAGACCGGTCAGTTCAATTTTGATCTGGCGGTGATCGACCTCGGCCTGCCGGGCATGAGCGGGCTCGAGCTGATCCGCCAGTTGCGTTCGGGTGGCAAGACCTTCCCGATCCTGATCCTCACCGCGCGCGGCAACTGGCAGGACAAGGTCGAAGGCCTGGCCGCCGGCGCCGACGATTATCTGGTCAAACCGTTCCAGTTCGAAGAACTCGAAGCGCGCCTCAACGCGTTGCTGCGCCGCTCCAGCGGTTTCACTCAATCGACCATCGTCGCCGGCCCGCTGTTGCTGGATATCAATCGCAAGCAAGCGACGCTGGACGAACAACCGCTGGCGCTGACTGCCTACGAATACCGCATCCTCGAATACCTCATGCGCCACCATCAACAAGTGGTGCCCAAGGATCGTTTGATGGAGCAGTTGTACCCGGATGACGACGAGCGCGATCCGAATGTGATCGAAGTGCTGGTCGGCCGTCTGCGGCGCAAACTCGAAGGCCCGGCCGGCTTCAAACCGATCGACACCGTGCGCGGCCTCGGCTATCTGTTCAATGAGCGCTGCACTTGATCCGTTCGCTTCGCGTCCGGCTGATGCTCGCCGCCACCACGTTGGCGGTGTTGTTCATGCTCGCCTTGCTCCCGGCGATGCAGGGCGCGTTCAGCCTCGCTTTGCAGGATTCGATCGAACAACGCCTCGCCTCGGACGTCACTACGTTGATCTCCGCCGCGCGGATTGAAAACGGCAAACTGGTGATGCCTTCGCAGTTGCCGGACGAGCGCTTCAACCTCACCGACTTTCGTTTGCTCGGTTACATCTACGACCGCGAAGGGCACCTGGTCTGGCGCTCGAAAGCCACCCAGGAAGAGCAGATCAACTACAAGCCGCGTTACGACGGACTGGGTAACGAGTTCGCACGGATTCGCGAGGCCAGCGGCCAGGAATTCTTCGTTTACGACGTCGAAGTGAAACTGCTTGGCGGCAAAAGCGCTGCGTTCAGCATCGTTGCGCTGCAACCGGTGCGCGAGTACGAAACCACCCTTGAGGGGCTGCGCGAGAATCTTTATCTGGGCTTCGGCGCCGCGTTGCTGGTGCTCTTGGCTCTGTTGTGGATCGGTTTGACCTGGGGCTTGAAAGCCTTGCGTCAACTCAGTCAGGAACTCGATGAAATCGAGGGCGGCACCCGCGAAAGCCTCAGCGAACAACACCCGCGCGAATTGCTGCGCCTGACTGGCTCGCTCAACCGTTTGCTGCTCAGCGAACGCCAGCAGCGCAGCCGCTACCGTGATTCCCTCGACGACTTGGCGCACAGCCTGAAAACCCCGCTGGCGGTGCTGCAGGGCGTCAGCGAAGACATGGCCCAGCGCCCGGAAGATATTGATCAGGCCTGGGTGCTGCAAACCCAGATCGAACGCATGAGCCAGCAGATCAGCTACCAGTTACAACGCGCCAGCCTGCGCAAAAGCGGTCTGGTCCGGCATCAGGTGCGCCTGCGCCCGGTGCTGCAAAGCCTGTGCGACACCCTCGACAAGGTCTACCGCGATAAACACGTGCGCGTAGCCTTCGACCTGCCAGAGCATTGCTACGTGCCGATCGAACAGGGCGCCTTGCTGGAAATGATGGGCAACCTGCTGGAAAACGCCTATCGCCTGTGCTTGAGCGAAGTGCGCATCAGCGTGCGCGAGAGCCTGGCCGGGGTTGAATTGTGTGTCGAGGATGACGGGCCGGGGGTTCCGCAGCATCAACGTGCGCGGATTCTTGAGCGTGGGGAGCGACTGGATCGTCAGCATCCGGGGCAGGGGATCGGGTTGGCGGTGGTCAAGGACATCATTGAAAGTTACGGCGCGAAACTGGCGTTGGGGGATTCGCCGATGGGCGGGGCGGCGTTCAGGATTCATTTTCCTGTGGTGTGACTCTAAAGAGCGACCCCTCACCCTAACCCTCCCGAAACGTCGGACCGCCCGAAGGTAGAGGGGACTGATCGGGGGAAAGTCCAGAGCTCCGCCGACGTGAAAGTTTTGTACTGAATCCACAGTCGATAAAATCTTTCAGGTCGCCTGTTTTCTCAAGGCACTTCGGTCAATCCCCTCTACCTCTGGGAGAGGGCTAGGGTGAGGGCCGTTCTTGATCCCAGGGCTCAAAACTCCTGCGCCCGATAAGCCCCCGGCGTCACCCCCGTCCATTTCTTGAACGCCCGATGAAACGCCGACGGCTCGGAAAATCCGAGTTGTTCGGCGATCTGTTGCAATGACAGATCCGCGCGCCCCAGATGATAAATCGCGATGTCCCGCCGCAACTGATCCTTCAATTCCTGAAAACTCGTGCCTTCCTCACGCAAGTGCCGGCGCAAGGTCTGTGGGCTGATGTGCAGATGCGCCGCCACCGCTTCCAGATCCGGCCAGCGCTCGCTGTCCTGGCTGAGCAAACGGCGCAGACGGCTGCTCAGGCTGTTGCCATCATCCGGGCGTGACAGCAAATCAGCAGGGGAGCGTTCGAGGAAATGTTTTAGCGTGCGCTCGTCCTGCAACAACGGCATGTGCAGGTAGCGGCTGTGAAACAGCAGGCTGCTTTGCCCTGCGGAAAATTCCAGCGGGCAGGAAAACAGCAAATCGTATTCAGCCGCGTGCGCAGGTTTCGCATAGCTAAAGCTCGCGCTTTCCAGACGAATCCGCTGGCCGATCATCCAGCTGCCGAGGCGGTGCCAGATCACCAGCAGGCTCTCGCTGAGAAAGTGATCCGGATCCCACAGTTGCGCATCATCGAGGCTCAGGCGCACCCATTCGTCTTCGCGGCTCAGGATCAGACGCGGCGCGTCCGGGAACAGGCTGTAAAACAATAAGCCGCGTTGCAGAGCCTTTTCCAGATTGCGGCAATGGATCGCGGCGTGGCACATCATGGCGAAGCTGCCGGGCTTGCTCGGTGCGCGGCCAAAGCCCAGGTATTCGTCGTCCAGCGCCAGCCAAAGGCTCTGGATCAGCCGGGTGAATTGCTCAGGAGGAATACGCGCGCGCGGCTCGTCGAGCAGTTCGGGACTGATGCCGAGTTGCTGCAACAGGTTCGTGTAATCGAACCCCGAACGTCGTGCGCCACCGAGGGCGGCGCGGGCGAAATGACTGGCAATGGTGCGTTCGCGCATGAGCGAAAATCCTTCCTCTGGCCACGGATGGTAGTCGGTGCGTCCGAGCGGCAACAAGGCGGATTTCCGCCAAATTGTAGGACGAAGCCTGAGTAGGTGGCGGAAACCCGCCAACGTCGGGTAACCAACCGGTGACACAAAAATCCCCGTGACCCCTGATATCAAAAGGCTTGCAGGCATTTGCCGCAAGGTGGCACGCGGTTTGCGATAGACAACCTCAGAGGTCTGCGCCAGAGCCGGTAGGAACAGCGCAGCTCGCCACAACAAATCCCTCCAGTGCAGGAGGGTTCGCAATTGAGGTGTCGCGGAACAACAGTCGGATGTTGCCACGCGGGACACTTGAGGAATTTTGCAATGACGACTCGTCAGCCACTCTACAAATCCCTGTATTTCCAGGTGATCGTTGCCATCGCCATCGGCATCCTGCTCGGTCACTTCTACCCGCAGACCGGTGTGGCGCTCAAGCCGCTGGGTGACGGGTTCATCAAGCTGATCAAAATGGTCATCGCGCCGATCATCTTCTGTACCGTGGTCAGCGGCATCGCCGGCATGCAGAACATGAAGTCGGTGGGCAAGACCGGTGGCTACGCGCTGCTGTACTTCGAAGTCGTTTCCACCATCGCTCTGTTGATCGGTCTGATCGTGGTCAACGTCGTGCAACCGGGCGCCGGCATGCACATCGACGTGACGACCCTCGACGCCTCGAAAATCGCCACCTATGTGACGGCCAGTAAAGACCAGAGCATCGTCGGCTTCCTGCTCAATGTGATCCCGAACACCATCGTTGGCGCGTTCGCCACCGGCGATATCCTGCAAGTACTGATGTTCTCGGTGATCTTCGGCTACGCCCTGCATCGCCTGGGTTCGTACGGCCGTCCGCTGCTGGACATGATTGATCGCTTCGCTCATGTGATGTTCAACATCATCAACATGATCATGAAACTGGCGCCGCTCGGTGCGTTCGGTGCCATGGCGTTCACCATCGGCGCCTACGGTGTCGGCTCGCTGGTGCAGTTGGGTCAGTTGATGATCTGCTTCTACATCACCTGCGTGCTGTTCGTGGTTGTGGTGCTGGGCGGGATCTGCCGCGCTCACGGTTTCAGCGTGTTCAAACTGGTGCGCTACATCCGTGAAGAACTGCTGATCGTGCTGGGTACTTCCTCGTCCGAATCTGCACTGCCACGCATGCTGATCAAGATGGAGCGTCTGGGCGCGAAGAAGTCGGTAGTGGGTCTGGTGATCCCGACCGGTTACTCGTTCAACCTCGACGGTACTTCGATCTACCTGACCATGGCTGCCGTGTTCATTGCTCAGGCGACTGACACCCACATGGACATCACCCACCAGATCACCCTGTTGCTGGTGTTGCTGCTGTCCTCCAAGGGCGCTGCCGGTGTGACCGGTTCGGGCTTCATCGTGCTGGCTGCCACCCTGTCGGCGGTAGGTCACTTGCCGGTGGCCGGTCTGGCGCTGATCCTCGGTATCGACCGCTTCATGTCCGAAGCCCGCGCGCTGACCAACCTGGTGGGTAACGCCGTTGCCACCCTCGTTGTGGCCAAGTGGGTCAAAGAGCTGGACACCGACGTGCTGCAAGCCGAGCTGGCCTCGGGCGGTCGCGGTATCTCTGACGAGCGTGAAGAAGACGACCTGGGTGTCGCCGAAGGCCCAACCCCGAGCAACGTTAAATAAGCGATTGGAAATCCTGTGTGGCGAGGGAGCTTGCTCCCGCTGGGGCGCGCAGCGGCCCTTGCTCTTTAATTGAAGAGCAAGGGGCCTGCTTCGCAGTCCAGCGGGAGCAAGCTCCCTCGCCACAACAGCTTTAAAAAACCTGCTTCGGCGGGTTTTTTATGGTCTGCGATTTGAGCACAACGGTCATCGCCTCTGATGCATCCGGTGATTGCTGCATTGCCCGTGGCTGCCTAGGCTGCAAGCATCGTTCACGGAGATCGCCCATGCCTGCACCTCTGGCCTCACTGAAGATTCTGGATTTCTCGACCCTGCTGCCGGGACCGTTCGCCTCGCTGTTACTGGCGGACATGGGCGCCGAAGTGCTGCGCATCGAATCGCCCACTCGCCTCGATCTGCTGCGAGTGCTGCCGCCGCACGATCAGGGTGTCTCGGCCAGTCATGCCTATCTGAATCGCAACAAGCGCAGTCTGGCGCTGGATCTCAAACAACCTGAGGCGCTGGAAGTGATCAAGCAATTGCTGACTGATTACGACATCGTCCTCGAACAATTTCGCCCCGGTGTGATGGAGCGGCTGGGGTTGGGTTATGAAGCATTGAAGGCGCTCAACCCCAAGCTGATTTACGTGTCGATCACCGGTTACGGCCAGAGCGGTCCGTACAAGGATCGCGCCGGTCACGACATCAACTACCTCGCACTCGCCGGACTTGCCAGCTACACCGGCCGCGCCGACAACGGGCCGTTGCCGCTGGGCATGCAAGTCGCGGACATCGCCGGTGGTTCGTTACACGGCGTGATTGGCTTGCTGGCAGCGGTCATCGCACGCCAGCAAACCGGGCAGGGCACGCATCTGGACGTGAGCATGACCGACTGCGCATTCAGCCTGAATGCCATGGTCGGCGCCGGATATCTGGCCTGTGGCGAGGAGCCTGGCCGGGAAGACCAGATGCTCAATGGTGGCAGCTTTTACGACTACTACCGCTCGCGTGATGGACGCTGGATGTCGGTCGGCAGTCTGGAACCGGCGTTTATGCAGCAACTGTGTGGCGTGCTTGGGCGGCCGGAATTGGCGGCGCAGGGGCTGTCACCCAAGCCCGAGCAGCAGCGGGCGTTGAAGGAAGCGCTGAGGGTTGAATTCGAAAAGCATGACTTCGCCGAGTTGTGCGAGATGTTTGCCGGGGTGGATGCGTGTGTCGAGCCGGTGTTGAGCCTGGGCGAGGCTGTGCGGCATCCGCAGTTGCAGGCGCGGGAAGTGGTGACGCAGGTGCCGCGTGGGAATGGCACGACTCAGACGCAGATCGCTTGTCCGCTGAAGTTTTCCGAGGTGTTGCCTGAGCCACGGCATGTGGGTGCGGCGTTGGGGCAGCATACGGATCAGGTGTTGGGGGAGTTGGGGTTTAGTCCTGCGAAAATTTCAGAGTTGCGTGCATCCAAGGTAATTCTCTAGCGTCTGTGCCGGCGCCATCGCTGGCAAGCCAGCTCCCACAGTTTTCTGTGTCGTACACAGAATTTGTGAACACCTCGAACACTGTGGGAGCTGCGGTGCGACGACTCGACTTGCCAGCGATTTGGCCAGTCCAGACGCCGATAAGTTCTGGCTACTCCACTCGCATCTCACCACTGAACACCAACGTCCCACGACAGCTGCGACACAGATACCGCCGACCCTGTCTGACCAGGCTATGGCGCTGCGCCGAAAACGGAAAATCACTCTGCGCACACGGGCATTTGTAGATATAGCGCGTAACGCTACGGCGTTTGATTGCGTAGGTATGGCAGCGATCCGGCGGCAGTTCGTAAACCCCGCGCATGATCAGTTGCCATTCCTCGCCGTGCGGCTGGATGCGCTCGCCGAACAGTTGATGGGCGATCAGATGCGCCACTTCGTGGGCCACGGTCTGCTTGAGAAAGTGATCGGTGTTTTCCCGGTACAGCTGCGGGTTGAAGCGCAGCAGGTTCTCGTGCAGGTGCGCGACCCCGGCTTTTTGCCCGCGCAGCTTGAGGCTCACCACGGGGCGTTTGAAAGGACGTTTGAAAAAGGATTCAGCGAGTTGGTAACAGTCTTCGACGCGGGTATTGAGTTGCTCGGGCATGCTTGATGGATCTCCAGAGACGGCGAGTATGCCGCAACCTTTTGCACTTGCGAATCGCCAAACTGCCGAATGGTCATCCTGCAAAACCAGAAGGCCGCCTTGCGGCGGCCTGTATTGGCAGAACATGTTTTTATCAGGAGGAAACGCTGTCTAGTTGGTATAGACCGGGCCAACGCCCAGCCCCCAGACGATCACGGTGAACGCCATGATGGCCACCAGCACCACCAGACCCACCGCCAGCACTGAGCTGGAAAACAGAAAACCTTCGTCCGACGGAATGTTCATGAACGTCGGCAGCCCCACATAGAGCAGATACACCGTGTAGCAGATCGCCGCCGTACCCACGATCATCCCCAGCCACATGTGCGGATACAACGCCGCCAGTCCGCCGACAAACAACGGTGTCGCGGTGTAAGTAGCGAACGCCACGCACCGCGCCAGACTCGGGTTGGCGTCATAGGTGCGGGCCATCCAGTGCACAAAGGCACCCATGACCGCGACCCCGCCGAGCATTGCCAGGTACGACATCACCGTCATCCAGATTGCGCTATCGACGGTGAGCATCACCGGCGCGCGGTTGCCGATCACCCAGCCGACCTGGGTCGTGCCGATAAACGCCGACACCGCAGGGATCGCCGCCAGAATCAGCGTATGCGTGAGGTACATGTGGCTGATGCTTTCTTCCTGGTCGCCACGGATTTCCTTCCATTCCTGATCGGGGTGGGTAAAAAGTCCCACTACGTGATGGATCATGCCAGTCACTCCTCTCGTTATTGCCATCGCCCCCCAGCGGAGCGCCTACGGGCCAATGCGGCCGAGCAAATTCAGGTCTTCGGATATGTGCGACCTTATGTCGCAGTATAGAAAGGTCTTAACCGCACAGGTGGTAGGGGCTTAGAGCAAATTGCGCTGTAAAAAGGTGGGGTAATCGCGTCGAGGTCTGTGCAATCGGTGGCGACAACCTGTGGTCACAAGGCCCGGGTTTTTGCGTAAAATGCCGGCCTTTGGTCACACCTCACGGATTTCGCGTCATGGGCACTCTTACGGTCAATCAGAACAAACTGCAAAAGCGCCTGCGCCGCCTGGCCGGCGAAGCGGTTGCCGACTTCAACATGATCGAAGACGGCGACAAGGTGATGGTCTGCCTGTCGGGCGGCAAAGACAGCTACACCATGCTCGACGTGTTGATGCATTTGCAGAAAGTCGCGCCGATCAAGTTCGAGATCGTCGCGGTGAACATGGATCAGAAGCAGCCGGGTTTCCCCGAGCATGTGCTGCCGGCCTACCTGAAAGAGCTGGGCGTCGAATATCACATCGTTGAGAAAGACACTTATTCGGTGGTCAAAGAGCTGATTCCGGAAGGCAAAACCACTTGCTCGCTGTGCTCGCGCCTGCGTCGCGGCACCTTGTACACCTTCGCCGACGAAATCGGCGCAACCAAAATGGCCCTCGGGCATCATCGCGACGACATCGTCGAGACGTTCTTCCTCAATATGTTCTTCAACGGCAGCCTCAAGGCCATGCCGCCGAAACTGCGCGCCGACGACGGGCGCAATGTGGTGATCCGGCCGCTGGCCTACTGCAACGAGAAAGACATTCAGGCCTACTCGGACTTCAAGCAATTCCCGATCATCCCGTGCAACCTCTGCGGTTCGCAGGAGAATTTGCAGCGTCAGGTGGTCAAGGACATGCTGCTCGACTGGGAACGCAAGACCCCGGGCCGCACCGAAAGTATCTTCCGCAGTTTGCAGAACGTGATCCCGTCGCAACTGGTGGATCGCAACCTGTTCGACTTCACCAGCCTGAAAATCGACGAATCGGCGGCCTCGCGCTTCGTCAATGTTGTGAACCTCTGACGGGTTTATCAGCTCTGAAAACACGGCGCTCGCGGGCGCCGTTTTTATTTCATTGAATAGGAGAGGGCATGCGCGACTACAAGTGGCTGCACGAATTCTGTCTGAACCGCTTCGGTTCGGCGGCTGAACTGGAAGCCCATCTGCCCGTTCCCAAGACCCCGGCGCAACTGCGCAAGATCAGCGATGACCGTTACCTGTCGACCATGGCACTGCGGGTTTTTCGTGCCGGACTCAAGCACAGTCTGGTGGACGCCAAATGGCCGGCCTTCGAAGAGGTGTTCTTCAAGTTCGACCCGGAAAAAGTCGTGCTGATGAGCGCCGAACACCTTGAACGCCTGATGCAGGACGCGCGAATCATTCGCCATCTGGGCAAGCTCAAGAGCGTGCCGCGCAATGCGCAGTTCATTCTCGACGTCGAAAAAGACAAAGGCAGTTTTGGCGCGCTGATCGCCGATTGGCCGGTGACCGATATCGTCGGTCTGTGGACGTACCTGAAAAAGCACGGCCATCAATTGGGCGGGCTGTCGGCGCCACGCTTTTTACGAATGGTGGGCAAGGATACGTTTGTGCCGAGCTATGACGTGGTGGCGGCGCTGAATGCGCAGAAGCTGGTGGACAAGGTGCCGACCAGTCAGCGTGATCTGGCGGTGGTACAGAATGCGTTCAATCAGTGGCATGAAGAGAGCGGTGGGCGGCCGATGAGCCAGATTTCGATGATGCTCGCTTACACCGTGAATCATTGAAACCGAGTCGCGCCAATCGCTGGCAAGCCAGCTCCCACAGGGTTTTGTGTCGAAAACAGAGTTGTGTTTCAACGAAAATCCTGTGGGAGCTGGCTTGCCAGCGATAGCGGTCTGTCAGGCAACCGAGATCTGTCCTTCACCTGCCAGCTTGCGATCCAGCTGATAACGCCAACGCACATACAGCAGCGCCGAGCAGAACACCGCCAGACTCACCACCATCTCCAGCACACCAAACAGCTGCCGGTTCGGGTCATACGCGGCCAATGCGCCCTTGATGAAATACAGATTCACCACAAAACACATCCACGAATGCCCGCGTGCGCTGCCCATGATCATGCCCGGTGCGAGCACGAGCCACGGGATCAACTCGACCAGCAGAATCACCCACGGTCGCGCGCCATGCAGGTCGGCGAATATCAGGTAGTAGGCGGCGAGCAATCCAGCCAGGCCGAAAAAGCACAGCAGACTGATCACGCGCATTGCCCGCACACGCGGCTCGAGCCATTCAACGGCGGGCAGGACTTTCGGCTTCTTCGCCACTTCAGCTCTCCAGTTTCTGCGCGGTTTTCGCCAGACGCAGACCAAGTGCGCGACACAGCGCCACTTCGTGCTGATCAAGGCCTTTTTTGCCATCCGCCCCTGCGTGATGGCTGGCGCCGTAAGGCGTACCGCCGCCCTGGGTTTCCAGCAGTGCCGATTCGCTGTACGGCAGGCCGGTAATCAACATGCCGTGGTGCAGCAGCGGCAGCATCATCGACAACAGCGTGGATTCCTGACCGCCGTGCAGGCTGGCGGTGGAGGTGAACACGCCGGCCGGTTTGCCGACCAGCGCGCCGGTCAGCCACAGGTTGCTGGTGCCGTCGAGGAAGTACTTGAGCGGCGCGGCCATGTTGCCGAAACGCGTCGGGCTGCCGAGGGCCAGGCCGGCGCAGTTCTTCAGATCATCCAGCGTCGCGTACAGCGCGCCTTCGTCAGGAATGTCCGGTGATACGGCTTCGCACTCGGTGGAAATCGCCGGCACGGTGCGCAGGCGCGCTTCGAGGCCGGCCTGCTCGACGCCGCGGGCGATCTGCCGGGCCATCTCGTTGGTCGAGCCGCTGCGGCTGTAATACAGAACCAGAATGTACGGCGCGCTCACGGCAACAACTCCAGAATCTGCTCCGGTGGACGGCCGATCACCGCTTTGTCGCCGACTTCGAGGATCGGCCGCTCCATCAGTTTTGGATGGGCCGCAATCGCTTCGATCAATTGTTTCTCGCCGAGACTGGCGTCGGCCAGATTGAGGGTTTTGTATTCGTCTTCGCCGGTGCGCAGCAGTTGTCGCGCGCTGATGCCAAGCTTGCCGAGCAACGCCTTGATCTGCGTGGCGTCCAGCGGAGTTTCGAGGTAGCGCACCACGGTTGGCGTCAGGCCACGGGCCTCAAGCAGTTCGAGCGCACCACGGGATTTCGAGCAGCGCGGATTGTGATAAAGCGTCAGATCGGTCATGGGCGGGTCGCTTCTTGCGTAGAGTGGCGGCTATTCTAACTGTGCAGCGCGCAATCCAGAACCTCGGGAGGCGATGGGTCGCAGGCGCATTCAATTTTTTACAAGGAACACGACATGACACGGCGACTGGCAGCGGCATTGACGATTATCGGGGCGTTGATGCTGGGGGGCTGCGGCAATGATTACGGGATTGACCAGAACGGGCAGAAGGTCGCGTCCGAGCGTCTCGACAAGCAGTGGGTAGTGCTCAACTATTGGGCCGAATGGTGTGGCCCGTGCCGTACGGAAATCCCGGAACTCAACCATTTGGCTGATGAGCTGAAGAGCAAGAATGTCGGGGTGTTCGGGGTCAATTTCGACAATGTGCAGGGGCAGGAACTGAAGGACGCCAGCGAGAAGCTGGGCATCAAGTTCACCGTGCTGGCGCAGGATCCGGCCGAGCTGTTCGAACTGCCGCGCAGTGAGGCGCTGCCGGTGACTTACATCATCGACAACAAAGGCAAGGTGCGTGAGCAGTTGATGGGTGAGCAGACGGCGGCGGGGGTGCTGGCCAAGCTTGAGGCGTTGCAGGCGACCAAGTGATTTGCGTTTAAAGGCACACCCTCATCGGAACGCCGCCCGCCCAGCCCTCTCCCGGAGGGAGAGGGGGCCGACCGAGGTGTCTGGCGCTATACATCGACCTGAAACATCCAGTCGATTATGGATTCGCCGAAGCAATATCAGGTCGGCGGATTTCTCCAATATCCCCCAATCAGTTCCCTCTCCCTCTGGGAGAGGGCTAGGGTGAGGGGCTTGGCGATCTGAAGGCTAAAGGATCAACCTTCTTCCAGCCACCAACGCAACGGTTTGCCTTGTGCCGGCCAAAAGCGCATCTGTTCTATCGGCGAAATATCCCAACGCTCGACATGCTCCAGCGCCTGCAGGAAGCGTTGTTCCTGCTCCATCAGCGCCGGTGCGCACATTTTGCGGGTCTTGCCGATCTTGCCGAAGCTCAGCTTGTCGCCATCCAGCGTGTACGGTGCAAACCAATGGTTGCAGCCGCCATTGCCATAGGCGCGGCCATCATCGCCGAGGGTCACGGTCAGGTGGCTGTAATCCATCAGCGGTCGCTCGCCGATCCATTCCAGAATGTAGCTGCGGTTCTGTTGCAGTTGCACCGGTTCAGCGGCGCAGCCCATCAGTCCGGCGCCGACCACAGCGGTCAGGGCAAGGCGTTTCATCACGCAGGCTCCTGGCATTTCGGGCACAGATGCTTGTCGGCGACGGCGTTCCAGCCCAGTTCGGCAATCCGCGCAGTGGCGGCGATTTTTTCTGCCGGTTTGCCGAGTTTGGCGTCTACCGCGAACTCGAAGCTCAGCTCTTTGGCGCAGCTGTCGCAGTTGACCTGCCAGGTGTGAATCGCCAGTTCGCCGAACACCGGGCCAGTGGTCATCGCCGTCCATTGGCCGGGCGGGTTGATCAGGTGGCGGACGGTTTCGACGTTCAGGCGCATGGACAAATCCTTGCTGCCTTTCAGGGTGACGATCAACACATCGCCGATGCGAATCGAGCCACCGTTGCCGGTGACCTGATAGCGGCCCGGGACAAGGGCGCGGCATTCGGTGAGGGTGTGTTGCGGGTTCATCAGGGTGTAGCGGAAATCGTGTTCGACCATGGGTCCTCCAAATATGCGCGACATGCTAGCACGGGCGAGATTGCACAATGGAGCGCGCTGGCGACCTTCGATCCGGTTCAAACCGCTGGCTGATTCAACCTTCGACCAGATTCTGCGGTGTTCCCACCGCCCAGCTTGCGATGTTGTGCAGAGTCGTTGCGGCAATCGCGCCCAACGCTTCGCGGGTCAGGAATGCCTGATGCGCGGTGACGATCACGTTGGGGAAAGTCAGCAGTCGCGCCAGCACGTCGTCCTGTAGCGGCAGGTCGGAGCGATCTTCGAAGAACAGCTGTGCTTCTTCTTCATACACATCCAGCCCCAGATAACCCAGTTGCCCGTCCTTCAACGCATCGATCAGCGCTGGCGTGTCGACCAGACCACCGCGCCCGGTGTTGATCAGCATCGCCCCCGGCTGCATGTGCGCCAGCGAATCCTGGTTGATCAGATGTTTGCTCTGCTCATTGAGCGGGCAGTGCAGGCTGATGATCTGCGACTGCGCGAGCAGGTCCGGCAGGCTCAGATAACGCGCGCCCAGCGCTTCAACCTGAGGATTGGGATATGGATCGAATGCGAGCAACTGGCAGCCGAAACCGTGCATGATTTTCGCGAACGTGGCGCCGATCTGCCCGGTACCGACAATGCCCACCGTTTTACCGTGTAGGTCGAAACCGGTCAGACCGTGCAGACTGAAATCGCCCTCGCGGGTGCGGTTGTAGGCGCGGTGCAAACGGCGGTTAAGCGCTAGGATCAGCGCCACCGCATGCTCGGCCACCGCGTGCGGCGAATACGCCGGCACCCGCACCACCGCAAGACCCAGGCGTTTGGCCGCTGGCAAGTCAACATGGTTGTAACCGGCCGAGCGCAGAGCGATCAGGCGCGTGCCGCCAGCGGCCAACCGTTCGAGCACTGGTGCACTCAGGTCGTCATTGATGAAGGCACAGACCACTTCATGCTGTTCGGCCAGCGCGGCGGTGTCGAGGCTGAGCCGGGCCGACTGAAAGTGCAGCTCGATGTCAGCCGGACACTCGGCACCGAGGAAACTGTCGCGGTCGTAGGTCTGGCTGCTGAAAACGATCGTGCGCATGCTCATCTCCTGAAACGTCGTTGCGGGGCACAGCGCCCGCGACCACTTTAGCTGGCTCGACGCTCTGCGGCATTGCCGTGGATCAGGCGCTGATCTTCGCTTGCGTGGCCAGGCGATTGATCGCCCGTTCCAGCTCGTCGAGCGCGGTCGCGGCTTTCGGGTCGGACTGTTTGAGCAAGGTTTCGCTGCGCTGGCACGCCGAACGCAGTTGCGGCACGCCACAGTAACGCGTGGCGCCATGCAGGCGATGTACACGTTCGATCAATGCGTTCTGGTCGTGGCTGTCGCGGGCCACGCGGATTGCTTCGCGGTCAGCCTCAAGCGAAGCGAGCAGCATCGCCAGCATGTCGGCCGCCAGATCGGCTTTGCCGGCAGCGAGGCGCAGGCCTTCTTCGTGATCGAGCACTGGCAGCTCATGGTTGGCCGTCGCACTTTCGCTGGCGCGATCCGGCGCCTGATTGCGCAAGGCCAGACCGGTCCACTTCAGCACCACTTGCGCCAGTTGTCGCTCGCTGATCGGTTTAGTCAGGTAATCGTCCATGCCGCTTTGCAGCAGCGCGCGTTTTTCGTTGGCCATGGCGTGGGCGGTGAGGGCGACAATCGGCAGCGGCGTGCAGTGCCGTTCGCTTTCCCACTGGCGGATGGTCTCGGTACTTTGCCGACCGTCCATACCGGGCATCTGCACATCCATCAGCACCAGATCGAACGTTTCGCTTTGCACAGCCTTGACCGCGGCATAGCCGCTTTCCACGGCCAGCACTTTGGCGCCCATGTCTTCCAGCAGCGTCTGCACCAGCAACAAGTTGGCCGGATTGTCGTCGACACACAGCACTTTCGGCGCACGGCTCGACAACGGTTCGCCGGGTTCGCTGCGGGTCTGACGCGGGTTGACCATGTCCGACAGCGCGCGGCGCAATTTGCGTGTGCAGGCCGGTTTCGACTGCAACTGACTGTGAGGGTTGGGCACCGACAGGTGGAACAACGTCAGCTCAGTAGTCGGACACAGCACCAGCACGCGGCAGCCGAGGTGTTCAAGGTCCCAGATGTGCTGGTTGAGGCGCTCCGGCGGCATGTCGTTACTGGTGATGCCGAGCACCGCCAGGTCGATCGCCTGATCGGTCTGATGCGCGCCGGTGACGCCATTGGTCAGGCTTTCCAGAGTATTGAACGGCGTGACGTCGAGGCCGCAGTCTTCCAGTTGGTGCTGCAACGCCTGGCGTGCCAGTTCGTGATTCTCCACCACGGCCACGCGACGTCCGAGCAGCGGCGCGGAGGGCAGGTCTTCGGCATCATCGCGGGTCTTCGGCAGGCTCAGGCTGATCCAGAATTCCGAGCCTTCGCCCGGCGTGCTGTCGACGCCGATTTCGCCGCCCATCTGCTCGATCAGACGCTTGGAAATCACCAGCCCGAGCCCGGTACCGCCGGGTTGCCGTGACAGTGAATTGTCCGCTTGGCTAAACGCTTGAAACAGCGCGCGCACGTCCTGGTTTGACAGGCCGATCCCGGTGTCCTGAATGCTGATGCGCAGCTGCACGCTTTCTTCGTGTTCTTCTTCAAGCATGGCGCGGGCGACGATCGTGCCTTCGCGGGTGAACTTGATCGCGTTGCTCACCAGATTGGTGAGAATCTGCTTGAGCCGCAGCGGATCGCCGACCAGCGACAGCGGCGTGTCGCGGTACACCAGACTCACCAGTTCCAGCTGCTTGGCGTGGGCGGCCGGGGCGAGGATGTTCAGGGTGTCCTGCAACAGGTCGCGCAAGTTGAACGGGATGTGGTCGAGCACCAGTTTGCCGGCCTCGATTTTCGAGAAGTCGAGAATCTCGTTGATGATCCCCAGCAGGCTGTCGGCGGATTTTTCGATGGTGCCCAGATAGTCGAGCTGGCGCGGGGTCAGTTCGCTTTTCTGCAACAAGTGCGTGAAACCGAGAATGCCGTTCAGCGGCGTGCGGATCTCGTGGCTCATGTTGGCGAGGAATTCGGATTTGATCCGGCTGGCTTCCAGCGCTTCTTTGCGCGCCAGATCGAGTTCGATGTTCTGAATCTCGATGGTTTCCAGATTCTGGCGCACGTCCTCGGTGGCCTGATCGACGCTGTGCTGCAATTCTTCGCGAGCGTTCTGCAGGGTGCCGGCCATGCGGTTGATGCCGGACGCCAGTTCATCCAGTTCCTGACTGCCGAGTGGTGGCAGACGGGTTTCCAGATGGCCGTCCTTGAGCTGCGCCACGGCCTGTTTGATCTGGCTCAGCGGGCCGTTGATCGTGCGGCCCATGCGCAACGCCAGCAGTGCAGCACCGGCCAGCCCCGCCGCGATCAGCAGCAGACTGGCGAACAGGCTGCGATAACCGCGCAGCAACATGCCGTTGTGCGACAGCTCCAGTTCGACCCAGCCGAGCAGGCGGTCGGATTCTTCCGGGATCAGCTCGCCGGCCAGGTTGCGATGTTTGCCGAACACCGGCAGCAGATAACGCGTGGCGTCATTGCCGCTGCGCCGTAGCAGATGCGCGCTATCACCGCTGGGTGGCTGGTTAAGCATGGTCGGACCGGCATGTGCCAGCGGCGAACGGTCGGGGGCGAGGAAGGTCACCGCGCGCACGTCCGGTTGTTCCAGCGACTGGGTGGCAATGCGCTCGAGCAATTCGCTGTTGCCGTGGCCCATGGCGGGGGCGACCAGAGGTGCGAGTTGCTCGGCGATCATTTCTCCGCGCTGCATCAGTTGGCTTTGCAGGTCGGACTGCTGAAATAGCCGCCGAGCACCAGCGCCATCAGGCTGGTCGGCAGCAGGGTCAGTAAGAGCACCCGACCTTTTATTCCCAGTTTCTTGAGCACGCCTGTCTCCTGCATCCAGCTGATCTGTTGACTCTCACGTGCGTCCGGCACGCGGCATGGGCGCAGTGTAGCGATTTGCTTGCGGGCAATCTTCGGAAAAATCATGTCGTCATCGGTCGGCGCCGGCGCACTCGTTGGTCCGATAGCTCAACCTTGGGTTGCTCGCTGTCGGACAATCTTGAATAATCGCCCAACTGAGAATTATTTGCAGATAGTCATGACTCCTGTTTCTGTTGGCCAGCCGCGCATTCTTTCCATCGAAGACGATCCCGTGCTCGGGGCGTATGTCCACGAACATCTGGGCCGTAGCGGCTTTCAGGTGACCTGGTGCCAGAACGGCAGCGAAGGCCTGAACATCGCCCGTCGCCAGCCGTTCGATGTGGTGTTGATGGACATTCTGCTGCCGGGGCTGGACGGCCTCAATCTGCTGACGCAGTTGCGCCAGAGCCATTCGACGCCGGTGCTGTTGATGTCGGCGCTGGGGGCCGAGGCCGATCGCATCAGCGGTTTTCGCCTTGGCGCTGACGACTATCTGCCCAAACCGTTCAGCATGGCCGAATTGCATGTGCGCATCGAAGCGATCCTGCGCCGGGTCGCGCTCGACCGGCATCCAGCTGCCGTGGCCATCCCGGAAGCCGTGGGCGGCCTGCATTTCGACGATGAACAATGCGAGGTGTTTTTCCGTGAACAGGCTGCCGGCCTGACTCGCAGCGAATACCGTCTGCTGGAAACCCTCAATCGCAACGATGAAGAAGTGCTGAGCAAGGCCTTCCTTTATCAGCACGTTCTGCAACGCGGCTACGCGGCCCACGACCGCAGCCTCGACATGCACATCAGCCAGATCCGCCGCAAACTCAAGGCGCTCGGCTACACCGAACGCGAAGTACGCACAGTGTGGGGCAAGGGCTACGTATTGAGCGCCGTTGATGAAAGTGTCTGACCTGCCGGGGCGGCACTCGCTGTTCTGGAAACTCGCCTGTTTGCTGGTGGCGTTCTGTCTGCTGATGATCTGGCTGAGCTGGTCGTGGGGCCGGCACATGGAGAAGCGTAATCAGTTCCTCTCGGACGAAGCGCGCGGCACGCTGGCGCGTTATGCCGCCGACGCCGAGCGGGCCTGGAAGGAAGGTGAGCGCGAGGGCGTTGATAGCTGGTTGCGCAGCATGCAGTGGCGTGAGGCTGTCTGGATCGGTGTGATCGACGGGCAATTGCAGTCGTTGAGCACTCGGCCGCTGACAGACGCTGAAATCCAGCGCCTGACGTTCCTTCGCGGTCCCGACTGGCCGATTCACAAGAAAGGCCAGCCGTGGCTGCGCGTGCCGTTCCCCGGCGATCCGACTGCCGGCAGTCTGATCATCGAGCTGCCCGAACGCTTCCTGCCCGGTCGCTACAAGTTGTTCTGGCGCGTGATCACCAACGGCGTGATTCCCGGCCTCTTCACTTTATTGCTGTGCGTCGGCCTGTATCGCCTGCTGGTGGTGCCGCTGAACCATCTGCGCGAACAGGCCAACGCCTGGCGCGCCGACCAATTGAATGTGCGGCTGTCGAGCGGCATCACCCAGCGCCCGGACGAACTCGGTGAATTGGCGCGGGCCTTCGATTCGATGTCCGAGCGCCTGCAAACCACCGTCAGCCTGCAACAGCAATTGCTGCGCGACTTGTCCCATGAGTTGCGTACGCCATTGAGCCGTTTGCGCGTGGCCAGCGAAAGCGAGCAGGGCCTGCTGCCGCTGCGCGAACGCATCGGCCGCGAAGTCGATGTCATGCAACGGCTGGTCGAAGACACCCTGCAACTCGCCTGGCTCGACACCGAACGCGCACCACTGCCGGACGAAGCGATTCAGATTCAGGCGCTGTGGGAAATGCTCACGGAAAATGCTTGCTACGAAAGCGCTTGCCCGCCGGGGCAGTTGGTCTGTGAACTGGATTCAACCTGCTGGGTGCGCGGCAATCTGAATACCCTGGCCCAAGCGCTGGAAAACATCTTGCGGAACGCGATCCGGCATTCACCCGAGGGCGGCGTAGTACGGCTGGATGGCAGGCGCGATGGGGATTACTGGCATTTGTGGCTGGAGGATCAGGGCGGCGGGGTGGCTGAGGAGGATTTGCAGCGGATTTTCGATCCGTTCATTCGACTCGACGGCTCGCGTCCGGGGGATGGCGGGTTCGGCTTGGGCTTGAGCATCGCGAGGAATGCGGTGCAGCGGCAGGGCGGGCGTTTGTGGGCGGAGAATGCCGGGGCCGGGTTGCGCTTGAATCTGCGACTGGTTGCTGATGACAACGCCGTGAGTCCCGACGCCATCGCTGGCAGGCCAGCTCCCACAGTGGATATGTGTCGCCCACAGATTGTGTGAGCGACTCGAAAAAATGTCAGCACTGATTACCCCACTCTATGAGCGACACATTCCCTGTGGGAGCTGGCTTGCCAGCGATGAAGCCCTCTGCATCACTGAATATCAAAAGTCGCGCCACCGGCGCGACTTTTAATGCTTATTCCTATAAACCATAAGCACCGCACTTTGCGTGATATGGGCCGCGCGGGTTTGCCGGTATGATAGGCGCCCCCGCACGTCTGGATTGCGAATACGCCATGACCTTGCAGTACCCCACCATCGCCGATTGCGTCGGCAACACTCCGCTGGTTCGTTTGCAACGCTTGCCCGGTGCCACCAGCAATACCCTCTTGCTCAAGCTGGAAGGGAACAACCCGGCGGGTTCGGTCAAGGATCGTCCGGCGCTGTCGATGATTACCCGTGCCGAATTGCGCGGGCAGATCCACGCTGGCGATACGCTGATCGAAGCGACCTCGGGCAATACCGGGATCGCCCTGGCCATGGCGGCCGCGATCAAGGGTTACAAGATGATCTTGATCATGCCGGACAATTCCAGCGCCGAACGCAAAGCGGCGATGACCGCATATGGCGCCGAGCTGATTCTGGTCAGTCAGGAAGAAGGCATGGAAGGCGCGCGCGACCTCGCTCAGCGTATGGAAGCCGAAGGTCGTGGCAAGGTGCTGGATCAGTTCGCCAACGGTGATAACCCCGAGGCGCACTACACCACCACCGGCCCGGAAATCTGGCGTCAGACTCAGGGCACCATTACCCATTTCGTCAGCTCCATGGGCACCACCGGCACCATCATGGGCGTGTCGCGCTACTTGAAAGAGCAGAGCGACAGCGTGCAGATCGTCGGTCTGCAACCGATGGAAGGCTCGGCCATTCCGGGTATTCGCCGCTGGCCGCAGGAATATCTGCCGAAGATCTATCAGGCGGATCGCGTCGATCGCATCGTCGACATGGCGCAAAGCGAGGCCGAAGACGTCACCCGGCGTCTGGCCCGTGAAGAAGGCATCTTTTGTGGCGTGTCCTCGGGCGGTGCAGTGGCAGCGATGCTGCGCCTGTCCAAGGAAGTTGAAAACGCGGTGATCGTCGCGATCATTTGCGACCGTGGCGACCGTTACTTGTCGACCGGCATTTTCGACGCGCCCAACTGATGGCCAAGCATGAGAGAGGCCTGCGCTTCCAGCCCACCGGCGGCAGCAAGGCACCGCAAATCCCGACCGGCAAAAAACAGCGCTTGAGCATCGAGCGTCTGGCCAATGACGGTCGCGGCATCGCGTTCTTCGAAGGTCGTACATGGTTCGTCCTCGGCGCCCTGGCGGGTGAAGAAGTCGAAGCACGAGTGCTCGGCGCCCACGGCAAAGTGGTCGAGGCACGCACCGAACGCGTATTCACGGCCAGCGAACTGCGCCGCCCCGCACCTTGCCAACACGCCGGCCGCTGCGGCGGTTGCAGCGTGCAACATCTGCCGCATAGTGAACAACTTGCCCTGAAACAACGCATGCTCGCCGAGCAATTGTCACGGGTTGCCGGGGTCGAACCGCAAGAGTGGGCCGCACCGTTGACCGGCCCTGAGTTCGGCTATCGCCGCCGCGCGCGGATCGCCGTGCGCTGGGACATCAAGGCGAAAAATCTCGAAGTCGGTTTCCGTGCTGCCGGTAGCCAGGACATTGTCGCAATCAGCGAATGCCCGGTGCTGGTACAGCCCTTGCAACCGATCATGACCCGCTTGCCGGAGATGCTCCGGCGCCTGAGCAAACCGCAGGCGCTCGGTCACGTCGAGTTGTTCAGCGGTTCGTCACTGGCCGTGCTGCTGCGGCACATGGCGCCATTGTCCGAGGCCGACCTGACGATTCTCAAGGATTTCTGCGCGGTCCATCAGGCGCAGCTGTGGCTGCATGGCGAAGACGGCCCGCAACCGGTCGATGCCACGCAAGCGCTGGGCTATCGTCTGGAGCAGTGGGATCTGGATCTGGCCTATCGGCCGGGGGACTTCATTCAGGTCAACGCCGGGGTCAATGAAGCGATGGTCGCTCAGGCGCTGGATTGGCTGAAGCCGACCGCCGAGGAACGTGTGCTGGATCTGTTCTGCGGCCTCGGCAACTTCGCTTTGCCGCTGGCTAAAACCGTGCGTGAAGTGGTGGCGGTCGAGGGCGTGCAAACCATGGTCGAGCGCGCCGAGGCGAATGCCGCCAGTAACAATTTGCATAACACAAAGTTTTTTCAGGCCGATTTATCCCAGCCTTTGACCGATGCCGAGTGGATCGGAAACGGCTTTTCTGCGGTACTCTTGGACCCACCGCGTGACGGTGCTTTCGAGGTGGTGCGCAAGCTGGCGACCCTCGGTGCCAAGCGGTTGGTGTACGTGTCGTGCAATCCGGCAACTCTGGCGCGCGATACGGTCGAATTGATCAAGCAGGGCTACCGGTTAAAACGTGCCGGGATTCTCGATATGTTTCCTCAGACGGCACATGTCGAGGCCATGGCGTTATTTGAAGCGAGCTAGGATGGCTCGTCTGATCCGACTGGTCCGCCCGTGCAGTGCTCGCCTTAGCCCCGCGAGCGTAAACGGGCAATGAAGGTCAGCGATTTGACGCATTGAATCTGCGTCGTAGGGAAGGTAAGCAACATGGTACAGGTGAGAGCACACCAGCCGATCAACACCGACGGCAGTATCAATCTCGAGGCTTGGCTCGATCATGCGGTCAGTGTCGATCTGGCACTGGATCGCGAAGCCTTGAAGGAAGCCTGTGAGTTCGCTCGACAGGCCGAACAGCAATCCAATGCAGCGAAGAATCTCTGGGCTGAAGGCAGTGGCAGTTTCAGCGCCGGCCTTGAGATCGCCGAGATTCTCGCTGACCTCAAACTTGACCAGGATTCGCTGGTCGCCGCCGTGCTGTATCGCGGCGTGCGCGAAGGCCAGATCGAACTCGCGGCAGTCAGCCAGCGCTTCGGCCCGGTGGTGGCCAAGCTGATCGACGGCGTGCTGCGCATGGCGGCGATCAGTGCCAGCCTGAGCCCGCGTCAATCGCTGGTGCTGGGCACGCAGGGCCAGGTGGAAAACCTGCGCAAGATGCTGGTGGCGATGGTCGATGACGTACGCGTTGCATTGATCAAACTCGCCGAACGCACCTGCGCGATCCGTGCGGTAAAAACCGCCGACGACGAGAAGCGCAACCGCGTCGCCCGTGAAGTTTTCGACATCTATGCGCCACTCGCGCACCGGCTCGGCATCGGCCATATCAAATGGGAACTGGAGGACTTGTCCTTCCGGTATCTCGAGCCCGACCAATACAAACAGATTGCCAAGTTGCTGCACGAGCGGCGGCTCGACCGTGAGCGGTTCATCGCCGATGTGATGACCCAGCTCAAGGACGAACTGCAGGCCACCGGCGTTGACGCCGACATCAGCGGCCGCGCCAAACACATCTATTCAATCTGGCGCAAAATGCAGCGCAAGGGTCTGGAGTTCAGCCAGATCTACGACGTGCGTGCGGTGCGCGTGCTGGTGCCGGAAATGCGCGACTGCTACACCGCGCTCGGCATTGTGCACACCTTGTGGCGGCACATCCCGAAAGAGTTCGACGACTACATCGCCAACCCGAAAGAGAACGGCTATCGCTCGCTGCACACAGCGGTAATCGGCCCGGAAGGCAAGGTCCTCGAAGTGCAGATCCGTACGCATTCGATGCACGAAGAAGCCGAACTCGGCGTCTGCGCGCATTGGCGCTACAAAGGCACCGACGTCAAATCCGGCTCCAACCACTACGAAGAGAAGATCTCCTGGCTGCGTCAGGTGCTCGAGTGGCATGAAGAGCTGGGCGACATCGGCGGTCTCGCCGAACAGTTGCGCGTCGATATCGAGCCGGATCGGGTATACATTTTCACCCCTGACGGTCACGCCATCGACTTGCCGAAAGGCTCGACGCCGCTCGACTTCGCTTACCGCGTGCACACCGAGATCGGTCACAACTGCCGGGGCGCCAAGATCAACGGGCGCATCGTGCCGCTCAACTACAGCCTGCAGACCGGTGAGCAGGTCGAGATCATCACCAGCAAGCACGGCACCCCGAGCCGCGACTGGCTGAACTCCAACCTGGGTTACGTCACCACCTCGCGGGCGCGGGCGAAGATAGTTCACTGGTTCAAATTGCAGGCCCGTGATCAGAACGTCGCGGCCGGTAAAACCTTGCTTGAGCGCGAACTTGCGCGTCTCGGTCTGCCGGCGGTGGATTTCGACAAGCTGGCCGACAAGGCCAACATGAAAACCGCCGAAGACATGTTCGCCGCCCTCGGTGCCGGCGACCTGCGTCTGGCGCAACTGGTCAATCTGGCGCAACAACTGGTCGAGCCGGAACGTGGCAACGAACAGCTGGAGCTGATCCCGCGCAAGGCCACCGGTTATAAGCCGGGCAAGCGTGGCGATATCCAGATCCAGGGTGTCGGCAACCTGATGACGCAAATGGCCGGCTGCTGCCAGCCGTTGCCCGGCGATGCCATCGTCGGTTACATCACTCAGGGCCGTGGCGTGAGCATTCACCGTCAGGACTGCGCCTCGGTGCTGCAACTGTCGGGCCGCGAGCCAGAGCGGATCATCCAGGTCAGCTGGGGCCCGGTGCCGGTGCTCACCTATCCGGTGGACATCATCATCCGCGCCTACGACCGTTCCGGTTTGCTGCGTGACGTCTCGCAAGTGCTGCTCAACGAGCGGATCAACGTGCTGGCGGTCAACACCCGCTCGAACAAGGAAGACAACACCGCGCTGATGTCGCTGACCATCGAGATTCCGGGTCTTGACGCACTGGGGCGGTTGCTGGGGCGGATTTCCCAGTTGCCGAACATCATCGAAACGCGGCGTAACCGCACCCCTTGAAGGCGCACCGAGCCTTTGTGGGAGCTGGCTTGCCAGCGATTGCATCACCTCGATTGTCCTGAAACACCGAGGTGGCCGCATCGCTGGCAAGCCAGCTCCCACAG
Organism: Pseudomonas sp. TWP3-1; assembly: GCF_049896625.1. Taxonomy (NCBI): domain Bacteria; kingdom Pseudomonadati; phylum Pseudomonadota; class Gammaproteobacteria; order Pseudomonadales; family Pseudomonadaceae; genus Pseudomonas; species Pseudomonas sp. TWP3-1. The sequence goes on from NZ_JAFCUQ010000004.1 coordinate 107,085, forward strand.
GGTTTTGCAGAGTTAGATAAATGTATTCACTTGAAGACCTGTTGCACTTGATGAACCGGCTGCGTGACCCGCAGTTCGGTTGCCCGTGGGACATCAAGCAGACTTACGCGACCATCGTCCCGCACACCCTCGAAGAAGCCTACGAAGTCGCCGACGCCATCGAGCGCGGTGACTTCGATCACTTGCAGGGTGAGTTGGGCGACCTGCTGTTTCAGGTGGTTTATTACAGCCAGCTCGCGAAGGAAGAAGGGCGCTTCGAATTCGCCGGGGTGATCGACAGCATCACGCGCAAGCTGATTCGTCGCCATCCGCACGTGTTTCCTACCGGCGATCTGTATGCGCCGCTGGACGTGCCGCGTTTGAGCGAAGAACAAGTCAAGCAGCGCTGGGAAGAGATCAAGGCCGAAGAGCGCGCCGAGCAATCTGCCGCGCCAGAACAATTGTCATTGCTCGACGACGTGCCTGCCACGTTGCCGGCGCTGTCGCGCTCGGCGAAGTTGCAGAAGCGCGCCGGGCAGGTCGGTTTCGATTGGCCGGATGCGTTGCCGGTGCTCGACAAGGTGCGCGAAGAGCTCGATGAAGTGCTCGAAGCCATGTCCGAAAACGACCCGGATGCAGTGGCCGACGAGATTGGTGACTTGCTGTTTTCCGTGGTCAATCTGGCGCGGCATCTGAAGGTCGATCCGGAAACCGCCTTACGCGCGGCCAACGGCAAATTCGAACGACGCTTCCGTTTTATCGAACAGGCATTGCGCGACACCCACCGTCCCATGGAAGATTGCACCCTCGAAGAGTTGGACGCCCTGTGGGGTGAAGCCAAACGTCAGGAAAAGAATGCGCCCAGCTGCGGTTGAGCCGTTGCCCAAGTGAGAAAGCCCCATGAGTATTTCCCTACGCGACCAGTTGCTCAAAGCAGGCCTGGTCAACCAGAAGCAGGCCAAACAGGTCAGCAAAGACAAGCAGAAGCAGCAGCGCCTGGCGCACAAAGGTCAGGCCGAACTGGATGACTCGCAGCAGCGCGCTGCGCAGGAAGCGCAGGCCGAGAAGGTCAAGCGCGACCAGGAGCTGAACCGCCAGCAGCAAGAGAAGGCCGAGGCCAAGGCCCGTGCCGCGCAGGTCAAGCAATTGATCGAAGTCTCGCGTCTGCCGAAGCTGACGACTGAGGACTACTACAACTTCGTCGACGACAAGAAGGTCAAGCGCATCTCGGTCAACGCGCTGATGCGCAACAAGCTCAGCAGCGGCTGGCTGGCCATCGTGCACCATGCCGGTGGTTACGAAGTGATCCCGCGTGATGCGGCGCTGAAGATCCAGGAGCGCGATCCGCAGCGTATCGTGCAACTCAACGTGCAGACCGAAGAAGTCGCCGCTGAAGATGATCCGTACGCGGCCTATCAGATCCCTGACGATCTGATGTGGTGAACATTTTGTGGCGAGGGAGCTTGCTCCCTCGCCACATATAAGGTTGCCCGTAAACCTTGATTCAGGCGGATTTCAGATCTCGCTGTTGCTCCAACACTTCCAGTTCGGCCTTGTAGTTGTGGGCGTCGATTTCGTTATGGAACATCCCGACCAGCAAGTCTTGTTGATGCACATCCCAGATCCGTACGCCGGCGGCTACGCCTTCATGGGACATGTGTGAATCGTCGCGTTCAGTTACTTTTACAGTCATCTGCTAGCTCCAATCTCTGTTATCTGCAGCAAGGCGTGTGCAGGACTCTTTTATAGAATTTGTTAGCCTGCTAAGTAAACTGCCGATTCGTGCAATGTATTGTTGCGAAATCAGCAACAGCGCTGCAGCCCACGGAATGCGCGACATTCGGTCGCAGGGCGAAAAGTTTCATGACAGAACTTTCATCTCCAGAGCGACTGAGAACCCTGTGGGAGCTGGCTTGCCAGCGATAGCGGAGTGTCAGTCGACATGGATGTTTGCTGTGCCGACGTCATCGCTGGCAAGCCAGCTCCCACAGGGAAATACATTGTTTCAACAATTTCATGCAGACAAAAAAACGCCCCGAACCAGTCGGGGCGTTTTCATGTGCGGCTCAGCAGCGGGTAATTACTTACCAGCCCAACGCTTCAGGACCAGCGTGGCATTGGTGCCACCGAAACCGAAGCTGTTGCTCATCACGGTGTTGATGGTCGCGTCTTCGCGAGTCTTGGTCAGGATCGGCATGTCAGCCACTTCCGGGTCCAGCTCGTCGATGTTGGCGGAACCGGCAATGAAGTTGCCTTCCATCATCAGCATGCAGTAGATCGCTTCGTGAACGCCGGCGGCGCCCAGGGAGTGACCGGACAGGCTCTTGGTCGAGCTGATGGCCGGAGCCTTGTCGCCGAATACTTCACGCACACCTTTCATTTCCGCAACGTCGCCGACCGGAGTCGAGGTGCCGTGGGTGTTCAGGTAGTCGATAGGGGTGTCGACGGTGGACATTGCCATCTGCATGCAGCGGATCGCGCCTTCGCCGCTTGGAGCAACCATGTCGTAGCCGTCGGAAGTCGCGCCGTAGCCAACGATTTCCGCGTAGATTTTTGCGCCACGGGCCAGAGCATGTTCCAGCTCTTCAACCACGACCATGCCACCACCGCCGGCAATGACGAAACCGTCACGGTCAGCGTCGTAAGCGCGGGAGGCTTGTTCCGGGGTGTCGTTACGCTTGCTGGACAGAGCGCCCATCGCGTCGAACAGGAACGACTGGCTCCAATGTTCTTCTTCACCGCCACCGGCGAACACGATGTCCTGCTTGCCCATCTGGATCTGTTCCATGGCGGTACCGATGCAGTGAGCACTGGTGGCGCAGGCAGAAGCGATGGAGTAGTTCAGGCCCTTGATCTTGAACGGCGTGGCCAGGCAAGCGGAAACGGTGCTGCTCATGGTCCGCGTTACGCGGTATGGGCCGACGCGCTTCACGCCTTTCTCGCGCAGGATGTCCAGCGCTTCCATCTGGTTCAGCGTGGACGCACCACCGGAACCGGCGATCAGGCCGGTACGCGGGTTGGACACTTGCTCTTCGGTCAGACCGGAGTCAGTGATCGCGTCTTTCATGGCCAGGTAGGCGTAAGCCGCTGCGTGGCCGACGAAGCGAAAGATCTTGCGATCGATCAGTTCTTCGAGGGGAAGGTCAATGGAGCCGGAAACCTGGCTACGCAGACCCATTTCGGCATATTCCGGGTTGAACCGGATGCCAGGGCGGCTTGCACGCAGGTTAGCGGAGACGGTCTCTTTGTCATTGCCCAGGCAAGAAACGATACCCAGACCAGTGATAACGACGCGGCGCATGCGGATAACCCTTAGAAGTTTTCAGTGGAGGTGAACACGCCGACCCGGAGGCCTTCGGCGGTGTAGATTTCGCGACCGTCCACAGAGACCGAACCGTCGGCGATGGCCAGGTTCAGCTTGCCCTTGAGGACGCGCTTGATTTGAATGTTATAGGTGACTTTCTTGGCAGTCGGGAGAACCTGGCCGAAGAATTTCACTTCGCCCGAACCCAGTGCACGACCGCGGCCCGGCAGACCCTGCCAGCCGAGGAAGAAGCCGACCAGTTGCCACATGGCATCCAGGCCGAGGCAGCCCGGCATCACCGGATCACCTTCGAAGTGGCAAGCGAAGAACCACAGGTCAGGGGTGATATCCAGCTCGGCGACCAATTCACCTTTGCCGTACTTGCCGCCTTCTTCGCTGATATGGGTGATGCGATCCACCATCAGCATGTTCGGGGCGGGCAATTGCGCGTTACCTGGGCCGAACAGCTCACCGCGACTGCAGCGCAGCAGGTCTTCCCGAGTAAAGGCGTTTTGTTTGGTCATGCGAGCTCCTCAATAATCCCATGCGGCAGGTGGGGCAATCTTCCCGGCCGATCGACGCGTTGATGCCTCGTACCGGTAGCCTACTCATAGACTATTGCGTTGTGGTGAAAGTCACAGCACCAAGGACATGAATGTACACTTGTGCACTGAAATTTTTATTCAAGCCCCTTTTGAGGCTCGTTCGGGTGCCTAAGACTGCCGCACTTTCGCGTCTCACGCCAGTCGCAGATGGTCGAAAGGCCGTCACTACTGCACCCAACGCTGCAGAATTTGCTGCAGGTCATGGCGTTTGAACGGCTTGGCCAGATAATCGTTCATCCCCGCCGACAGACAGTTTTCCCGGTCGCCCTGCAAGGCATTGGCGGTCAGGGCGATGATCGGCACCTCGGCGCAGCCGGGCAGCCGGCGAATCTGTCGGGTCGCCTCGTAGCCGTCGATGATCGGCAAGCGGCAGTCCATCAAAATCGCCTCAAAACTTTCGCCGCCAGCACTGCGTACGGCTTGCGCGCCGTCAGTAGCGACGCTCACCGTGAAACCCAGACTGCGCAGCATGGCTTCGATTACGGTCTGATTAACCGGGTTGTCTTCCACCAGTAACACGTTGCGCCCTTCACCGTGCGCCGCGCCGTTGATCGCCCGTGGCGCAGCCAGCCTCGGTACGACTTGCTGAGTCAGCGCGAGGGGGATTTCCAGCGTAAACACTGAACCGCGACCTTCCTCACTCTGCGCGCGCAAGGTGCCACCCATACGTTCGGCGAGCGTCCGCGCGATCGGCAAGCCCAGACCCGTGCCACCGTAACGCCGTGAAATCGAACTGTCGGCCTGCTGGAATGCATTGAACATCAGCTCCAGACGTTCTGACGAAATGCCGATGCCGCTGTCGCGCACTGAACAGGTGAACCACAGCAACTCGTGATCCAGCGACTGCCACTGCGCCTCGATACTCACGCGACCTTGCTCGGTGAACTTCAACGCATTGCCGACCAGGTTGACCAGAATCTGCCGAATGCGCGTCGGATCGCCTTGCACCTGCAAGCTGCGCATGTCCTGCGGAATGCGCAGTTGCAAATCCAGACCGCGCTGCGCGGCGCTGTGCTGGAACGACTGCGCGCAGGCACTGATCAAGTCCGCAAGATTGAAGGCAATGTGTTCCAGCTCCAGCTCCGAACGTTCTATGCGCGAGAAATCCAGAATGTCGTTGATCACCTTGAGCAAATGCTCGGTGGACTCGGAGGCCAGCGCCGCGTACTCGATCTGCTCCTCGGTCATATCAGTGGTTTCGAGCAATTGCAGCATGCCCAGTACGCCATTCATTGGCGTGCGCAGTTCATGGCTCATCATCGCCAGAAAGTCGGATTTGGCGCTGTTGGCCTTTTCCGCTTCTTCACGGGTCTGGATCAGTTGCGCCATCGCCTGATGCTGTTCGCGGCTGGCCTGTTCCAGTGCCTGCGCAAGGTTGTTGATGTGCTGCGACAGGGCGCCGAGTTCGGTGTCGTCGACAATCGGCAGCGGCGTTTTGTAATCGCCTTCCTGAATCGCCTTGACCGCATCGCCGATGTCGCGGATCGGCTGCGACAGACTGCCGGCCAGACGCCGTGCCACGACGAAGGTAAACAGCAGCGCAAACAACGCCAGAATCGCAGCCTTGAGCAGGATCTCCTTCTGCCGCTGGCTGAAGGCATCGTTGGACAGACCGACGATCACCCGCCCCAGATAATCCTCAGTCGCCGCGCCACTGCTGGTCTTGCCGTCCTGGAAGAAATCATTGTGCAGGGCGATGCGTTGCAGACGCACCGGCGCCTGGAACACCTCGACCTGATGCGGGCGCGAATGCGTGTCCGCCGGTTGTTCGACGTACACCAGAATCCGGTTGGCGCTGTCCTGCACTTCAAGAAAGCGCACGTTCGGCGTGGCCAGCGTGGCTTTGAGCAGGCTCTCCAGCACTTCGTTGTTGCCGGAAATCACCCCGTACTCGGTGGCGGGGGCGAGCTGATTGGCGATGAGTTGACCGGTATGGTTCAGCTCCTGACGCAAATCCTGAATGCGCACGAAGGTGAAAAAACTGATCAGCAGCAAGGTCAGCAACAGCGCCGGGCCCAGACTGATCAGTTGGGTACGGGTGTTGATGTCCCAGCGACGACGGAAAATCATGGGCGGCGCTCTCCTTCGGCCAGCTCGGCAGCGACAGACACTTCATTCAACGGTTCGAGACCTAAGGAACGAGCCACCTGCGCATTACTCAAGACTTTAAAACGTTCGGGATAGAGGGTTTTCGGCCAGGTGGCCGCAGGCTTGTCGAGCAATTCGTCGAGAATCGCCAGCCAGTCACTCTGGTCGCTGTAACTGCTGGCCAGACTGCCGGCGCGCACGAATGAAGCGTTGGGCCCGATCAATGCGACTTGTCGCGAGTAACTGCTGAGCAGCAGGTTTTTCGCGGTCTTCGGGTTGTACAGGTCGGGATCGTCGAGGCCCAGTAGCACGTCGCTGTCTTTCAGCACGGCCTGCAACGGGCGGCTGTCGTGGGTGTTGTCCCAGCGCTGGCTGACGATTTGCAGATTCATGACTTGTGCCGCGACGTGCAGTTCCTTGAGCAGGAATTCGCTGTGCTGATCGAACAGCACACCAATCCGCCGGGCCTGCGGCAGAATCCGCCGGATCAACTGCAACTGGCGGCTCAGCGGCGGATCGCTCCACAACAGACTCAAGTGCGGCGGTTGCAGCGCGCCGAAGCGTTGTTGCGCTTGCAAGCGGCTGATGCGCAGCACCAGCGTCGCCGGGCCGGCGGATTCTTGCAGGCGCCAGTCGAGGCTCGGCAGGTCCAGCAGAATCAGACGCAGACTGGCGGGTAATTTACCCGGCGCCGGCAGGCTCGCCAGCGGCTGGAAACGCACGTTGTCGGTCGGGCGCAGCTCGCTCAGGGCTTGCACGAAGGACTGCACGCCGGGGCTTTCTTCGGCACCGGTCAACAGAATGTCGGCAGCCTGCACCGCCACACCATGCAGCCACGCGGTCAGGAACAGAAACAGGCCAGCCAGCCATTGGCCGACCGTCGGCACCTTCCGTGACATGGCGTTGCGCACCCTAGAACTCCAGCTCGGCGCTGAAGTACATCACCCGGCGTTGGTCATAATTGTTGTCAACGAAGGTGGTCGGCTCGTTATCGAGACGCTGTTGCAACACGCCGGCCAGCTGCAGTTGGGCTTTGCCGATGGCGATGCGCTTGGCGATGCGCGTGTCGACCCGCTCGAAGCGGTAGCCGTTGAGCGCATTGTCACCATAGTAGAAGAGGGCGCTGTTCCAGCCGTGGCCCCAGTCGCGCAGCCAACCGGCCGAGCCGCTGTTGCGCGCGGTGAATTGTTGATCGAGCGGATTGCTCGCCTCGGCGTCGACGAAACCGTAGGTCAGGCGCAACCGGTCTTTCGCACTCAGGCGCCAGTCCAGTTGCGTTTCCGTGCCGCGAAAGCGCGAGCTGTTGGCGTTGCTGGCAATGTATTGATTGTTGCGCAGCGGCTCGCTGATCATCCCGGTGATTTCGTCGTAGAACAGCTTCACGTCCAGCGCCAGACCGAGTTCGGCGAAGTAGCCGTTGTAGCCCAGTTCGCGCGAGCGCATGTGTTCCTGATCGAGATCGCCGGGGCCACGGGTCTTGACGAAGTAGCGCGCCGAATTCTGCCCGTAGGCCGAAGGCCGCAGCTTGGTCACCTGATAGCTCCAGTTGACGTTGTTCTCGAACATGTCCGGCGAGCGGATTGCCTCCGAGTACACCGCGCGCACGCTGTGACGCGGGTTGATCAGATAGTTGACCGCAAACCTGGGTGTCAGCGAACTGCCGATCAGTTGCGTGTCTTCGAACATCGCACCGCCCTGCACCAGCCAGTGTTCACTGGCGCGCCACTCGAGTTGGCCGAACGCGCGCCAAGTGGTGTCGTCCAGCGTGCCGTTGAAGTAGGTCTGGGAATCGGCCCGGTCGTAACGATAGTTCAGGCCGCTGACCAGTCGCAGGCTGTCGGACAGGCTGAGGGTGTCTTGCAGTTCGAGGTCATAACGCGACTCGCGGGCGCTCTGGTCGATATCGCCGCACAAGGTCTGACGCGCGCCGTTGCGCCATTGATCGAGCACCTGATTGGCCAGGCCCATTTGCTGCGCGGTTCCCGCCGGCGCGCCGGGGCCGGTGAACAGCAGCATGTTACGCGCCAGACGCTCGGTGTAATTCGGGTTGAGCTGCCACAGTTCAGCCAGTTGCGGGCTGAACGACACTTCGGCATCGCAGGCGCGCCAAGTTTGCTGGCGATCCCAATGTTGCGCCGAGCCCTGGATATACAGGCTGTGCTCGGGATTGATGTCGAGGTTCCAGCGCAGCGAGCCGGCGTAGTCCTTGGCGATTACGTCGGAATTGTTCCCGGCAGCAGTAATCCCCGAGAACACCGGTTTGTAGGTGTAGGGGCGTTGATTGCTGCCGTCTTTCGCGTTGAGTTGCCAGTCGATGCTCTGGTTGTCGCTAAGGGTCTGGCTGACGGCGAGGCTGAAGCGATTCAAGCGGCGGCTGTCGCGGTAATCGGCACCGTTCGAGTCGTGATCAAAACCGTCGTCCTCTTGGCCCGACATCGACAGACGCAAATCGCCGCTGCTCCAGCCGACGTTCTGGCTGGCATAGAAGTCGTTGATGCCGCGTTGGCCGCGGGTGATTTTCAGCCGCGTGCCGTGGCTGTCCACCGGGTTGCGCGTAATGATGTTGACCACTGCCATCAGCGCATTGGCGCCGTAGCTGACGGTGTTCGGCCCGCGAAAGACTTCGATGCGTTCGATGTCTTCCATGGCCACCGGAATATCGCTCCAGTCCACCGTCGCCAGGCCTGCGCGATACACCGAGCGGCCGTCGATCAACACCTGCATGCGGCGTGCTTCGCTGGCGTTGGTCCCGTGATAATTGACCGCTGCCTGATTGCCGCTGATGTTGCCGACCATCATCCCCGGCACCAGTCGCAGCAGCTCGCTGATGTCGCGCGCGCCGCTGGCCGTGATCAGTTCGCTGTCGAGCACGGTCATGCTGCCCGGCACTTCCGCTGGCGACTGCTTGAGGCGCGTGGCGGTCAATACTTGCGGCAGAGCTTCGCTGTCGAGAAACAGGTCGTCCGCCAGCAATACCGGGCTGAACAGCAGCGCCAGCAGCAGTGATGAGCGCGAGGGGAGAGGGCCAACAGACACGACACAGCCTTGATCGCAGAGAATTGGCGCGCATGGTAACCGAGCGCAGTGACTTTTCCAGTCACGATGCGGGCATTTTCCTAGGTTTTATTGGTCTTCTTCCTACAAGTGTCGGTAATTGTTGCCGGGGCTGTCCGATGCCGGGCCGCTCCGTATAATGCCGGCATCGCCACTGGTATGGATTAACGGATTACATATGACTGAACAGCGCCCGATTGCGGTCCTGGGAGGCGGAAGTTTTGGTACCGCCGTGGCCAATCTGTTGGCCGAGAACGGCCATCAAGTCCTGCAGTGGATGCGTGACCCCGAACAGGCCGAAGCCATCCGGGTCAATCGCGAAAACCCGCGTTACCTCAAGGGCATCAAGATTCTGCCCGGTGTGACTGCTGTCACCGACCTGCAAGCAACGCTCGACGCTTGCGATTTGTGCTTTGTCGCGCTGCCGTCGAGCGCGTTGCGCACGGTTCTGGCCGCTCACGCCGAGCGTCTGAGCGGCAAAATGCTGGTCAGTCTGACCAAAGGCATCGAGGCGCAGACCTTCAAACTGATGAGTCAGATTCTCGAAGAGATCGCCCCACAGGCGCGCATCGGCGTGCTCTCCGGGCCGAACCTGGCGCGCGAGATCGCCGAACACGCACTGACCGCCACCGTGGTCGCCAGCGAAGACGAAGAACTGTGCAAACAGGTGCAAGCCGCTCTGCACGGGCGCACTTTCCGTGTCTACGCCAGTGCCGACCGTTTCGGCGTGGAGTTGGGCGGGGCGCTGAAAAACGTCTACGCGATCATCGCCGGCATGGCCGTTGCGCTGGAGATGGGCGAGAACACCAAGAGCATGCTGATCACCCGCGCGCTGGCCGAGATGACCCGCTTTGCGGTGAATCAGGGCGCCAACCCGATGACCTTCCTCGGTCTGGCCGGCGTGGGAGATTTGATCGTCACTTGCTCGTCACCGAAGAGTCGCAACTACCAAGTCGGCTTCGCCCTCGGCCAAGGTTTGAGCCTCGACGAAGCGGTGTCGCGCCTTGGCGAGGTGGCCGAAGGCGTCAACACCCTCAAGGTGCTCAAAGCCAAGTCGCAGGAGGCTGGCGTGTACATGCCACTGGTCGCCGGGCTGCACGCGATTCTGTTTGAAGGGCGCACGCTGGAGCAGGTGATAGGTCTGTTGATGCGCGCCGAGCCGAAAACCGACGTCGACTTTATTTCCACCAGCGGTTTCAACTGATAGTTGTTTATTGACGGGCAGGGGAACGAGACATGAACGATCCGAAAACCGAAGCCAAGTACGAATCCATTCTCCTGCGGGTGATGTGGATGATCATCTACCTGCTGGTCTGGCAAGTGGCGCAATTCGTCCTCGGCGGGGTGGTGCTGGTGCAGCTTATATACCGCCTGATCTATGGCGCGCCGAACGCTGGCCTGATGAATTTTGGCGACAGCCTCAGCCAGTTCCTCGCGCAGATCGGCCGCTTTGGCACCTTCCACAGCGACCAGAAGCCATGGCCGTTCGCCGACTGGCCGACGCCGCGCACTCCGGAAGGTGAAGCGCCACACGCGGTGCCGCCGGCAGCGCATCCGGTACGTGATGAGGAGCCCAAGCTATGAAACTCTGGGTGTTGCGCCATGGCGAGGCCGTGCCTTACGGCTCGTGCCCCGACTCCGAACGCGAGCTGACCGCGCTGGGTCGCGAAGAAGCGCTGCGTAGCGCCGCGCAATTGATCGGCCAGCCGATCACCGCGATCTACGCCAGCCCGTATTTGCGTGCACAGCAGACCGCGCAAGTGGTGCGTGAAGCGCTGGGTTTCGAGCCGGAGATTCGCACGGTTGAATGGCTGACGCCGGAAATCGATCCGGACCGGGTCGCCGAGCAACTGGTCTCAGTGAGCAATGTGCTGCTGGTCAGCCATAACCCGCTGGTGGGTAATCTGCTGAGCTATCTGCAACACGGCGCCGGGTGTCCGCCGGAGAAGGTCGGCACTGCTGGCCTGGCGGAGCTTGAGCACAGTGAACTGCTGATCGGCTCGATGACCCTCAACAGCCTGAAGCATCCGTAGATCTTGTTTCCGTTCGTAAAATAGTCAACCAAGCACTTGCTTGGTTGACTACGCTTGCTCCAGACCAAAAAAACAGGAGCGAGTCGAATGTCTGCCGCCATCCGTTTGCCGCTGGACGTGTTTTACGAGCGCGAAGCCCGGCACCCGCGCCAGCGCTTCATGGTGCAGCCGATCGGCGGCGGTCAGGTCGAGACTCTCAGTTGGGCCGACGTCGGCCATCAGGCCCGCTGCGCCGCACACTGGCTGCGCGCCCGCGAACTGCCGCAAGGCAGCCACATCGCCCTGATCTCGAAAAACTGCGCGCACTGGATCATCGCCGACCTGGCGATCTGGATGGCCGGGCACGTTTCGGTGCCGCTGTATCCGAACCTCACCGCCGACTCCGTGAATCAGGTGCTGACGCATTCGGAAAGCGTGCTGGCGTTCATCGGCAAACTGGATGACTGGCCGGGCATGTCGATCGGGATGCCGGCGGGTCTGCCGACCATCAGTCTGCCGTTGCATCCGCCGGGCACTTTCGATTTCAGCTGGGACGACCTGCAACGCAGCTCGCCGATCCAGGACGATCCGCGCCCCGCGGCCGAGCAACTGGCGACCATCATCTACACCTCCGGCACCACCGGTCTGCCCAAAGGCGTGATGCACAGCTTCGCCAACCTCGGCTTCGCCACCACTCATGGCACGCAGTTATTCGGCCTCAACGAAAACGATCGGCTGCTTTCCTATCTGCCGCTGTGCCACGTAGCCGAACGCATGTTTGTCGAGATGGCCTCGATCTATACCGGGCAGACCGTGTTCTTCGCCGAGAGCCTCGATACCTTCATGACCGACCTGCAGAGAGCGCGGCCGACGGCAATGTTTGGCGTGCCACGGATCTGGACCAAATTCCAGATGGGCGTGTACGGCAAGATTCCGGCCCAACGCCTGGATTTCCTGCTCGGCCTGCCATTCATTGGCAAACGCGTCGGGCACAAAGTGCTGGCGGGTTTGGGGCTGGATGCGTTGCGCGTGGCGCTGTCCGGCGCCGCGCCAGTGCCGCAGGCGTTGCTCGCCTGGTATCAGAAACTCGGGCTGGATGTACTCGAGGTCTACGGCATGACCGAGGGCTGCGGTTACTCGCACATCTGCCTGCCGGGCGAATACAAACAGGGCTGGATCGGCAAGCCGTGCCCGCAAGTCGAAGTGCGGATTGATCAGTCCGGCGAAGTGCAGGTGCGCAGTCAGGCGAACATGCTGGGCTATTTCAAGGAGCCGCAGAAAACCGCCGAAACCCTGACCGAGGACGGCTTCCTGCGCACCGGTGACAAGGGCGAGCAGGATGCCGAAGGGCGCTTGCGTCTGACGGGTCGCCTCAAGGAAATCTTCAAGACCAGCAAAGGCAAATACGTCGCCCCGGCACCGATTGAAAATCGCCTCGCGGTGCACACGCGGATCGAACAGGTGTGCGTGGTCGGCGATGGCTTGAGTGCGCCGCTGGGGCTATGCGTGCTGTCGGTGGCCGGCCGCGATGAGGCGCGCGCCAGTCTGCATTCGAGCCTGGAAAAACTCCTGGAGGAGGTCAACGCCGCGCTCGACAAGCATGAGCGTCTGCGCCGGTTGGTGGTGGTCAAGGACAGTTGGGCGGTGGAAAACGGTTTTCTCACGCCGACCCTGAAAATCAAACGCAACGTCATCGAATCCACTTACGGCGCACGCTTCGAAGAATGGAGCGAGCGCAGCGAGGCGGTGCTGTGGCAGGATTGAGCGACGATTAAAACAACAAAGGAAGTCTGCGATGAGCCTGTGGCGCACCACTCCGAACATCGAGCAGTTGAACGCAATCCAGAAAAACACCATCGGCGAAGTGCTGGATATTCGCTTCGAGGCCTTCGACGAAGAGTCCCTGAGCGCGAGCATGGTGATCGACCATCGCACCCATCAACCGTACGGTTTGTTGCACGGCGGTGCGTCGGTGGTACTGGCGGAAACCGTGGGTTCGATGGCCAGCTATTTGTGCATCGACGCCAGCAAGTTTTATTGCGTAGGCCTGGAGATCAACGCCAACCATTTGCGCGGTCTGCGCAGCGGGCGGGTGACGGCGGTGGCCAAGGCGATTCATATCGGGCGTACCACACATGTCTGGGATATTCGGCTGACCAGTGATGAGGGCAAGGCGAGTTGTGTGTCGCGACTGACCATGGCGGTGGTGCCTTTGGGGGAGAATCCGCCGGTGCGTTGAGCTCCGGCCTTCATAGTTCTGACCTGACTGTCATCATTCCTGGCAGTTACGGTCATTGCTGTCGTAAGCGGTCTTACGGACAATCAACCCCTGTCCCCCGCCCATGGATTCACCCGCATGTCGCAACCGATCTTTTTCGCCCACGCCAACGGTTTCCCTTCGGGTACCTACGGCAAGCTGTTTGCCGCGCTGGCGCCGGAGTTCCGTGTGACGCATCTGGAGCAGCATGCCCACGACCCGCGTTTCCCGGCGGGCGACAATTGGTACAACCTGGTCGACGAACTGATCCATCACCTGCGACAGCAAGACGAGCCGGTGTGGGGCGTCGGCCATTCGTTTGGCGGGATGCTGCATCTGCACGCGGCGTTACGGTGTCCTGAGCTGTATCGCGGCGTGGTCATGCTCGATTCGCCAGTGCTGACCCGCACCGATCAATGGGTGATCCGCGCCGCCAAGCGCTTTGGTTTCATCGACAAACTGACTCCGGCCGGGCGCACGCTGGGTCGGCGTGAGGAGTTTGCCGATCTGGACAGTGCGCGTGGCTACTTCGCCGGCAAAACCCTGTTCCGCAGCTTCGACCCGGAATGCTTCGACGCTTACCTGCAACACGGTCTGCACCGGGTCGGCGACAAGCTGCGTCTGCGCTTCGATCCGGCCACCGAGATCAGCATCTATCGCGGCGTGCCACACACCAGCCCTGCGCATACCCGGCAATTGCAGGTGCCGCTGGCGATGGTGCGCGGGCTCAAGAGCCAAGTGGTGATGCGTCATCACACGCGCTTTGTCGCGCGTCTGCCACAAGGCGAAGCGCTGAGCATGCCTGGCGGGCACATGTTTCCGCTTGAGCGTCCACAAGACACGGCGCTGCTGCTGAAAAACCTGTTCACACGCTGGGAAAATCGCCAGCACAAGGATTGCGCATGAGCCATGCCGTCGAAGAAGTCCGCCTCAGCCTGCCGCATATCGAACTGGCGGCCCATCTGTTCGGGCCGGAAGACGGTTTGCCGGTGATCGCTTTGCATGGCTGGCTGGACAACGCCAACAGCTTCGCGCGGCTGGCACCGAAGCTCAAAGGCTTGCGCATTGTTGCGCTGGACATGGCCGGACACGGGCATTCCGGCCATCGTCCGAACGGCGCCGGTTACGCGCTGTGGGACTACGCGCATGACGTGCTGCAAGTGGCCGAACAACTCGGCTGGAAGCGTTTCGGCCTGCTCGGACATTCGATGGGCGCCATTGTCTCGCTGGTGCTGGCGGGATCGTTGCCGGAAAAAATCACCCATCTGGCATTGATCGACGGTGTGATTCCTCCTACCGACAAAGGCGAAAACGCTGCCGAACGTATGGGCATGGCCCTACAGGCGCAACTCGATCTGCGCGAGAAACGCAAACCGGTTTACAACACGCTCGACCGCGCCATCGAAGCGCGCATGAAAGGCTTGGTCGCGGTCAGTCGCGAAGCCGCCGAACTGCTGGCGCAACGCGGGCTGATGCCGGTGCCCGGCGGTTACACCTGGCGCACCGACAATCGCCTGACCCTGCCTTCGCCGCTGCGTCTGACCCAGGAACAGGCGATGGCCTTCGTCCAGCGCATCACCTGTCCTACGCAATTGGTGGTAGCGGCCGACGGCATGCTGGCCAAACATCCTGAGTTGCTGGAGCGTCTACCCTTCAGCTGTGAACAGCTGCCAGGCGGGCATCATTTGCACCTGAACGATGAGGCCGGTGCCGACCTTGTCGCAGACTGTTTCAATCGCTTCTTCGCCATTCCTTGACTTGCACCGGGCAACTGTCGAGGCTGGGCGGGTTGAAATGGGAGACAAACAAGATGGATTTCTACACCGCTGCGACCCCGAATAGCCCAAGAGGCGCCCAGGCCATGCCTGTCCGATGAGCCTGCCCAAGCGTTGCCTCAGTCTGCTGGCGCTGTGTTTTTTCAGTCCCTTGTCATCTGCCGCCGACGTGCCCGGCAGTCAGGATCTGCCGATCGTGCCGCGTCTGGCCGATGCGCAGATCGTCGACTATCGCCCTCCGGTGGAGCTGGAGCGAATCTATCCGCTGGGTTCGATCCGCAAGATCAGCGGCCAACTGCGGTTTGACGGGCAAGTGACCGCCCGTGGGCAAACCACTTCGGTGACTTACGAACTGCCACCGGAACACTCCGCGACCGAAGCTTTCACTGCCGCCCGCGAGGCCTTGCAAAAACAGGATGCCGAGTTGCTGTTCTGGTGCCAGGCGCGTGATTGCGGCGAAAGCAGCCTGTGGGCCAATGAAGTGTTCGGTAACGCCAAGCTGTACGGCTCCGATGAACAACAAGCCTATCTGCTGCTGAGACTGGCAGAACCGCGCGACAACACGCTGGTGGCGCTGTACAGCATCACGCGCGGCAATCGCAAAGCCTATCTGCATGTCGAACAATTCGAGGCTGCTGCGCCGCTCGGCGACTTGCTGCCGACCTCCGCGACTTTACTGCGACAACTGAAAAGCACCGGTGAACTCGACTTGCCGAAACTCGTCAGCGATCCGGATGACACCTGGCTGCGTTTGCTCTCGCGGGGTCTGAACCTCGACACCACGTTGCGCGTGAGCGTCTCCGGGCCGAAGGCCGAGGCCTGGCGTCAGGCATTGATCGGGCAGGGCGTACGCGCCGCACGCATGGAAGCGGGCAGCGTCGATGGCGCCGGCCTGCGTATCGATCTGTTGCGCTAGGCGTCTGGGACGGGCACGCTTGGCGTGTTCGCCTACTCTTCGCTGACTGACTTCTTCGAGAACCTGCATGCTCAATAATGATCGGCTGTTGGTGCAAATCCTCCTGCTGGTGCTGTTCGGCGCCAGCCTGTGGGTGATGGCGCCGTTCTGGTCGGCGCTGTTCTGGGGTGCGGTGCTGGCGTTCGCCAGTTGGCCGCTGATGCGCCTGCTGACCCGTTTGCTCAATGGCCGTGAGTCGCTGGCGGCGCTGGTGCTGACGCTCGGCTGGATGTTGCTGGTGGCGGGGCCGTTGGTGTGGCTGGGTTTCAACCTGGCCGATCACGTGCGCGATGCCACGGCGTTGATCAAGGACGTGCAGGTCGACGGTCTGCCGGCGGCGCCCGACTGGCTTGGCAGCGTGCCACTGGTGGGCGAACGACTGGTGGCAATCTGGAACAGCATCGATCAGCAGGGTGCGGCGATGATGGTCGCGATCAAGCCTTATCTGGGGCAGGTCGGTAACTGGTTGCTGGCGCGCAGTGCGCAGATCGGCGGCGGGATTCTCGAACTGACGTTGAGCATTGTCTTCGTGTTCTTTTTCTACCGCGACGGGCCGCGGCTGGCGGCGTTTGTTCATGGCTTGCTGCAGCGACTGATCGGCGACCGCGCCGGGTATTACATCGATCTGGTTGCCGGCACTGTACAGCGGGTGGTCAACGGGGTGATTGGTACGGCGGCGGCGCAGGCGGTGTTGGCGTTGATTGGCTTCTTTATTGCCGGGGTGCCAGGGGCGCTGGTGTTGGGGATCGTGACCTTTCTGCTGAGTCTGATTCCGATGGGACCGCCGTTGGTGTGGATCCCGGCCACGGCGTGGCTGGCCTGGAAGGGTGATTATGGGATGGCGATCTTTCTCGGGATCTGGGGGACGTTCATCATCAGTGGCGTGGACAATGTGCTCAAGCCGTATCTGATCAGCCGTGGCGGGAATTTGCCGTTGGTGATTGTCTTGCTTGGGGTGTTTGGCGGGCTGATTGCGTTTGGGTTTATCGGGTTGTTCATCGGGCCTACGCTTTTGGCGGTGGCTTATAGTTTGTTGACGGATTGGAGTAAGAGTCAGGCTCGGATTGAACGCTGATTGAGAACATATCCGTTTTTGGGGTGATGGCCTCTTATGGTTTCGCCCTGACGGTCGACTCCCTTTGGCAGACGCCCCAAAGGAAGCAAAGGTCTTTACCCTGACGTTCGGCCCGCTCGCTGGGGCTCGGGGTTCCTTCCTTCCGGGTTTCATCCGGGGGCATCGCCTCCGGTTTGCTGCGCTGCACCTCCTCTCGATGTGTTCGACTTCGTCGAACGGCGCTTCGCGCCAACCCCGGATGAACCCCTCCACTCAGCCTGCCGACGGGCGCTTGAGATCAAAAGCGGTACTCGAGCTAACGCTCATCGTGTTGAGTGGTGGCGAGGCAACATCTGGAGCGGATTGGGTGGCTTTTGAAAATTCGAATTCACCTCGGTATCCCACGTCGGCGTATTTTTCGTCGGCACCTCGGTCAGTCCCCTCTACCTCTGGGAGAGGGCTAGGGTGAGGGCAGCTTTGATTGGCACACTAAAAATCGAAAGCAACCAACTCACCCAGCAGCTTTAATCGCTCCGAAAAGTCGAACCCGGGAGCGATCCTCCCATCACCTCAAGTCGCCACATTCAAATACTTGCCCAACGGCGCCGCATTATCCAGTGAGTACTGCTTGCTCAAATTCGCGATCATGCGGTTCAACGCTTCAGCGGTGGTCTGAGCACTGGCAGTCTGGTCCTCCGCCGGACGCTCGCGCCCAGCCTGTAATGCTTCCTTCAGCTCATCACTGCTCACGCCGCCACTGCTGTCGCTGTCCAGCACTTTCAGCAACGCCGCGCCGTCGTCGTTGCTGGTCGATGAGGTGCTGTCGCTGGTCTGCAACGCGCTGTTCAATTCAGCGGCGGTTATGCTGCCGTCACCGTCGGCGTCCAGTGCGCTGATCAGGGCGTCGGCGAGGTCGGTGTTGGGTGGCTGATTGGCGGGTGGCGGCGGTGGTGGTGCTATTGCGGCCATTTCTTCGGAGCTGAGGCTTCCGCTGGTGTCGCTGTCCAGATCGCCGAATTGTTGGCTCAGGTTGACCAGCAAGCCGTCGTCGGATTTCTGCGACAACGCGCTGCTCAGTTCATCCTGATCTACTGCGCCGTCGCCATTGCTGTCGAGCTTAGTGAACAGTTCTTTTTGCAGTTGCTGGCTGCGGGCGTTTTGCGTGGCGGTGTTGGTGTTGGTGCTGGTATAGCTCGTGTAGTTGCTGACGCTACCGATCATCGGGCTCACTCCTTGGGCTGAAAAACCGGTGGGCGTACCGGCTTATGCAGCCTCAAGGGGCGAGTTGTCGGGGGTATGTGGAGTTTGTACCGGACGGTACACAGTCAGGCTGGAAGGCGCGGCAGGATTATCACGGCAGTCAGGCCACCGCCGGGGGTTTCTTCCAGGTTGAGTTGTCCGCCCAAGCGCAGCGCTGCCTCACGGGCGATGGTCATGCCCAGACCGACGCCGCCGGAGTTGCGATTGCGCGATCCTTCCAGCCGATAGAACGGCTCGAACACGGCTTCGCGTTTGTCCGCCGCGATGCCCGGGCCATGATCAACTACGCGAATCAGCAATTGCTCGCGCTGATCCTGCAACTCGATGCGCACTTGTCCCGCATATCGCAAAGCGTTGTCGAGCAGGTTGTTGAGGCATGAGCGTAAAGCCATTGGCTGTACCGGCAGCGGTGCGCAGTGACCGCTGACCTGCGCGTCAGCGCCCTGATCCTGAGCGTTTTCGCACAGCGATTCGACCAGCGCCTGCACATCCATCAGTTGCAAGGCTTCGCTGGTGCGCTGTTCGTGCAGGTAGGTGAGGGTGGCGTCGAGCATGCTGATCATGTCGTCCAGATCCTGACGCATCTGGCCTTGCAGCTTGTCGTCGCTGATGTTTTCCAGGCGCAGTTTCAGTCGCGACAGCGGTGTGCGCAGGTCGTGGGACACGGCGCCGAGCATGCGTGCGCGGGCCTGCACTTGTTCGCGAATGCGCTGTTGCATCAGGTTGAAGGTGTGCGCCGCTTGCCGCGCCTCGCGTGGGCCGGACTCGTCCAGCGGCGGGCTGTCGAGATCTTCGCTCAGGCGTTCGGCGGCGTCGCTCAGGCGCTGGATCGGCCGGGTCAGCAGTTTGGCGCCGTACCACGCGGCGATGATCAGCGAAACGAACTGGAATGTAAGAGGCACCAATGGTCCGCCGAACCAGGGTCGCGGCGGTCGCTGAGCGAAACGCGGATCCTGCGGCGCCGGTTGCCCTTCGTGCATTTGGGAAAACTGCGGCGGCGGGGGCGGAGGTGGCGGACCGTAAAGGCGAAACCACGCAAAAGCCAGCAAGTGCGCGAGGACGATCGCAATGAACAGCATGCCAAACAGGCGGCCGAACAGCGTGTCGAAGCGCGCTCGCATCAGCCGATGTCTCGCGCGTCGAACAGATAACCTTCACCGCGCACGGTTTTGATCAGCTGCGGAGCTTTCGGGTCGTCGCCGAGTTTCTGGCGCAGACGCGATACCAGCAGGTCGATGCTGCGGTCGAAGGCTTCGATCGAGCGGCCACGGGCGGCGTCGAGCAACTGTTCGCGGCTGAGCACCCGGCGCGGGCGTTCGATGAATACCCAGAGCAGGCGGAATTCGGCGTTCGACAGTGGCACCACCAGCCCATCGTCAGCGATCAATTGGCGCAACACGCTGTTCAGGCGCCAGTTGTCGAAGCGAATGTTCGCACGCTGTTCTGAACGGTCATCGCGCACCCGACGCAGAATGGTCTGAATCCGCGCTACCAGTTCCCGCGGCTCGAACGGTTTGGCCATGTAGTCATCGGCGCCCAGTTCGAGGCCAATGATGCGGTCGGTGGGTTCGCAACGAGCGGTGAGCATCAGTATCGGAATGTCGGATTCGGCACGCAGCCAACGGCACAGCGACAGACCGTCTTCGCCGGGCAACATCAAGTCGAGCACCACCACGTCGAAATGTTCAGCTTGCATGGCCTGACGCATGGCAGTGCCATCGGTGACGCCGCTGGCGTGGATGTTGAAGCGCGCCAGGTAGTCGATCATCAGTTCGCGGATCGGCACATCATCGTCGACGATCAGCGCACGAATGCTCCAGCGCTTGTCGTCTTTTTGCTCATCGTTCACGGTGGCTTGAGTGTTGTGCATGAGGCTCTTGATCTGCCAGTAGGCCGCCAACCACAAAGATAGGCTGCGAGGTTGTGGTTTCAGCATAGGCGTCCGGCCGTGAGGCGGGAAGGGCTGCTGTAAGTGCATGTTGCGGCTGGCGAGGCTAGCGCGCGGGCGTATTGCCGGCGTGTCGTCTGTGTATCAGGCTCGACACAATAACGCCGAACGCTATGCTGATCACGGCGCAAGCGATGAATTACCGATCATCGGGTGCCGCGCAGCCGCGGGTTCCGCTACAATGCGCGCCGATTTCGTCCTGCCTGAGAGCCCCTCCATGTCCGTCTGCCAGACTCCTATCATCGTCGCCCTGGATTTCCCCACCCGTGACGCCGCACTGAAGCTGGCCGACCAGTTGGACCCGAAGCTGTGCCGGGTCAAAGTGGGCAAGGAACTGTTCACCAGTTGCGCCGCGGAAATCGTCGGCACCCTGCGCGACAAGGGTTTCGAGGTGTTCCTCGACCTGAAATTCCACGACATTCCCAACACCACCGCAATGGCGGTCAAGGCTGCTGCGGAAATGGGCGTGTGGATGGTCAACGTGCACTGCTCCGGCGGCCTGCGCATGATGTCGGCCTGCCGCGAAGTGCTCGACAAGCGCACGGGCCCGCAGCCGTTGCTGATCGGCGTGACCGTGCTGACCAGCATGGAACGCGAAGATCTGGCCGGGATCGGTCTGGACATCGAGCCGCAGGAACAAGTGCTGCGTCTGGCTGCACTGGCTCAGAAAGCCGGGATGGACGGTCTGGTGTGCTCGGCGCTGGAAGCTCAGGCGCTGAAAACCGCGCATCCGTCGCTGCAACTGGTGACCCCGGGGATTCGTCCGGCGGGCAGTGCGCAGGACGACCAGCGCCGTATTCTGACCCCGCGCCAGGCGCTGGATGCCGGCTCTGATTATCTGGTGATTGGCCGTCCGATCAGCCAGGCGGCTGATCCGGCCAAGGCGTTGGCTGCGGTGGTTGCCGAAATCGCTTAAGCGCTCGCACCGGATGCAAACACGGGAGCCAATTGGCTCCCGTGTTTTTGATCTGCGCGAAACTGTCGGTTAAACCTTCAACACCAACTTGCCAAAGTTCTCACCGCTGAACAATTTCATCAGCGTCTCCGGGAACGTCTCCAGTCCGTCGACGATATCCTCTTTGCTCTTGAGCTGCCCCTTGGCCATCCACCCGGCCATTTCCTGCCCGGCGGCGGCGAATTGTGCGGCGTAGTCCATCACCACAAAGCCTTCCATCCGCGCACGGTTGACCAGCAAGGACAGGTAATTGGCCGGGCCTTTCATGGCTTCCTTGTTGTTGTACTGGCTGATCGCACCGCAGATCACCACGCGCGCCTTCAGGTTCAAACGGCTGAGCACCGCGTCAAGGATGTCGCCGCCGACGTTGTCGAAATACACGTCCACGCCTTTCGGGCATTCGCGTTTGAGGCCGGCCACCACGTCCTCGCTCTTGTAATCGATGGCGCCGTCGAAACCCAGTTCATCGATGAGGAATTTGCACTTGTCGGCGCCGCCAGCAATCCCGACCACGCGGCAACCTTTAAGCTTGGCAATTTGCCCGGCAATGCTGCCGACCGCACCCGCTGCGCCGGACAGCACCACGGTGTCACCTTCTTTCGGGGCGCCGACGTCGAGCAGGGCGAAGTACGCGGTCATGCCGGTCATGCCCAGCGCAGACAAATAGCGCGGCAACGGCGCCAGTTTCGGATCGACCTTGTAGAAACCTCTTGGCTCGCCAAGGAAATAATCCTGCACGCCCAAGGCACCGTTGACGTAGTCCCCGACGGCGAAGCCCGGATTGTTCGAAGCGACGACTTTGCCTACGCCCAAAGCGCGCATGACTTCACCGAGACCGACCGGCGGGATGTAGGACTTGCCCTCGTTCATCCAGCCGCGCATGGCCGGGTCGAGGGACAGGTATTCGTTCTTGACCAGAATCTGCCCCGCCGCCGGCTCGCCGACCGGTACTTCCTGATAGGTGAAGGTCTCGCGGGTCGCGGGGCCCACCGGGCGTTTGGCGAGCAGGAACTGGCGATTGGTCTGGTTAGTCATGACAGGCACTCGAACTGAATGAAGTCTTGTTGATAGACCCTCGCCGGCGATGACGCAAGGTTGGCTGACGCGGCGAATGCAGCTTGATCCAGTGCAGTGATAGTGGCGGGCGGGTATTCATCACTGCGATTCATGAGCGCATACACGGCGTTTGGATAGTGCTGCCGCCGCCCAAGTCGCTGTGGCTATGCTGCCACTGAATCAATCCGCGCATTCGAGGGCAGCACAATGAGCATGAGGTTTTCCGGCCAGGTTGTCGTAGTCACGGGCGCCGCCAACGGCATCGGCCGCGCAACTGCCCAGGCGTTTGCCGCCGAAGGCTTGAAAGTGGTGGTGGCCGATCTGGATACTGCCGGGGGCGAAGGCACGGTAGCGCTGATTCGTACGGCCGGTGGCGAAGCGACCTTCGTGCGCTGCAACGTTACTGTCGAAAGCGAAGTGAAAAATCTGATGGACGAGGTGATCAATACCTACGGTCGCCTCGACTACGCGTTCAATAATGCGGGGATCGAAATCGAGAAGGGCAAGCTTGCCGACGGCTCGATCGACGAGTTCGACGCGATCATCGGCGTCAATGTCAAAGGCGTCTGGCTGTGCATGAAGTACCAATTGCCATTGCTGCTGGCGCAGGGCGGCGGGGCGATTGTCAACACCGCTTCGGTGGCCGGGTTGGGCGCCGCGCCGAAGATGAGCATCTATGCAGCGTCCAAACACGCGGTGATCGGTCTGACCAAGTCCGCCGCCATTGAGTACGCCAAGAAGAAAATTCGTGTCAACGCCGTGTGCCCGGCGGTGATCGACACCGACATGTTCCGTCGCGCGTATGAAGCCGACCCGAAGAAAGGCGAGTTTGCCAGCGCCATGCACCCGGTCGGGCGCATCGGTACGGTCGAGGAAATCGCCAGCGCGGTGCTGTATTTGTGCAGCGATGGCGCGGCGTTCACCACCGGCCATTCGCTGGCGGTGGACGGGGGCGTTACCGCGTTCTGAAACGCTGGTCGACATTGCAGAAAAAACCCGCACGCATGCATGCGGGTTTTTTGTGGGCGCGTGTTTAGTTCCCGGGTCAAACATACACAATGTGTATCAAGCAGTTAATGCGGGACGTTTTGACGGCGTTGTCGCACAGCCTGATCGACGCGGCTGTGATTTACTGCCGCCAGCAAAACGGACAGGAGTTTGCGTGCTCATGGAATTGAGAATTGACCGACAGGCAATGGTGCCGGTTGTGCAGCAGATTGTTGATGGATTGACCGACTGGATCACCCAGGATCAGGTACCGCCCGCCACCCGACTGCCGTCCGTGAGGCAAATCGCGCGATGCAATTTGCTCAGCCAGTCGTGTGTTCTGGAAGCCTGCGAACGTCTGGTGGCGCAGGGGCTGCTGGCTTCGCGTCAGGGGGCGGGTTTCATGGTGGCAGCCGCGTTGCCGGTATGTTGCAAAGCGCTTGGAGCCTGCGGGGGCGACGCGGAGTCGCACTGGCGCGTTGCAGGTGTCGAACGAGCCAGTGGTTTGACGCTCGGCAGTGGTGTTCTGCCGCAAAGCTGGCGCGAACCGGATGATCTCAGCTACGCGATTCGCGAGGTGGCCCGCACCGACATGGCCAGCCTGTTCAGCTACGGCACGCCACTGGGATTGCCGGCGTTGCGTGAGCAGATCATCAAGCGCCTCAAACTGCTCGGGATCGAAGCGGGCGAAGAGCAGGTATTGACCACCGCCGGGGCCAGTCACGGCCTGGATCTGATTGTGCGCACGCTGTTCAAGGCCGGCGATTGTGTGGTCGTCGAAACACCGGGTTACGCGCCGCTGTTCGATCTGTTGCGCCTGCACGGTGTGCGCATGCTGGAAGTGCGCCGTACGCCGAGCGGCCCGGACACCGAGGCGCTCGAGGCATTGCTGGGGCAGTTCCGGCCCAAAGCGCTGTTCATCAACAGTCATCATCACAATCCCACGGGCAGTTGCCTGCTGCCGGTTGTCGCCCAGCGGATTTTGCAATTGAGTAAAACCTACGATCTGCAGTTGATCGAGGACGATGTCTACGCCGATTTGCACAACGGCAGCGGTACGCGTCTGGCTGCTCTGGATGACGATGAGCGAGTGATTTACGTCGGGAGTTTTTCCAAGACGCTGAGCAGCTCGTTACGTGCCGGTTATGTCGTGGCCGGGAGCGCGCTGATCGCGCGGCTGGCGCGGGTCAAAATGATTACTTGCGTGGGGACTTCGCGGTTCAGTGAGGCAGTTCTGGCCAGTCTGTTGGCCAGTGGCGCCTATCGCAAACTGGTGCAGCGTCAACGCCAGCGGCTGAATGTCGACCGTGCGGCGGCTTTGCAATTACTGGAAGACGCGGAATGGGAGGTGTTCGGCAAGCCAACCAGTGGCCTGTTTATCTGGGCCCGTTCGCCACTGGCCGACGATGCGCGGGTGCGCAGTCAGGCGCAACGCTACGGAGTGCAGTTGTCCCACGCCACGGCGTTCAGCCCCAGCGGCGAAACCTCTGACTGGCAGCGTATCAACGTGGCATATGCCTGTGATTCACGCGCGCGGCAGTTTTTTCGCAGCACCGCTGTGGATAGACCTCAAGCGTTCTGAAAACGACGCGGGCGTAGCTTTTTGCCATTATTCCGACGCCAGAGCCTTGTGCTGCCGGGTGGCCGTTGCGAATCTTCGGCTACAGACAATGGCAGGGGGCTACGCGCAATGATTTCGGCCGTGCAAGGACGTTTTGCCAACCTCGGTATGGCGAAAAAACTGGGTGTCGGGTTTGTCCTGGTGTTGCTGTTGACCGCGCTGGTGGCGGCCATCGGTGTCTGGTCCCTGCAAACCGTCAGCCAGCGGTTTGACGGCCTCAAGCAGATGTCGACGCTCAACAGCGACTTGCTCAAGGTGCGGTTGCTGGAGCAGGACTACGCCTTGCACGGCAACCCGAAGACTGCCGATGCCCTGCGTGAAGGCGTGGATGCGCTGGTGGTGCTGGCCAATCAGCTCAAGGCGCAATCACCGGCCAATGTGCCGGTGATGAACGATGTCGAGCAGTCTCTGAGCGCCTATCGCAAGGCGTTCGATGAGTTTGTCTCGCTGAGCCAGGCCAAGGATCTGGCACTGGAAATGGCCAGTTGGTCGGTGTCCAGCGTCGCCAATAATCTCGATGTCTTGCAGGCCGGGCTGGCCGATGACGGTGCTTACACCCTCAAGGAAAGTGAAGGCAAGGATGGCGCGCAGTTCATCGAACAGGCCAACCAGGTCAGTCAGGTGTCGCGGCTGATGCTGCAAGCCATGAACGAAGCGCGCGTGCGGCTGGATCAGAGTCGCAAGGGCGACGACAGTGGCGCCAAAGGCAACATCGAGCAGGCGGCTCAGGCCCAGACTCAGGCCGAACAGCTCAAGTCCACCGTCAAGGATGACGGCTATCTGACAGTGCTCAATGAGGTGTCCGGGCACATCGCCGGGTTCAACGACAAGCTGGCCGAATACACCGGGCTGCTGGCGCAGGAGAAAACGGTCTATGAACAATTGCACCAGCGCGCCGCGCAGGTGGTCGAGCGGGTCGATCAGGCGTATGTGGCTGAAGATGCTGCGATGCAGGGCGAGCTGAAGAAGAATTCGGTTTTGATCATTGGTTCATCGGCACTGGCGCTGCTGGTCGGGCTGATTGCCGCGTGGGTGATTACCCGGTTGATCGTCGCGCCGTTGCGCAGCGTTATTCAAGTCGCCCAGCGCATTGCCGCGGGTGATTTAAGTGGCTCGGTGCCGGTGACTCGCCGCGACGAGATCGGACAGTTGATGCTGGCGATGCAGCAGATGGGCGCCGGGCTTAGCGCGATTGTCAGTGGGTTGCAGGCTGGTATCGAGCAGTTGGCCAGTTCGGCGCAATCGCTGTCGGCGGTGACCGAGCAGACCAATCTTGAGGTCAGCAGCCAGAAAGAGGAAACCGAACAGGTCGCCACGGCGATGAACCAGATGACGGCCACCGTGCATGACGTGGCGCGAAATGCCGAAGAAGCGGCGCAGGCCGCGCAGACGGCGGATGACAAGGTCGAGAGCGGTCAGCAGGTGGTGCGTCAGAGTATGGCGCGCATCGAGCAGTTGGCGGATTCGGCGACCTCGGCCAGTTCCAGCATCGAAAGTCTGAGCGCGGAAATCCAGAACATCGGCACGGTGTTGAGTGTGATCAACAGCGTCGCTGAGCAGACCAATCTGCTTGCGCTCAACGCTGCCATTGAAGCGGCGCGGGCGGGGGAGCAGGGCAGGGGCTTTGCGGTGGTGGCTGATGAAGTGCGCGCGTTGGCGCGGCGTACGCAGCAATCGACCGAGGAGATCGAGCGTCTGGTCAGCTCGTTGCGGGCGGCGGCGCATGCTTCGGTGCAGGAGATTCAGAGCAGTGGCGAGTTGGTGAAACTGGCGGTCAGTGATGCGCTGCAGACTGAGAGCGCGCTGGGCAGTATTGCGGCGGCGGTTTCGTTGATTCAGCAGATGAATCAGCAGATTGCGGCGGCGGCCGAGGAGCAGAGTTCGGTGGCTGAGGAGATCAATCGCAGTGTGACGAGTATTCGGGCGAGTGCGGATCAGTCTTCGATTGCGATGCGGGGGAATGCGCTGTCGAGTGTTGAGTTGGCGCAGTTGGGTGGGGAATTGCGGGGGATGGTGGGGCATTTTCGGCTTTGACCTTGGCGGCCTTTGGGCCGACCAGGCTCTGGCTTTATAGCGTATATATCCGTTTCTGCGGTTGTGGCTGCTAAGGGTTCCGCCCTTACGGCGGGTCACTTTGGCAAACGCCCCAAAGTAACCAAAGGTCTTTTACCCTGACGTTCGGCCCCTCGCTGGGGCTCGGGGTTCCTTCGCTCCGGCATTCATCCGGGGGCATCGCCTCCGGTTTGCTGCGCTGCACCTCCTCTCGATGTATTTGGCTACGCCAAACGGCGCTGCGCGCCCACCCCCGGAAGAATCCCTCCTCTCAGCCTGCCGATGGGCGCTTGAGATCAAGAGCGGTACTTGAGCTACCGCTCATCGTGTTGAGTGGTGGTGGGGCAGAGGCAGGAGCGGGTTTTTGGGGTTTTTGAATCTGTATTCACCTCGGTATTTCACGTCGGCGTATTTCTTGTGGGCACCTCGGTCAGTCCCCTCTCCCCCCGGGAGAGGGTTAGGGTGAGGGGCTCTTGATCTTCCCCGCGCAACCAACAAAAAAGCCACCTCGCGGTGGCTTCTTCCAATCAACAACCCATCAGTCGTAGATCACTTTCTTCTTCCAGTCTGCATCGGCCTCTACTTCTTTGAGGCCGGATGTCAGTTGGTTCTCTTCACCTTCAACCGGCGCAATCTTGTCCATCACTTGGGCGTTGGCACGCGCCAGCAGTTTTTCCAGGTATTCCAGCTGTTCCGCGTAGATCCGCGGATCTTGCTGTTTGCGCAGGTATTGCACGCCGCGTTCGAAGGCGAGGCGGGCCTGGCCTGGCTGGTTTTGTTGCAGGGCGTGCTGGCCGAGGTTGTTGAAGAATTCGATGTGCAGCAGCACCAGGATGTGGCGCACTTCGCGGATCCAGTGTTTGGCTTCGTTCGGTGGCAGGAAGCCGTCCTGGGCGGCGCGGGTGATCTGGCCGTGCAGGGCTTCGAGGAGGAAGCGTACGTCTTTGGCTTTGGCTTCGGTCTGGATCGGTGCCGGTGGGTTGTTGACCGGAATCGATTCGCCCTGGGCTACCAGTGCGTTCAGTTCGCCGATGCGCGCCTTGGTGGTGGCGCTGGTTTTTTCCAGGTTGAGCAGGCGCTGGCAGACGTTGAGTTCGAGACGGGTCAGCAACAGCTTCAGCCCGGGCGTCATGAACTGGCCGGGAAAGGTCTCGGTGAGTTCGCCGCAGCGGCGCAGGCGGTCGTTGAGTTCGACCTTGGTGCGGGCCTTCTCCAGTTTGGTGTTTTCCACCACATGGTTCATGTAACCAATGGCGATCAAGATTGCGATCCCGACTATGACTAGCAGGGTGATCATGAGTGGTGTCACCGGTAAGACCTCTTTATAGGATTCGCGTGCGAGTTGCGAGTGTAGTGGCTTGGTATATAGCCGCCTAGCGCCGCTCGACGATTTGGATCGGCGCAGTTGAATCTGTATCGGCCGCAGGGCTGCTTATATAAATGCTGGCCCTTGGGGTGCAGATTGCCATCATTCGTGGCGTGGACTATAACGCCTTGGCGGGTGGCGGAATATAGGCGTCAATCGCCGGGCGACGGAAAACCCTGGAACGGCCCGTAAAGCAGGTCGAAGTCATTGATTTAAATAAATTTATATCAGGGGGTTGACGACCCCCCAATCCATCCATAGAATGCGCGCCACTTACAGCGTAAAGCACACAGCGAAACGCGGTAGGGAGTGAATGTTGTACGTGTGTCCCCTTCGTCTAGTGGCCTAGGACACCGCCCTTTCACGGCGGTAACAGGGGTTCGAGTCCCCTAGGGGACGCCAATGCGGGAATAGCTCAGTTGGTAGAGCACGACCTTGCCAAGGTCGGGGTCGCGAGTTCGAGTCTCGTTTCCCGCTCCATTTTTAAACGGCAGTGCCTTCGGGCGGTGCTGAGTGAAACCAGAACCAAGTCTTCGGATGCGGATCTGGAACACCGAAACACACACCATGTGTTCCGGGTAGCGTGTCCCCTTCGTCTAGTGGCCTAGGACACCGCCCTTTCACGGCGGTAACAGGGGTTCGAGTCCCCTAGGGGACGCCATTGCGGGAATAGCTCAGTTGGTAGAGCACGACCTTGCCAAGGTCGGGGTCGCGAGTTCGAGTCTCGTTTCCCGCTCCATATTTAACGAAAACGCCGCTCAGTGATGAGCGGCGTTTTTGTTTGTGCGCGATTTGTGGCGCAATAAAAAAGGACCTCGCGGTCCTTTTTTGTGGCCCGCCGAAATGGCGGGCCGGTGATGCGATCAGAGCTTCGGCAGCTGCCCGATACGGCCCATCATTTCGGTGACGATCTGCAGATCCAGCAGGAACTGGTCAACCGTCTTGAACTCACCGTCGGTGTGCCCGGTGTACTTGGCCTCAGGGCGCGCCAGACCGAATTGCACGCCATTCGGCAATTCATGCACCGAGGTAGCGCCAGCGGAGGTGCCGAATTCGTGTTTCATGCCAAGGTTTTCGCTGGCCACTGCCAGCAACGCCTTGACCCACTCGCCTTCAGGGTTGCGGTACATCGGTTCGGCGATCGAGTAGTCGAAGGTCGCTGCTACCTTGGTTTGCTTGCTCCAGGCTGAAATTTTCTCGGCGATTTCTGCCTTGAGTGCTTCCGGCGACTTGCCTTTCGGCACGCGCAGGTTGACCGCGAGTTTGAAGGCTTTTTCATCCATGCCGACGTAGGTCAGCGAGGTGGTCAGCGGGCCCATGAACGCGTCGGAGAAACCCACACCCAGCTTGGCACCCTTGTAATCCAGGCCCCAGTTCTCGGCGGCGTAGCGTGCAGCATCGGTGATGTGGTTGTGCTTGAACGCGATCTTGCCATCCACGCTGTGGACGAAGTCGAGCATGCGCGCGACCGGGTTGACGCCCGATTCTGGCTCGGAGGAGTGCGCGGAAACGCCGGTCACGGTCAATTTGACGTCTTTGCCATCGATCTTGGCGTTGACTTCGAAGTCGCCGCCGTTGCGTTTGGCGTACTCGGCGCCGGCCTTTTGCAGGCTGGCGGCCAGTTCTGCGGGCTTGTCAGTCAGCAGCGTTACGACCGAGGCCGACGGAATCTGGTTGGTGGCCAGGCCGCCGGTCATCGAGATCAGTTCCGCGCCTTTGCCTTCAGCCTTGCGCTTGGGGAAATGCCCCATCACGGTGCCGTAGCCTTTCTCGGCAATCACCACCGGGTAGCCGCCATCCAGCGCCATGTTGTAGTTCGGTGTCGGGTTGCGTTCGAAGTAATAAGGAATGGCATCGCCAGTGGTTTCTTCCGTGGTGTCGACCAGCAGCTTGAAATTGCGCGCCAATGGCAGCTTTTCTTCCTTGATCACTTTCATCGCGTACAGCGCGACAACGATGCCGTTCTTGTCATCCTCGGTACCACGGCCGTACATACGGTCGCCGATCAGCGTGACCTTGAAGGGGTCGAGCTTGGTGCCATCCTTCAGCACCCAGTTTTCCGGGGTCACTGGCACCACGTCGGCGTGGGCGTGAATGCCGACGACTTCTTCTCCAGCGCCATCCAGGGAGATTTCATAAACCCGGTTGTCGACATTGCGGTACTTCAGGCCGAACGACTCGGCCAGATCCTTGATCTTCGCGGCAATCTTGATGAACTGCGGATTTTCGTGCTGTTCGACGCCTTCTTTGCGGTCGGTCGGAATCTCTACCAGTTCGCGCAGGGTCTCGAGCGCGTCCTTGCCGTACTTCACTCGCGTGTACAGACCGAGCAAACGATGGATTTCGTTTTGCTGCCCGGCGGTCAACGTCTTGTTGTCGAGGAACGCGCTGATGGCCGGGCGCAGATTATCGCTCTTACTCAGGTCATTTTTGGCCAAATCACCCAGGAATTGTTTGAAGTCGCTGACCTTGGTTTCACTGAATGTCTTGAGAATAGTCGCGCTTTGTTCTGGTGTGATGTTGGCTTGTGCGGACAGCGGGACGGATGAAAGGCTGGCCAGAATCAGGGTCGAAGCGGCCAGTTGCTTGAATGAAAAATCCATTGCGGGGGGCATTCCTTCGCAGGTAGTGAGTAGGAAATGTCTGAGCGAGATATCAGACCGTTTCGCAAGCTAACACCACACGAGCGGGATAGGGGAGTCCCTGAAGTGGGATGCGTCGCACAAAAATGCAAAAGCGACGCACAATCGAAAAACCCTGTCCCCTCGCTCTGGACCGGGCTTTTCCACGTGGCATGCCTACATCGACAGCACCAAACGCCCGGCGAACAGGATCAGAATCACCCCCATGCTGCGCTCGAACCAGTGCCCCATGCGCATGAACAGCAGGCGCACTTTGCTGCTGGAGAAGAACAGCGCAACGATCACGAACCACAACGCGTTTACGCCGCACATCCACAGGCCGTACAGCGCCTGAATTTCCAATGGCGTAGTCGCGCTGATGATCGTGGTGAAGATCGCCAGGAAAAACAGCGTGGCCTTGGGGTTGGTGGCGTTGGTCAGAAAACCGGTGCTGAACGCCTTGAGCAGCGACTGCTCGCCCGGCGGCTCATCCGCTGCTTTCTCGCCTTCCAGTGTCGACTTGGGTTTGCTGCGTATCAGGCTGATGCCGAGATAAAAAATGTACGCGCCGCCCACCACTTTGGCCACGGTCAATAGCCAGGGCGTGGTGTGCATCAACGCGCCGACGCCGAGCAGGGTATACAGCACATGCACGGAAATTCCCGCACCGATGCCGAGTGCCGTGCAGATCCCCACCAGCCGACCGAAGCGCACACTCTGGCGGATGGTCACGGCGAAATCCGGGCCGGGTGCGACCACGGCCAGGAAGTGAATGGTGGCCAGCGCCAGAAACTCGCCCAGGTAATTCGATAACATCTCAGCTCCAGAAAGTCAGGGGTGAAGCATTGCCGCGATAGCCGACAAAGAACGACAGGCTCAAGCGCGGATCCGCCACGCCCGGGGTCACCGAGTGCATGCGCCGCGAATTGAACATGATGAAGTCGCCAGGCTCGGGCCGAATTTCCAGCGTCGGCGGGCCGAGCAGGGCCGGGTCGATGCCGTAGCTGTCGCCACGCATCTCGTCGAATTGATCGGGGGTAACATCGTCGTCCCACATCTGCAGTGCGCCACCTTCGGTGGGCATGTTCAGGTAGACGTTGCAGGCGAATTGCGCGGCCAGGCTGCGCGCCTGAAAACTCTCCGGCGCATCCTTGGCGAAAATGTCGTGGTGGGCGAGAAAGCACACACCGGGTTTCACCACCCGCGACAGGCCGACGTACATTTTGCGCCCGTAGAGGTTTTCCAGGTGCGCGCCGGCCGGCCACGATTCGTCGAGCATGCAGCGCAAAGTGTCGACCGGCGACGAATAGGGCGCACAGCGATTGCGTAACTCGGCAATGTTGCTGGTGGCGCGCTCGAAATAATCCTCGATCAGCAGCGGTTGGTTTTCCGCCTCGTAGAACGCCATGCCGATGCGGCCGATGCTCGGCGCATTGATATAACCCTCGAAACCGGGTGCGAGAATTTTGTCACCAATCTGGATCGCCAGCGGCTTGGGTAAAAAGCCTTTGACGCGGATGGCGAGGATTTCTTCGTTGGCCAGTTTTTTTATGCACGTCTCATCGAGACGCTCGACGTCAAGCATCATGTTATTCAGGTCCATCTATCGAAAGTCCATGGAACCGGCGAATGCGGTTCCCCCGGCGTCGGACGATGCGCGGGGCATCGTCCGAAATCCTCAATCCACGCTGTAGTGGACGGACAACGTGCCCTTTTTCTGTGAAAGGGACGCGATCGTGACTGTGCCCAAATCCTTCAGGCTGCGTACATGGGTGCCACCGCAGCCATAGGCCGGCAGTTCACCAAAACCGATTTCCCGCGCGCCTTCGCGTAGGGAGGTCAGTCGGGGCAGGTCGTGTTCGATCCATTGCCCGATGCCGTATTCAACGGTTTGTGCTTCGACTTCCTGGGCTGAATCGCCCGGCTTGAATTGCACGCGACCTTCATCCGGCCAGTGATGCGCCTTGATCGGCATCCAGCCCATGGCTTGCACGAAGTGGCCGATCAAATGCCCAGCGGAATGCATGCGCGTATTGAAGCGCCGGCGTTCTTCGTCGACGCGAATCTGCGTCATGCCCAACGGCACCGGGCGGTCGACGAAATGGATGATCCGCTCCGGTTCCTGCACCACGCGCAGTACCTGGCTGTCACCGATCCAGCCGGTATCGCAGGGCTGACCGCCACCTTGCGGGTGAAACAATGTGGCGCGCAGCACCACGGCGAATTCGTTCTCGTGGGGCGTACAGTCGAGGACTTCTACACTGGCCTTGAGGTCATCACTATGGAAAAAGAGGCGAAGCGTCATATTCCATGCCCTTATTAAGTTTCTGTTTTTATTATATGAATCGTGCAATAACGTGATAATCCGTTCAAACATCAAAGGACTGTTGCGCTGTGAGCATAAATCTACCGCTGCCGCTGCTGGGTGAAATGGCGATTTTCGTCAAGGTTGTGGAGACCGGCAGTTTCTCCGAAGCAGCGCGGCAAATGGGTTCATCGCCGTCAGCCGTGAGTCGCAGCATTTCACGGCTGGAGAAAGCGCTGGCCACGCGGTTGCTGCAGCGCACTACGCGCAAACTGCGCCTGAGCGATGGCGGCGAAGAGGTGTTCAAGCGCTGCCAGGAAATGGTCAGCGCTGCGCGTTCGGTGATGGAAATCAGCGGTCAGTTCAACCATGAGGCGGAAGGCTTGGTGCGGGTCAGCGTGCCGAAAGCGGTCGGGCGTTTCGTGATTCATCCGCACATGCCGGAGTTCTTGCGCCGCTATCCGAAGGTCGATGTGGAGTTGCTGCTGGAAGATCGGCAAGTCGATCTGATCGACGATCATGTCGATCTGGCGATCCGTATCACTGATCGGCCACCGGCCGGGCTGGTCGGGCGGCAGTTGCTGACCATCGACCATTTGCTCTGCGCCACCCCGCAATATCTGGCCGAGCATGGCACCCCGACGCATCCCCACGACTTGCTCAATCACAGCTGCATTTATCTCGGTGAAACCCCGAGCGATGCGCGCTGGAAATTCAAGAAGGGCACTAAAGCCGTGACTGTCGGCGTGCGCGGACGCTATGCCGCCAATCACACTGGCGTGCGCTTGGGAGCGGTGTTGCAGCACATCGGCATCGGCAGCCTGCCGTACTTCACCGCGCGTTATGCGCTGGAGCAGAAGTTGATCGTACAGGTGTTGCCGGACTGGTCGTTTCTCGCCTCTTATCACGGTGGGCTGTGGTTGCTGCATTCGCCGACGCGCTATCTGCCGCCGAAGTTGCGGGTGTTCATCGACTATCTGGTGGAGTGTCTTGAGAAGGAGCCGACCCTGAGCAAACCGGCGAAATCCGGCGGCGCGACCAATGCAGCGGTGGCGTATGAACTGCCGGAAGGCGAGGGGTTACTGTAATGGCAGAACAATAAAAAGGCCCGCATGGTTGTCCATGCGGGCCTTTTCATTTGCGGACGAAGATCAGTGCTTGCTGTCCTGACTGGACATCGCCAGCAGTTGTTTTTCCTGATTCCAGTCGAACGGTTCGTCGTTCTGTTCAGCATCGAAACGACGTTCTTCCAGTGCCTGATACAGGTCGATTTCTTGATCGGACAAGTAGTGCAGGCAGTCGCCAGCGAAGTACCACAGCAGATCGCGCGGGATCAGGTGGGCGATTTGTGGATAGCGGGAAATTACCTGAGTCAGGATGTCCTGGCCCAGATACTGGCTTTCGATCGGATCGATCGGCAGAGACGCCAGCAGTTCGTCGAAACGCTCCATAAACAAGGCATGGCTTTCTTCGGGAACCTGTTCGGCCTCACCTACGGCGACCAGGATACTGCGCAGGTGGTCGAGTAACACCAGATGATCGGCAACGACGTTGGACACGAGATAAGTCCTCAAGAGCAAAACGGGCGCAGGAGTATAAAGCTCCCGCGCCCGTTTTTCACTGATTGAAGGGATCAGCGGACTTTGCCTTGCGCCAGCGTCAGTTCCTCTTTGTCGAAATCATCGACATCGATCACTTTGCGCCGCGCCGCTTCGGCATCACGCAGGGTCTGCGCTTCCAGCGCTTGCAGCACCCCGGCCTCCAGCGCTGCATCAATTGCGTGTTCACCCGCAGCCGGTTTGACCTGGCCGCTTTTCAGCGAACTGTGCAGTTTTTTGTGCAGCGGTTTCGCGGCGCTCAGCAGGTCGCTGGCATGTTGCAACGCGCCGACTGCGTCGTCTGCCGATTGTGGGCGGTAGCAACCGGCAAGTAGTTCTTCGAGTGCCGGATCGCCCTTGGCACGGCCGATGACTGCCGCGACTTCAGCACCGAGTTTGTCCGACGGACCTTTGTGACGACGACCGAACGGGAACACGATCACGCGCAGCAGGCAGCCGAAGACCTTGTTCGGGAAGTTGGTAAGCAGCTCATCCAAAGCTTTTTCCGATTGGCCGAGGCTTTCTTCCATGGCCCAAGTGAACAGCGGCGCCATGTAATCCGGGGAATCGAGGTCGTGATAACGCTTGAGCGCTGCCGAGGCCAGATACAGATTGCTCAACACATCGCCGAGACGCGCCGAGAGTCGCTCGCGACGTTTCAGTTCGCCGCCCAGCAGCATCATGCTCAAGTCGGCGAGCATGGCGAAAGCTGCGGCCTGACGGTTGAGTGCACGGAAGTAGCCCTGACTCAACTTGTTGCCCGGTGCATGTTCGAAGTGGCCGAAACCAAGGTTCAGCACCAGCGTGCTGGCCGCGTTACTCACGGCAAAACCGATGTGTTTCAGCAACAGACCATCAAACTCTTTGAGTGCCTGATCCTTGTCCTCGCGGCCGGCCAATGCCATTTCCTTGAGTACGAACGGATGGCAGCGGATCGCACCCTGACCGAAGATCATCAGGTTACGCGAGAGAATGTTCGCGCCTTCCACGGTGATGAAGATCGGCGCACCGTTCCAGCTGCGGCCCAGATAGTTTTTCGGGCCCATGATGATTGCCTTGCCACCGTGCACATCCATCGCGTGGCTGATGCATTCGCGACCACGTTCGGTCAGGTGGTACTTGAGAATCGCCGACAGTACCGACGGTTTCTCGCCCAGATCCACCGCGTTGGCGGTGAGCATACGTGCGGCGTCCATCATCCATGCGTTGCCGCCGATGCGCGCCATGGCTTCCTGAATACCTTCGAACGCCGACAGCGGTACGTTGAACTGCTCGCGAATCTGCGCGTATTGGCCGGTTACCAGACTGGTGAACTTGGCCGCGCCAGTGCCGACCGCAGGCAACGAGATCGAACGCCCAACCGACAGGCAGTTCATCAGCATCATCCAGCCTTTGCCGAGCATTTCCTGGCCACCGATCAGGTAATCCAGCGGGATGAATACGTCTTTGCCCGAGTTCGGGCCGTTCATGAACGCAGCGCCCAGCGGCAAGTGACGACGGCCGATTTCCACGCCAGCGGTATCGGTCGGGATCAGCGCGAGGCTGATGCCCAGATCGGTCTTGTCGCCGAGCAAATGGTCCGGGTCATACGCCTTGAACGCCAGACCAAGCAGGGTGGCCACCGGGCCAAGGGTGATGTAACGCTTTTCCCAGTTCAGGCGCAGGCCCAGGGTTTCCTGACCTTCCCATTGGCCTTTGCAGATGATCCCGGTGTCAGGCATCGCGCCCGCATCGGAACCGGCGAGCGGGCCGGTGAGGGCGAAGCACGGAATATCGTCGCCGCGCGCCAGGCGTGGCAGGTAATGGTTGCGTTGTTCATCGGTGCCGTAATGCAACAGCAGTTCGGCCGGGCCTAGGGAGTTCGGCACCATCACGGTGGAGGCGAGGTCGCCGCTGCGGGTGGCGAGTTTCATCGCCACTTGCGAGTGGGCGTAAGCCGAGAAGCCCTTGCCGCCATATTCCTTCGGAATGATCAAGGCGAAGAAGCCATGCTCTTTTATGTGAGTCCAGGCTTCGGCCGGCAGGTCCATTTCCTGGCCGATCTGCCAATCGGTGACCATGGCGCACAGTTCTTCGGTCGGGCCGTCGATGAACGCCTGTTCCTCTTCGGTCAGTTGCACCTTGGGATAGGCCAGCAACTTGTCCCAGTCCGGGCGGCCGCTGAACAGCTCGCCGTCCCACCACACCGTGCCGGCATCGATCGCGTCGCGTTCGGTTTGCGACATCGGTGGCAGAGTTTTCTGGAACCAGTTGAACAGCGGCGCGCTGAAATGTTTACGGCGCAGGTCGGGCAACAGGAGCGGCGCGGCGGCCACGGCCAGCAGCACCCAGAAGATCAGCAGCAGCCAGCCCGGTGCATGGCTGAAAATCCCCATCGCCAGCAAATAGACCGCGACGATACCCAGCGCGGGCAGCGGGGCGATGCGCCGGTGGGCCAGATACGCCACTCCGACGATCAGAACCAGTATCCACAACAACAGCATATTTAATCCTCCGTGAACCAGGGCGAACCGACCTTCAGAGCTTAGACGGCATCCGTAAAACAGGCGGGTCAGAACAACGTGATTGAATTCGTGGGAAAGCCCGGACGGCTTTTGTAGTTTCGGTGGGCAACAGCTGTAGGAAATCGTTCGGTCGTCCCGCAGCTTTGCGTCCAAGTTTGGCCGATATGCCGTTATCTCTGTGCTCAAGCCCTCGCTAGACTCGGGGTTCACTCAGGAGAAACCGTCA
Source organism: Pseudomonas sp. TWP3-1 (assembly GCF_049896625.1). Taxonomy (NCBI): domain Bacteria; kingdom Pseudomonadati; phylum Pseudomonadota; class Gammaproteobacteria; order Pseudomonadales; family Pseudomonadaceae; genus Pseudomonas; species Pseudomonas sp. TWP3-1. The sequence goes on from NZ_JAFCUQ010000004.1 coordinate 144,667, forward strand.
TGCGCGAGTATTTGAGCCCCGGCCGCTTCATCGATAGTGACCACCCGGCAGTGGTGGAGTTCGCCGAGCAGCACCGAGGCCCGAGCCGCGATCCGCTCGCGCAGGTGATCAGCCTGTATTACGCGGTGCGCGAGGCGGTGCGCTACAACCCCTACACCTTCAGTCGCGATCCCGAAACCTTGCGCGGCAGTTATGCCTTGGCCACGGGCGAGAGCTATTGCGTGCCCAAGGCCACGTTACTGGCGGCTTGCGCGCGACATTGTGCGATCCCCGCACGGATCGGTCTGGCAGATGTGCGCAATCATCTGTCGACCCCGCGTCTGCTCGAGTTGCTGCGCAGTGATGTGTTTGCCATGCACGGTTATACCGAGCTGTTCCTGAACGGCGGCTGGGTCAAAGCCACACCGGCGTTCAACCAGAAACTCTGCGAGCTGTTCAACGTCGCGCCGCTGGATTTCGACGGGATCAACGACAGTGTTTTCCACCCGTTCAACCGTGATGGCGCGCAGTTGATGGAATACCTGGTGGATCACGGGCAGTTCACCGATGTACCGGAAAGGTTCTTTTTCGAGCACATTGAGAAGTGCTATCCGCACCTGTTCGGCGATGACCAACCGCAGCTGTTGGGCGACATGCACAGTGATGTCAGCCGCGTCTGATCCGGCGTATGCTGCCCGCCCACTCAATGGAAAAGAGGCGGTCATGCTGAAGATCTGGGGTCGCAAGAATTCGTCGAATGTCAGAAAACCGTTGTGGGCCGCCGAAGAGCTGAGCCTTGCCTACGAGGCCATCGATGCCGGCGGCGCGTTCGGTGTGGTCGACACGCCGGAGTACCGCGCAATGAACCCGAATGGCCGGGTGCCGGTGATTCAGGACGACGGCTTTGTGCTGTGGGAATCCAACACCATCGTGCGTTACCTGCTGGCCAAGCACGCGGCCAATACCCCGTGGTTTCCGGCGGATCTGCAAGCGCGCGCCATTGCCGACAAATGGATGGACTGGACCACCTCGAGTTTTGCCGGGCCGTTCCGGACAGTGTTCTGGGGTGTGGTGCGTACATCGGCAGACCAGCAGGACTGGCCGGCCATTCATGCGGCGATCAAAGAATGCGAAGGCTTGCTGGCGATGGCGGATCAGGCGCTGAGCAGCCAGCCGTACTTGTCCGGTAACGAAATCGGCATGGGCGACATTCCGCTCGGCAGTTTCATTTACGCCTAGTTCGAAATGCCCATCGAGCGCGCTGCGCTGCCACATCTCGAGGCTTGGTACGCGCGGCTCAAGCAGCGTCCGGCGTATCAAAAAGCAGTCATGACCGCGTTGACTTAATACCTACTATCGACACACTTGACTGTACTTGTGCGGCGACGGCAAGCAACATTGCGCTCTTGCGCCGCGGTTGGATCCATCGCCGCCGTGTCCTTTTATCCCCTTCAATGGTGCGTAAATCAGATATGAGTTCCGCTCTGTCCATCCGGCAGCTAACCAAAACCTACGGCAACGGGTTCCAGGCCTTGAGTGGTATCGATCTGGACGTCGCTGAAGGTGACTTTTTCGCGTTGCTCGGCCCTAACGGCGCCGGCAAATCCACTACCATCGGTATCCTCTCGACCCTGGTCAACAAGACCAGCGGCACAGTGAATATCTTCGGTCACGACCTGGACAAAAACCCTGCGCAGCTCAAGCGCTCGATCGGCGTTGTGCCGCAGGAATTCAACTTCAACCAGTTCGAAAAGACTTTCGACATTGTCGTGACCCAGGCCGGTTACTACGGCATTCCCGCGAAAATCGCCAAGGAACGCGCCGAGCAATACCTGACCCAGCTCGGGCTGTGGGACAAGCGCGATGTGCCGTCGCGTTCCTTGTCCGGCGGCATGAAGCGCCGTCTGATGATTGCCCGCGCGCTGGTGCATGAACCGCGCTTGCTGATCCTCGATGAACCGACCGCCGGAGTCGACATCGAGCTGCGCCGTTCAATGTGGACGTTCCTCACCGAGCTGAACCAGAAAGGCATCACCATCATCCTCACCACCCACTACCTGGAAGAGGCCGAGCAGCTGTGTCGCAACATCGGCATCATCGACCACGGCACCATTGTCGAAAACACCAGCATGCGTCAGTTGCTGGGTCAGCTGCATGTGGAAACCTTTCTGCTGGATATCAAGGGTGACCTGACGGTTGCACCGCAACTGCTCGGTTATCCGTCGCGTCTGGTGGATTCGCATACCCTCGAAGTGCAGGTCGACAAGTCGATGGGCATCACTGCGCTGTTTGGCCAGTTGGCTTTGCAGAACATTGAAGTGCTGAGCCTGCGTAACAAAACCAATCGCCTCGAGGAGTTGTTCGTGTCCCTGGTGGAGAAAAATCTGTCGAAGGTGGCGGTATGAGTTCCGAACTGCGCCCCAACCTGGTCGCGCTGCAAACCATCGTTTACCGCGAGGTCAAACGCTTCACGCGGATCTGGCCGCAGACCTTGCTGCCGCCAGCGATCACCATGGTTCTGTACTTTGTGATTTTCGGCAATCTGATCGGCCGGCAGATCGGCGAGATGGGTGGCTTCACTTACATGGAGTACATCGTGCCGGGGCTGATCATGATGTCGGTGATTACCAACTCCTACGGCAACGTGGTGTCGAGTTTCTTCGGCAGCAAGTTCCAGCGCTCGATTGAAGAGCTGATGGTGTCGCCGGTTTCGCCGCACACGATTCTGATCGGTTACACCTGTGGTGGCGTGCTGCGCGGTTTGATGGTCGGCGTGATCGTGACCATTCTGTCGCTGTTCTTCACCGATTTGCAGGTGCATCACCTCGGTGTGACCATTCTGGTGGTGGTGCTGACGGCGACGATCTTCTCACTGCTCGGTTTCATCAACGCGGTGTTTGCGCGCAACTTCGATGACATCTCGATCATTCCGACCTTCGTCCTGACCCCGCTGACCTACTTGGGTGGCGTGTTCTATTCGATTACCTTGCTGCCGCCGTTCTGGCAGACCGTGTCGCTGGCCAACCCTGTGCTGCACATGGTCAACGCCTTCCGCTATGGCATTCTCGGTGTGTCGGATATCCGTATCGGCATCGCGATCACCTTCATGCTGGTGGCGACGGTGGTGCTGTATTTCGGATGTGCGCGGTTGCTGGTGAGTGGGCGCGGGATGCGTACCTGATTCCGCAAATGCTCCAATGAAAACGGCCTCCCATTGCGGAGGCCGTTTTGCATTCAGGGCAGTCGACTTTTCTTGCGCCGCGCCCATTGCCGGGCTACCCACCAGCGCCAATACATCATCACCAGAAAATAGGCGAGGGCGCCGAGCACCAGCCCGACCACTACCGAACCGAGCAGGAACGGTTGCCACAACGTCGACAGTTCACCGCTGATCCATTCCCAGGTCAGCTCATCCGGCATGTGTCGCGCGGGAACGTCCATCAGCCACGCACCGGTCTGGTAGGTGCAGAAAAACACTGCCGGCATGGTTATCGGGTTGGTCAGCCACACCAGGCTGACCGCAATCGGCATGTTGCCGCGCACCATGATCGCCAGCACCGCGGCTACCAGCATCTGCGCCGGAATCGGCAAGAACGCCGCGAACAAACCGACCGCCATAGCCCGCGCCACCGAGTGGCGGTTGAGGTGCCACAAGTTCGGGTCATGCAGCAATTTGCCGAGAAAGCGTAAGGATTTGTGTTCCCTGATGCTCGTCGGATCGGGCATGTAACGTTTGAATAAGCGCCGGGGCATAAGGCTTCTCGGTCGGTTAAGGCGGCAAGTATGTCTGGATTCTACGAACCGCCCATTCAGACTTTGTGACAATTGATAACCGCGTACGTGCCCAGCGTCCGCTATGCCTAGGGAGGGAACTCTCAAGGACGGGCTTATGCGCACAGGGATGATGGCGCTGGCGGCCGGTCTGCTGACACCGGTTTTTTTGCCAGCGTTGCCACCGGTCGGGTTGCTGCTGGTGCTACCGGTGGTGGGATTGATGTTGCTGCCGTTTCGCAGCTATCCGCTGGCGTTTTTGCTGTTCGGCTTCACTTGGGCTTGCGTCAGCGCGCAGTGGGCGCTGGATGATCGGCTACCTGCGGCGCTGGACGGCGAGACGCGTTGGGTCGAAGGCCGGGTGGTTGGTCTGCCGCAAAACAGCGACGGCGTGGTGCGTTTCGAACTGGCTGATGCGCGCTCGCGTCACGAAAAACTCCCGTCGGTGATGCGTCTGGCGTGGTACGCCGGGCCGCCGGTCAACAGCGGCGAGCGCTGGCGGCTGGCGGTAAAACTCAAGCGTCCGGGCGGGTTGCTCAATCCGGACGCGTTCGACTACGAAGCCTGGCTGCTGGCGCAACGGGTCGGTGCCACGGGCACGATAAAGGACGGTCAGCGTCTGGCGGCTGCGCAGTGGGCCTGGCGCGACAGCATTCGCCAGCGCTTGCTGGAAGTGAATGCGCAGGGGCGAAGCGCGGCGCTGGCGGCATTGGTGCTCGGCGATGGCTCGGGACTCAGTCGCGAGGATTGGCAGATTTTGCAGGCCACCGGCACCGTGCATTTGCTGGTGATTTCCGGGCAACACATCGGCATGTTGGCGGCGGTGATGTATCTACTGATTGCCGGCCTCGCACGCTACGGCTTGTGGCCAGTGCGCTTGCCCTGGCTGCCATGCGCCTGCGGATCGGCATTTGCTGCTGCGCTGGGCTACGGATTGCTGGCCGGTTTCGACGTACCAGTGCAGCGTGCCTGCGTGATGGTCGCACTGGTGCTTTTATGGCGCTTACGATTCAGGCACCTCGGGGCATGGTGGCCGCTGCTGCTGGCGTTTAACGGCGTGTTGTTGCTCGATCCGCTGGCCAGCCTGCGCCCCGGTTTGTGGCTGTCTTTCGCTGCCGTGGCAATCCTGGTCCTGACCTTCGGTGGTCGGCTGGGGCCGTGGCGCTGGTGGCAGACCTGGACCCGCGCGCAGTGGTTGATCGCAATCGGTCTGTGCCCTGTGCTGCTGGCGCTGAGCCTGCCGATCAGCCTTAGCGGGCCGCTGGCCAATCTGCTGGCGGTGCCGTGGATCAGTTTCGCAGTCCTGCCAGCCGCGCTGCTAGGCACTTTGCTGTTACCAATCCCGCATGTCGGCGAGAACCTGTTGTGGCTGGCCGGCGGCTTGATCGATTGGCTGTTTCACGCACTGGCGCTGATCGCCGGGCATTGGCCCGCATGGGTTGCGGAGACGATCCCGTGGTGGGTCTGGGCGCTGGGTTGCCTCGGCACAGTGCTGTTATTGCTGCCGCGCGGTGTGCCGTTACGACCGTTGGGCTGGCCGATGTTGCTGCTGCTGGCGCTGCCACCCCGTGAGCGGCTGGCCGAAGGCATGGCAGATGTCTGGCAACTGGATGTCGGCCAAGGACTCGCGATTTTGATCCGCACCCGTCATCACACACTTCTGTACGACGCCGGCCCGCGCTTCGGCGACTTCGATATCGGCGAACGGGTGGTGGTGCCGACGATGAAAAAACTTGGCGTGGAGAAACTCGACCTGATACTGCTCAGCCATGCCGACGCCGATCACGCTGGCGGCGCACCAGCGGTGGCAAAAGGCTTTGCGGTGAAGCAGGTTATCAGTGGTGATCCTCCGGGAATCCCCGGCGAACTGAATGCTCAAGCCTGCGTCAGCGGCCAGCAATGGAGTTGGGACGGCGTGATTTTTCGGCTATGGCAATGGACCGACGCCCATGACAGCAATCAGCGCTCCTGCGTGTTGCAGATTGAAGCCAACGGCGAACGCCTGCTGCTGACCGGCGATATCGACAGCGCCGCCGAACGCGTACTGCTGGACAGTCCGCTGGCAGTGCACACGCACTGGCTGCAAGCGCCGCACCACGGCAGTCGCAGTTCCTCCTCGATGCCCCTGCTCAACACACTGCGCCCGCATTCAGTCCTGATCTCCCGAGGCCAAGGCAACTCCTTCGGTCACCCGCACCCGACAGTCATCGCCCGCTACCGCAAGCAGGGCCTGCATCTATATGACAGCGCCGAGCAGGGCGCCATTCATCTGCAATTGGGCCGGCATCAGCCACCGCGCACGATGCGCCAGCAGCGGCGGTTCTGGCGAGATCCGCCTGAACCTCAGTAAGCAGGCGCAAGTCGTCGGAGCGGCCGGTCGTTATCCCGAACCGGTATGGTAAAGTGGCGCACTTTTTCGAGGGGGCTTTCACTGTGTGGGAATTGGTCAAATCCGGCGGCTGGATGATGTTGCCGATCATTCTGAGTTCCATCGCGGCCATGGCGATTGTCGCCGAGCGCCTGTGGACCCTGCGTGCCAGCCGCGTCACCCCCGAGCATCTGCTGGGTCAGGTCTGGGTATGGATCAAGGACAAGCAGCTCAATAAAGAAAAACTCAAGGAATTGCGCGCCAATTCGCCGCTGGGGGAAATCCTCGCGGCGGGCCTGGCCAACTCCAAGCATGGTCGCGAGATCATGAAAGAGTGCATCGAAGAGGCCGCCGCCCGGGTCATCCACGAGCTGGAACGCTATGTCAACGCGCTGGGCACCATCGCCGCGATGTCGCCGTTGCTCGGCCTGCTGGGTACGGTGCTCGGCATGATCGATATCTTCAGTGCGTTCACCGGTTCCGGCATGACCACCAACGCTGCGGTACTGGCCGGCGGCATTTCCAAGGCGCTGATCACCACGGCTGCGGGCCTGATGGTGGGTATTCCTGCGGTGTTTTTCCACCGGTTCCTGCAACGCCGCATCGATGAGTTGGTGGTGGGCATGGAGCAGGAAGCGATCAAACTGGTTGAAGTGGTGCAGGGCGACCGTGACGTCGATCTGGCCGGGGGCAAAGCGTGAAATTCCGTCGCAAGCCCCGGGAAACGATAGACATCAACCTTGCGTCGCTGATCGACGTGGTGTTCATTCTGCTGTTGTTTTTCGTCGTGACTACCACCTTCACTCGTGAGACCCAGTTGCGCGTCGACCTGCCGGAAGCGGTCAGCGGTTCACCTGCCGAAGACCAGCAGCTCAAGCAACTGGACGTGGCTATCAGTGCTGAAGGCGTGTTCTCGGTGAACAACAAGATCTTGCCGAAGAACGACCTGGCAACGCTGATGGAGGCCTTGCAGAAAGAGTCCAACGGCGACACCAGCATGCCGTTGTCGATCAGTGCCGATGGCAAGACTCAACATCAATCCGTGATCACCGCCATGGATGCGGCCGGCAAGCTCGGTTTCAGTCATCTGCGCATGACCACGGTCGAGGCGGCGCCTAAATCCTGATGGCCATGTCTGATCGTCTGCTCGCCGCGTGGTATCAGGGCCATCCCGCTCTGACACTGCTGCGGCCGCTGGAGTGGCTGTATCGCCGCGTGGTGGTTGGCAAGCGCCAACGCTTTCTCGATGGCGAAGGTGAAATTTATCAACCGCCGGTGCCGCTGATCGTGGTCGGCAACATCACCGTTGGTGGCACCGGCAAGACGCCGATGATCCTCTGGCTGATCGAGCATTGTCGCAGTCGCGGCCTGCGGGTCGGCGTGGTCAGTCGCGGTTACGGCGCCAAGCCACCGCAATTGCCATGGCGGGTTGGAGCCGAGCAGGGCGCTGAAATCGCTGGCGACGAACCGCTGCTGATCGTGCAGCGCACCGGCGTGCCGCTGATGATCGACCCCAATCGCAGCGCCGCCGTCAAAGCCTTGCTCGAAAGCGAGCCTCTGGACCTGATCCTCTCCGATGACGGCATGCAGCATTACCGCCTCGCGCGCGATCTGGAGTTGGTGCTGATCGATGCTGCGCGCGGTCTGGGCAATAAGCGTTGCCTGCCGGCCGGGCCGTTGCGTGAACCGGTCGAACGACTGCAAAGCGTCGATGGCGTGCTGTTCAACGGTGCGCCGGAAGATCGCGATGATGGTTTTGCCTTTCGTCTGCACCCGACCGCGCTGATCAATCTGCGCAGCGGCGAACGCCAGCCGCTCGATCACTTTCCAGCCGGACAGCAGTTGCACGCAGTGGCCGGGATCGGCAACCCGCAACGTTTCTTCAATACCCTCGAAGCGCTAGACTGGCGCCCAGTGCCGCACCCCTTTGCCGACCACGCCGAATACAGCGTGCAGGCTTTGAGTTTCAACCCGTCATTGCCGCTGGTGATGACTGAAAAGGACGCGGTCAAGTGCCGCGCCTTTGCCGCCGCCGACTGGTGGTATCTGGCAGTCGATGCCGTACCGTCGCCAGCCTTTGTGGCCTGGTTCGACGCCCAGTTGCTGCGCCTGTTGCCGGATCGTCTTTTGCCTTAAACCGTATTTATCCAGGGAATGTTCATGGACACCAAATTGCTCGACATCCTCGCTTGCCCGATCTGCAAAGGCCCGCTCAAGCTCAGCGCTGACAAGACCGAACTGATCAGCAAAGGCGCCGGCCTTGCCTATCCGATTCGCGACGGCATCCCGGTGATGCTCGAAAGCGAAGCTCGCACCTTGACCACCGATGAGCGTCTGGATAAATGACCACTGCTTTTACCGTTGTCATCCCGTCGCGCTACGCCTCCACGCGTCTGCCGGGCAAACCGCTGCTGGATATCGCCGGCAAGCCAATGATTCAGCACGTCTGGGAACAGGCGAGCAAAAGCAGCGCCAGCCGCGTGGTCGTGGCGACTGACGATGCGCGCATCGTCGAGGCCTGCAAGGCGTTCGGCGCCGAAGTGGTGCTGACCCGTGAAGACCACAATTCCGGCACTGATCGTCTGGCCGAAGTCGCGGCGGAACTCGGTCTGGAGCCAGACGCCATCGTGGTCAACGTGCAGGGCGACGAGCCGCTGATCCCGCCGAGCGTGATTGATCAGGTGGCAGCCAACCTCGCCGCTCACACCGAAGCGCGCATGGCCACACTGGCCGAGCCGATCGAAGACGTCGAAACCCTGTTCAACCCCAACGTGGTCAAGGTCGTCAGCGACCTTAACGGTCTGGCGCTGACCTTCAGTCGTGCGACCCTGCCATGGGCGCGCGACGCATTCGCCAAAAGCCGTGAAACTCTGCCTGAAGGCGTGCCGTATCGCCGTCACATCGGCATTTATGCCTACCGTGCCGGTTTCCTTCAGGACTTCGTGAGCTGGGGCCCGTGCTGGCTGGAAAACACTGAATCCCTGGAACAACTGCGCGCCCTGTGGCACGGCGTGCGCATTCATGTCGCCGATGCGTTGATCGCACCGCCGACCGGGGTCGATACCGTCGAAGACCTCGAGCGCGTTCGTCGCCTGTTGGGGGCCTGATGCGCGTTCTGTTCGTGTGCCTGGGCAACATCTGCCGTTCGCCGACCGCCGAAGGCGTGTTGCGCAACAAGTTGCGTGCAGCCGGTCTGGCGGATCAGGTCGAAGTGGCCTCTGCCGGCACTGGCGACTGGCACGTTGGCAACCCACCGGACAAGCGCAGTCAGGCGGCGGCCAAATTGCGTGGTTACGACCTGTCGGCGCAACGTGCGCAGCAGGTCAGCCGCGCGGATTTCGCCAGTTACGATCTGATCCTGGCCATGGACAACAGCAACCTGCGCCACCTCAAGGCCATGCAGCCGTCCGCTGGCAAGGCTGAGCTGGATCTGTTCCTGCGCCGCTATGCCGGGGTGGTCGATGACGTGCCAGATCCGTATTACGACGGCGATCAGGGTTTCGAGCAGGTGCTGGATCTGATCGAGCGCGCCTGCGATCAACTGCTGATCGAAGTGAAGGGACGGCTATGAGTTTGCAGATTCAATCGCAGGTTTCGCTTAAGCCGTTCAACACCTTTGGCGTCGACGTGCGTGCGCAGTTGTTTGCCGAGGCCCACGATGACGCCGATGTGCGCGAAGCCCTGACTTACGCCTCTGCTAACGATGTGCCGTTGCTGGTGATCGGTGGCGGCAGCAATCTGCTGCTGACCGCTGATATTCCGGCGCTGGTGCTGCGCATGGCCAGTCGCGGGATTCGCGTGATCAGCGACGACGGCAACCGTGTGGTGCTGGAGGCCGAGGCCGGTGAGCCGTGGCATCCGTTTGTCCAGCACACGCTGGCACTGGGTTTGGCCGGGTTGGAAAACCTCAGCCTGATCCCCGGCACGGTTGGCGCTGCGCCGATGCAGAACATCGGTGCCTACGGCGTCGAGATCAAGGACGTGTTCGCCGGTTTGACCGCGCTGGATCGTCACAGCGGTGAGCTGCGCGATTTCACTCTGGAACAATGCAATTTTGCTTACCGCGACAGCCTGTTCAAGCAGGAGCCGGGGCGTTGGCTGATTCTGCGGGTGCGCTTCAGTCTGGCGCGCACCGCGCATCTACATCTGGAATACGGCCCGGTGCGTCAGCGCCTGACCGAGCAAGGCATCGAGCAACCGACACCGAGCGATGTCAGTCGCGCGATCTGCAGTATCCGTAGCGAGAAACTGCCGGATCCGGCAGTGCTGGGCAATGCCGGTAGCTTCTTCAAGAATCCGCTGGTGTCGGCGGCCGTGGTCGCACAGATCAAGCAGCAGCACCCGGATCTGGTGGCCTACGCGCAACCGGACGGGCAGATGAAGCTCGCCGCCGGTTGGCTGATTGAACGGGCCGGCTGGAAAGGTTTCCGGGAAGCCGATGCCGGCGTGCATAAATTGCAGGCGCTGGTGCTGGTCAATTACGGCAGCGCGACCGGGCTGCAATTGTTCGAGCTGGCACAGCGTATTCAGAAAGACATTGCACAACGTTTCAATGTCGATCTGGAAATGGAGCCGAACCGTTATTGAGGCTACGCTCAAGGCTGCATCCAAAGCCCTGCACTATTGAAAAAGTGCAGGGCTTTTTTGTTAATCGCGGGTTAACGTAGCCAGCTAACGATGCAAGTCATTTGCTCCACCAAAGGCCCGGTGCAGAGGTTGCCGTCTGCGCAAGAGAGCCGATTAGCCTGAGTCGATCTGCGTGAACCAGCGTCGTCCCTGCGGCGGCAGATTGCTCGACCCCATGACCACTAGAACTATGCGGGCGTGCCCATGATTACCCTGAAACTCAATGGCCAGGATCAACAACTCGACGTCACAGAGGACATGCCGCTGCTCTGGGCGATCCGCGACGTCGCCGGTTACAACGGCACCAAATTCGGCTGCGGCATGGGCCTGTGTGGCGCGTGCACCATTCACATCGACGGCTTGCCGGCGCGCAGTTGCATCACGCCGATCGGCTCGGTGGTCGGCCAGAACGTGACCACCATCGACAACCTGCACGCCGACCCGGTCGGGCAGATCGTCCAGCAGGCCTGGCTTGACACCGCCGTGGCGCAGTGTGGTTTCTGTCAGGGCGGGCAAATCATGTCCGCTACGGCTTTGCTCAAGACCAATCCGAACCCGAGCGATGCGCAGATCGAAGAGGCCATGGTCGGCAACATTTGCCGCTGCGGCACCTACAACCGCATCAAAACCGCCATTCGCCAGGCCTCCACTCATCTGAAGGAGGCCAAGGCATGAGCCGCGTACCGAATGATTTCGCCCTGAGCAACCTCAGCCGCCGTGGCTTCCTCAAAGGCGTTGGCGCCACCGGTGCATTGGTGCTGGCCGCGAGTTGGGGCTGGCAGGATGCGCTGGCCGAAGACAAGCCGAAGAAGTTTGGCGCCGATGGCATGCCTAACGGCTGGATCGACGATCCGAAGGTTTACGTGAGCATTGCCGCCGACGGCACGGTAACCGTGGTATGCAACCGTTCGGAAATGGGTCAGGGCGTACGCACCAGTCTGACCATGGTGGTTGCCGATGAACTGGACGCTGATTGGGCGCAGGTCAAAGTGCAGCAGGCGCCGGGTGATGAAGTGCGCTTCGGCAATCAGGACACCGATGGCTCGCGCAGCATGCGGCACTGGTACGAACCGATGCGCCGTTGCGGTGCCGCGGCCCGGACCATGCTTGAACAAGCCGCCGCCGAACAGTGGAAAGTCCCGGTCGGCGAGTGCCGTGCGCAATTGCACAAAGTCATTCATACGCCGTCGGGGCGTGAACTGGGATATGGCGCGCTCGCCGCTGCTGCCAGTGCGTTGGCGGTGCCGGCGCGTGACAGTCTGCGCCTCAAGCAGCCGTCGGAATTTCGCTATATCGGCAAGGAAGGCACCAAAGCCATCGACGGCGCCGACATCGTCAACGGCCGTGCGGTCTTCGGTGCTGATGTGCATTTCGACGGCATGTTGTACGCGGTGATCGCGCGTCCGGCGGTGTATGGCGGCAAGGTCAAATCGCTGGACGACAGCGCCGCGTTGAAAGTCCCGGGCGTGCTCAAAGTCATCCAGATCGAAGGTCGTCCGTTGCCATCGGAGTTCCAGCCATTGGGTGGCGTGGCGGTTGTGGCGAGCAACACTTGGGCGGCAATCAAGGGCCGCGAAGCGCTGAAGATCGAGTGGGACGACGGCCCGAATGCCAGTTACGACTCGATTGCCTATCGCAAGGAACTGGAAGCCGCCGCGCTGAAACCGGGCAAAGTGGTGCGCAATACTGGCGACACCGACAAAGCCCTCGGCAGCGCTGCCAGCACCCTGGAAGCGTCCTACTATTTGCCGCACCTGTCGCAATCGCCGATGGAGCCGATGGTCGCCATCGCCCGCTTCAAAGATGGTATGTGCGAGGCGTGGGCTCCGAGCCAGGCGCCGCAAGTCACCCGCGAGCGCATCGGCGAACGTCTGGGCCTGCCGTTCGATAACGTCACCCTGAATGTGACGCTGCTCGGCGGCGGTTTCGGCCGTAAATCCAAACCGGATTTCGTCATTGAAGCCGCGATCCTCGCCAAGGAATTCCCTGGCAAAGCCGTGCGCGTGCAGTGGACGCGCGAAGACGATATCCATAACTCGTATTTCCACACCGTGTCCGCCGAATATCTCAAGGCTGGCGTGGGCAAGGACGGCATGCCATCGGCGTGGCTGCACCGCACGGTAGCGCCGAGCATCACCGCGTTGTTCGCGCCGGGCATGAACCACGAAGCCGCGTTCGAACTGGGCATGGGTTTCACCAACATGGCTTACGCGATTCCCAATGTGCGCCTGGAAAACCCTGAGGCCACCGTGCACACGCGAGTCGGCTGGTATCGCTCGGTGTCGAACATTCCTCATGGTTTCGCGATCCAGAGTTTTGTCGACGAGCTGGCGCACAAGGCCGGTGAAGATCCACTGAAATACCAGATCAAACTGCTCGGCCCGGATCGGCAGATCGACCCACGCACCTTGAGCGAGGAGTGGAACTACGGCGAATCGCCTGAGCGTTATCCAATCGACACCGGGCGCATTCGCACCGTGCTGGAAACTGCTGCCAAGGCTGCCGGTTGGGGCCGCAAGTTGCCCAAGGGCCGTGGCTTGGGGCTGGCGGTGCATTACAGCTTCGTCACCTATGTGGCGGCGGTGATCGAAGTCGAGGTCAAGGACGATGGCACGCTGATCGTGCACAAGGCCGACATCGCCGTGGATTGCGGCCCGCAGATCAACCCTGAACGCATCCGTTCACAGTTCGAAGGCGCTTGTGTGATGGGCCTGGGTAATGCAGTGCTCGGCGAGATCAGTTTCAAGGACGGCAAGGTCCAGCAGGACAACTTCCATATGTATGAAGTGGCGCGCATGTCGCTGGCGCCGAAGGAAGTCGCGGTGCATCTGGTGACGCCTCCGGGCGACGTGCCATTGGGTGGTGTCGGTGAGCCGGGCGCGCCGCCGATTGCTCCGGCGCTGTGCAATGCGATCTTCGCTGCAACCGGTCAGCGTATTCGCAACTTGCCGGTGCGTTACCAGTTGCAGGGCTGGCAGAAGGCGCGAGCCTGATGGACAGCGTCGATCTGAATGTCCTGCGCAGCGTGCTGGAATGGCGCCGCGCCGGGCAGCGCGTGGTGTTGTTCAGCGTGGTGCAAACCTGGGGCACCGCGCCGCGCGCACCGGGTGCGATGCTGGCGTTGCGTGAGGATGGTGTGGTGATCGGCTCGGTGTCGGGTGGTTGTGTCGAAGATGATCTGATTGCACGGCTGCATGACGGTCGGATCGCGACCGACGGGCCGCCGGTGCAATTGATCACCTACGGCGTGACGCGTGAGGAGGCCGCGCGGTTCGGCCTGCCTTGCGGCGGCACCTTGCGCCTGACTGAGGAGCGAGTCGGCGATCCCGCGTGGGTCGCCGAACTGCTGGCGCGTTGCGAAGCGCATGAAATCGTCGCCCGCGAGCTGAATATCGCTACGGGCGAAGTACGTCTGCAGCCAGCGAGCAAGACCGATTCATTGGTGTTTGATGGCCAGACCTTGCGCGCGATCTACGGGCCGCGCTGGCGTCTGCTGTTGATCGGTGCCGGGCAGTTGTCGCGCTATGTGGCGGAGATGGCGCGGCTGCTGGATTTCGAAGTGCTGATCTGCGATCCGCGCACCGAGTTTGTGTATGGCTGGGAAGAGCAGCATGGGCGATTCGTGCCGGGCATGCCGGATGATGCAGTGCTCGAAATCCAGACCGATGAGCGCACGGCGATTGTCGCGCTGACTCACGACCCGCGTCTGGATGACATGGCGCTGCTGACTGCGCTCGATTCCAAAGCGTTTTATGTCGGCGCACTCGGCTCGCGGGTCAATAGCCAGAAGCGTCGCGAAAACCTGGCTCAGCTAGGCTTGTCCGAACAGGCCATCGCCCGTTTGCATGGGCCGATTGGTTTGCATATTGGCAGCCACACTCCGGCGGAAATCGCCTTGTCGCTGCTGGCAGAGATCGTCGCAATCAAGAACGGCGTCGAGCTGAAACAGAAGAAGGCACTGGAGGGCGTATGAGTGGTTCCATCGGCGTGATCGTGTTGGCGGCGGGCGAGGGCAGTCGTTTTCGTGAAGTTGCGGGTGCGGACAAGGACAAGCTGCTGGCTGACTGCACCGGGCGCGATGGCGCGGTGCGTTCGGTGATCGAGCAGGTGTTGGTCAACCTGCCGGTGAGTCTCGACAAGCGCGTGCTGGTGACCACCGAGGCGCGACCGCAAGTGATGCGCATGGCCCAGGCTTATGGTTGTGAGGTTGTGTCGGTCGAATCCACCGGAATGGGCGACAGCATCGCGGCGGGTGTTGCGGCGTGTGCGGATCTGGATGGCTGGCTGATTGTGCTGGGGGATATGCCGTTTATCTTGCCGGCGAGTATTGAACGCGTGGCGGCGGCGATGGCTGAGGATGTGGTGAGTGTGCCGGTGTTGAACGGTGAGTATGGGCATCCGGTGGGCTTTGGTCGGTCTTTTGCGGCGGGGTTGATGGGATTATCCGGCGATCGCGGGGCTCGGCCGTTGTTTGCGCAGGGGCGGGTGGTTGAGGTGGTTGTGGATGATGCCGGGGTGGTTTGGGATGTTGATGTGCCGGAGGCGCTGGCCTTTGTACAGTCTTGAGTTTTGTGTGGGGCCTTGAGATTGCGGCCCTCACCCTAACCCTCTCCCAGAGGTAGAGGGGACTGACCGAGTTGGATGTTCGAGTTACGCCGACGTGAAATATCGAGGCGAGCTCTGGTTTTGAAGAGTATGGAGATCTGCTCCCTTGATCTAAAGCATGGCGCAAAAACCACTGCATAAAAAAGCCCCGCCTGGATCACCAGGCGGGGCTTTTTGTTAGCTGTCGGAATCAGACCAGAGGCTTAGGCTCGTGTTCTTTTTCCTGAGCTGCTTCGTGATGCTCGACCGCGTCCTGAACGGAGCGTGGTGCTTCGGCAATCACTGCTTCAACTGCGGCTTCTTCAGCGACCGGGGCAGGCGCTGCCTCGACCACTTCAGCGGCAACCGGAGCGGCAGCCTGTTCGGCCAGCAGACGCTCGGCTTCACGCTTGCGGCGACGCACTTCACGTGGGTCGTTCGGCGCACGGCCATTTTCGGTCAGGGCGCTGGCCGGAGCCACTGGAGCAGGTGCTTCGGCAACTACTGGCGTTTCGACCACTGGGGTTTCAACAACAGCGGCTTCTACCACCGGTGCTTCAACGACTGGAGCAGCCGCTTCAACCACTGGCTCGGCAACAACCGGAGCCGCTTCAACCGGCGCAGCTTCGAATGCTGGCGCTGGGGTTTCGGCTACGGCTGGTTCGGCGACCCAGTTGAATGCGGTCTGTTCTTCGCGAACTTCACGCACGGTTTCGGTCACGGTTTCGCTGACTGTTTCAGGCGCGGCCTCAACAACCGGTTCTGCAACAAACGCTGGCGCTTCGGCGATCACGGCAGGCTCGGCAGCGGCTTCAGCTTGAGGCTGATATTCGCGAACCGGCGCTACTTCGATTTCCGGAGCAGTCACTGCTTCAACCGGCGAGGTCGCTTCAACAACCGGCGCTTCTACTGGAGCAGTTTCCAGAGTAGCGGTGGCGCGTTCGGCTTGCTCGTGAGCTTGAGCTTCGGCCGGAGCGCTGATCACGCTGCTGGCAACAGCGGCGGTCACGGCCAGGCCAGCGGCCAGATCGGCAGTGCTCGGCTCGGCGCGTTCAGCGCCTTCAGCATTTTCAGAAGGCTCTTCCGAACCTTCGATCTCGTTGCCGTTGGCATCACGCTGACGCTCACGACGGTTGCTGCGACGACGCTGACCGCGCGAGCGACGACGTGGACGATCGCCTTCGGCGCCTTCCGAGCCATCATCTGGTAGTTGCTCTTCGTTGCTGTTCAGATCAATGGTCAGATCGGTGTTGAGCTCTTCTTGAACAACGGCTGCGGCTTGTTCGGCACGCGGCTGACGCTCTTCACGCGGAGGGCGTGGAGCACGTTCTTCGCGCGGCTGACGGGCCGGACGCTCTTCAGCGGTGGCAGCCACAGCGACACCAGCAGCGGCAACGGCCGGAGCGGCATCCAGTGGCTCGCGCAGTTCACGCACACGCTCTTCACGCTCGCCACGCGGCTTGCGATCTTCGCGTGGAGCACGCGGTGGACGTGGCGCACGTTCTTCGCGTGGTGCGCGTTCTTCACGGGCTACCGGTGCTTCTTCACGTGGCTCGCGGACTTCACGGGCTTCGCGTGGCTGACGCTCTTCACGCGGTTCGCGTGGCGCGCGTTCTTCACGAGGAGCACGTTCTTCGCGCGGCTTGCGTTCTTCATCACGGCGACCGTTGCGGTTGCGGCTCTGTTGACGACCGTTGCGACGCTCTTCGTTGCGTGCAGGACGCTCGGTGGCTGGTTTCTCAACCACAACCGGAGCAGCCGGCTCTTCTTTGGTAGCGAACAGGCTGACCAGCGACTTCACCAGACCCTTGAACAGGCTTGGCTCTGGTAGGGCAACCGGAGCAGGCGCTGGCGCCGGTGCAGCCACTTCGGCCGGGACCGGAGCATTGGCACGGGCCGGAGCAGTTTTCACTGCGGCTTCCTGGCGAACCAGAGTGCGGGTCGCGGCGGCTGGCTGAACTTCTTCGACTTCGGCAGCAGCGGCGGCAATTTCATAGCTCGACTGGCCGGTAGCGGCTTCCGGGCTGTCATCGCGCAGACGCTGAACTTCGAAGTGCGGCGTTTCGAGGTGGTCGTTCGGCAGAATGACGATGCGCGCACGGGTGCGCAGTTCGATCTTGGTGATCGAGTTGCGTTTTTCGTTGAGCAGGAACGCAGCAACCGGGATCGGCACCTGAGCGCGGACTTCGGCAGTGCGGTCTTTCAGGGCTTCTTCTTCGATCAGGCGCAGGATCGCCAGCGACAGCGATTCAACGTCACGGATGATGCCGGTGCCGCTGCAGCGCGGGCAGACGATACCGCTGCTTTCGCCGAGCGATGGACGCAGACGCTGACGGGACATTTCCAGCAGGCCGAAGCGCGAGATACGGCCGATCTGTACACGGGCGCGGTCGGCTTCCAGGCATTCGCGGACTTTCTCTTCCACGGCGCGCTGGTTCTTGGCAGGGGTCATGTCGATGAAGTCGATGACGATCAGGCCGCCGATGTCGCGCAGGCGCAACTGACGGGCGATTTCTTCGGCGGCTTCAAGGTTGGTCTGCAGAGCGGTTTCTTCGATGTCGCTGCCTTTAGTGGCGCGCGCCGAGTTGATGTCGATGGACACCAGGGCTTCGGTCGGATCGATAACGATGGAGCCGCCGGAAGGCAGTTCGACGACGCGCTGGAAAGCGGTCTCGATCTGGCTTTCGATCTGGAAACGGTTGAACAGCGGAACGCTGTCTTCGTACAGCTTGATCTTGCTCGCGTACTGCGGCATCACTTGACGGATGAAGGTCAGGGCTTCGTCCTGAGCTTCAACGCTGTCGATCAGCACTTCGCCGATGTCCTGGCGCAGGTAATCGCGGATGGCGCGGATGATCACGTTGCTTTCCTGATAGATCAGGAATGGCGCGGAGCGATCCAGCGAAGCTTCTTTGATGGCGGTCCAGAGTTGCAGCAGGTAATCGAGGTCCCACTGCATTTCTTCGCTGCTGCGGCCAAGGCCGGCAGTGCGCACGATCAGACCCATGTCGGCTGGTGCAACCAGACCGTTCAGGGCTTCACGCAGTTCGTTGCGCTCTTCACCTTCGATGCGACGGGAGATACCACCGGCACGCGGGTTGTTCGGCATCAGAACGAGGTAACGACCGGCCAGGCTGATGAAGGTGGTCAGGGCTGCGCCCTTGTTGCCACGTTCTTCTTTTTCGACCTGAACGATGACTTCCTGGCCTTCGCTCAGGACGTCCTTGATGTTGACGCGGCCTTCAGGAGCTTTCTTGAAGTATTCGCGGGAGATTTCTTTGAGGGGCAGGAAGCCGTGGCGCTCGGAGCCGAAATCAACAAAGGCAGCCTCAAGGCTTGGTTCGATGCGAGTGATCTTGCCTTTATAGATATTGGCTTTTTTCTGCTCGCGTGCACCGGATTCGATGTCCAGGTCGTAGAGGCGCTGGCCATCTACCAGTGCAACACGCAACTCTTCGGGTTGAGTTGCGTTAATCAGCATTCTTTTCATGTAGTACCGTCGGTTTCCGGGCTGCCGGAAACGGCGTTCGGCACACACGACTTCTCACGGTCGGTGTCAGGTGCGTCGGGAGTGGTTGGCCATTCCCGTGTCCAGCGACGTTGGCCAATTGGGCCGTTGTCGCGACGTACGCGTCCTGCTTGCTGTGGCTACTTAAGCACTCAGTCAGGAGGAGGAATCAACCGTGGCTGTGGACGAGATGAAGCGTCTTGAAAAACCTGTAGCTACACAGGCCAGCGGTTGTGCATCTCCACCCTACACGTATCCCTGATAATTCGGGTGCTGCCGCGCGCAGAATCCGCAGCGGGTTGGCATTTACCGTGAGCTCCGAAAGGGGAGGTCACGCATCATGGCTAATTTAGGCAACGTTTCCGAAGCTATTGCTCGGGGTCATTCGTAGCTGACTGCACTTTGTGAACTGGCCGTGAATATGGCTCGCAGAGCGAGTGAGAACTCTGCTTTGCGGCGTGATTCAGGCCTCATGTCACCTGCGCTCGTTACAGCTGCAAACTCCACCGTTACGTAGCAAAAGCTCCGTAGGACGGCCTCGCGTCCTGGTGAATTGCGTTGGTCAGGGCCGGTTTTTGACCGTGATTCCTCTGTCCAGGCCGCTTTTGGCGGCGTTCGCGACTATAGCAGCAATGATTAAGTGCTTCAATTCCATAAAAAATTGATATCATCCGCGCCATGACGACTACTGCCCCTGTGACTCCAAGCGTTCAATTGCTTGAGGTCTCGCCGGAATATGCCGGCCAACGAATTGACAACTTCCTCCTCGCCCGGCTCAAAGGCGTGCCCAAGACCCTGATTTACCGCATTTTGCGTAAAGGCGAAGTGCGCGTGAACAAAGGTCGGATCAAGCCCGAGTACAAGCTGCAGGCTGGCGATATTGTGCGCGTGCCGCCCGTTCGCGTGCCCGAGCGCGATGAGCCGGTGCCACTCGCACAAGGCTTGTTGCAGCGCCTCGAAGCGTCGATCGTGCACGAAGACAAGGCCCTGATCGTGATCAACAAGCCTGCGGGCATTGCGGTTCACGGCGGCAGCGGCTTGAACTTCGGCGTGATCGAAGCCTTCCGTCAGTTGCGTCCCGACGCCAAAGAGCTGGAGCTGGTGCATCGCCTCGACCGCGACACCTCCGGCCTGCTGATGATCGCCAAGAAGCGCAGCATGCTCCGCCATTTGCACGAGCAACTGCGTGGCGACGGCATCGACAAGCGCTACATGGCGCTGGTGCGCGGCAACTGGGCAACTTCGATCAAGCAAGTCCGCGCGCCGTTGCTCAAGAGCAATCTGCGTTCCGGCGAGCGCATGGTCGAAGTCAACGAGGAGGGCAAAGAAGCTCTGACCCTTTTCAAAGTGCTGCGGCGCTTCGGTGATTTCGCAACCATGGTCGAGGCCAAGCCTGTTACCGGCCGGACGCACCAGATTCGCGTGCACACCCTGCACGCCGGGCATTGTATTGCTGGCGACAGCAAGTACGGCGATGAAGGTTTCACCAAGGAAATCCGCGATCTGGGCGGCAAGCGCCTGTTCCTGCATGCCTACATGCTGACCGTGCCTTTGCCGGATGGCGGAAAACTCACCTTGCAGGCACCTGTCGATGAAATGTGGGCCAAGACCGTGGAGCGACTGAGTGCGGCACCCTGATTACAAACTGCTGATTTTCGATTGGGATGGCACGCTGGCCGACTCCATTGGTCGGATTGTCGAGGCCATGCATGTGGCCTCCGAGCGATCCGGCTTCGAATTGCGCGATGACTTTGCGGTAAAGGGCATCATCGGTCTGGGCTTGCCCGAGGCTATTCGTACTCTTTATCCCGCGATCACCGATGCCGAGATGGTGCTGTTCCGTGAGCATTATGCGGATCGCTATATAGAAGCCGAAGCGGTGCCTTCGCCGTTGTTCGAAGGGGTAGTCGAGTCGCTGGCCTCATTTCGTGAAGACGGCTATCACTTGGCGGTGGCTACCGGCAAGAGTCGGCGCGGGCTGGATCGAGTGCTCAAGGCGCATGGCTGGGAAGATTATTTCGAGATCACCCGGGCTGCCGATGAAACCGCGAGCAAGCCGCATCCATTGATGCTCGAGCAGATCCTCGTCCATTGTGGTGTGCGGGCCGAGCAGGCATTGATGGTCGGCGACTCGTCCTTCGATCTGCAGATGGCGCGCAATGCCGGCATGGGGTCGGTGGCTGTCAGCTACGGCGCGCAATCGATCGAGGCGCTGCAACTGTTCGAGCCGCTGCTCTCGGTTGATCGTTTTTCCGAATTGCACGCCTGGCTGGGCAAGCAGGCTTAATACGTTTTTGGGGTGGATGGCATGACCGACGAATGGAAAGCACCGGCCAAGGCAACTGCCGACGACGGTGACGCAAAAAGCTGGAAGTTGCTGGAAAAGACTCTGCTGGCCGGTGTGCAGGAACAGCGTCGCTCGCGCCGCTGGGGCATCTTCTTCAAGTTGCTGACGTTTGTTTACCTGGTTGTCGCGCTGATTCTGTTCACGCCGCTGATGGACATGGAAAAAAGCGCCACTCGCGGCTCCAACTACACCGCGTTGATCGACGTCACTGGCGTGATCGCCGATAAAGAACCGGCGAGTGCTGACAACATTGTCGGCAGCCTGCGCGCAGCCTTCGAGGACAAAAAGGTCAAGGGCGTGGTCCTGCGCATCAACAGCCCTGGCGGCAGTCCGGTGCAATCGGGTTATGTGTATGACGAAATCAAGCGTCTGCGTGGCCTGCACCCGGAAACCAAGCTGTATGCGGTGATTTCCGATCTAGGGGCGTCCGGTGCCTATTACATCGCCAGTGCGGCGGATCAGATCTATGCCGACAAGGCCAGTCTGGTCGGTTCCATCGGTGTGACGGCGGCTGGTTACGGCTTTGTCGGTACCATGGAGAAGCTCGGTGTCGAGCGTCGGACCTACACCTCCGGCGAGCACAAATCGTTTCTCGATCCGTTCCAGCCGCAAAAGCCTGAAGAGACTGCGTTCTGGCAGAGCGTGCTGGACACCACGCACAAGCAGTTCATCAATAGCGTGAAGCAGGGGCGTGGCGATCGCCTGAAGGACAAGGAGCATCCGGAGCTGTTCTCCGGGCTGGTCTGGTCGGGTGAGCAGGCGCTGCCGCTGGGGCTGATCGATGGGCTGGGCAATGCCAGTTCGGTTGCGCGCGATGTGATTGGCGAAAAAGAGTTGGTGGACTTCACTGTTCAGGAATCGCCGTTCGATCGCTTCTCGAAGAAGCTCGGTGCGAGCGTGGCGGAGCAGTTGGCGATGTGGATGGGTTTCCACGGGCCGTCGTTGCGTTAAGCAATTGATGCATGGGAAAACCGGCTCTTGTGGCCGGTTTTTTGTGGCTCAGGGAATCTGCACGCCTTCGGCTAATAGCATGTCGATCAGGCGGATCAGCGGCAATCCGATCAGGCTGGTCGCATCCGGCCCTTCAGTGGATTGAAACAGGCTCACACCTAATCCCTCGGCTTTGAAGCTGCCAGCGCAGTCATAGGGCTGTTCGGCGTGCAGGTAGCGTTCGATGCGCTCTTGGTCCAGCGTGCGCATGTGTACGGTGAATGGCACGTAGTCGACCTGGCACAGGCCTGTCTGGCTGTTGAGCAGTGCCAGGCCGGTCAGGAAGGTGACGCTGGTGCCGCTGGCGGCCAGCAACTGCTCGCGAGCCTTGTCGAAGGTGTGCGGCTTGCCGATAATCTGTTCGCCGAGCACTGCGACCTGATCCGAACCGATGATTAGATGATCGGGATGACTGAGGGTCAGTGCGCGGGCTTTTTGCTCGGCGAGGCGTTTGACCAGCTCGATGGCTGACTCGCCCGGGCGATGACTTTCATCGATGTCCGGCGAGCTGCAGGCGAACGGCAGGCGCAGGCGGGCGAGCAGTTCACGGCGATATGGCGAGCTTGAAGCGAGTAATAAAGGCAGCATTCGCATCTCCTGAGGCAGGCGCGAATTCTAGCCGAGGCACGTAAGTGACGGACAGGGCGCAATTTCCTTTGACATGGCCGGGTGCATCCCTATAATGCTGCGCCTATGTTGAATGACCCGATTCCACCTCACGTTGACCCGCGCAAATTGGCTGATCGTGGCACTTCCCTTCAAGGTGAAATGCTGCTGGCCGATTTGGAGAGACTCTGCGACCCGCTTTCCGACAATGTCGGTACGGTGCAGGCGAAATTCGTTTTTGAACGAGATGAACGTAAATCTGTGGTAATCCACAGCTTTATCGACACCGAGGTCAAAATGGTTTGCCAGCGTTGTCTTGAGCTGGTCACCCTGCCGATTCACAGCGAATGCAGTTACGCTGTGGTGAAGGAGGGTGCGAATACCCAGTCGTTACCGAAAGGTTATGACGTGCTGGAACTGGGCGAAGATCCTTTGGATCTGCATGCACTGATCGAGGAGGAGCTTTTGCTCGCCTTGCCCATTGTGCCTGCTCATCATCCGGAAGAATGCCAGCAGCCGGAAGGGCTCGATGAAGAGCCTGAACCGAGCGAGGACGAGGTAACGCGGTCCAACCCGTTCAGTGTATTGGCGCAGTTAAAGCGTGACCCAAACGTTTAGGAGTTAATCAATTATGGCTGTTCAGCAGAACAAAAAATCCCGCTCTGCCCGTGACATGCGTCGTTCGCACGACGCCCTGACGGCGAGCACTCTGTCTGTAGAAAAAACCACCGGTGAAATTCACCTGCGTCACCACGTATCGCCAGAAGGCGTATACCGTGGCCGTAAAGTGATCGACAAGGGCGCTGACGAGTAATCACTTGTCTGCTCAAGTCATCGCGATTGACGCAATGGGCGGGGACTTCGGTCCCCGCAGCATTGTT
The DNA here is from genome assembly GCF_049896625.1 of Pseudomonas sp. TWP3-1. Lineage (NCBI taxonomy): Bacteria > Pseudomonadati > Pseudomonadota > Gammaproteobacteria > Pseudomonadales > Pseudomonadaceae > Pseudomonas > Pseudomonas sp. TWP3-1. The sequence continues at coordinate 168,327 of NZ_JAFCUQ010000004.1, forward strand.
CAGGCCAGTCTCGCTTGCCTGTCTGCTACGCCCTCGCTGCACCTGACCCTCGTCGGTCAACCCTCCCTCCTTGAAGAATTGATCGCTGGCCAATCGGCTGCGGATCGCGCACGCCTGACGATTGTCGCGGCGTCCGAAGTCATCACCATGGACGAAAAACCTGCCCAGGCCCTGCGTGGCAAGCCGGACTCGTCGATGCGTGTCGCACTTGAGCTGTTGCGTGATGGCAAGGTTCAGGCGTGTGTCAGTTCGGGTAATACCGGTGCGCTGATGGCGTTGTCGCGATTTGTCCTGAAGACGGTGCCGGGAATTGACCGACCGGCGATGGTCGCGGCGATTCCTACGCAGACCGGCTATTGCCAGTTGCTCGATCTGGGCGCCAACGTCGATTGCAGCGCCGAACAACTGCTGCAATTTGCGGTGATGGGTTCGGTGGCGGCGCAGGCACTGGGTGTTGCCCGGCCGCGCGTGGCGCTGCTGAATATCGGCACCGAAGACATCAAGGGCAATCAGCAGGTCAAGCTGGCGGCGACGCTTCTGCAAGGCGCGCGCGGCATTAATTACATCGGCTTCATCGAGGGCGATGGCTTGTATCGCGGCGAAGCGGATGTGGTGGTGTGCGACGGGTTTGTCGGCAATATCCTGCTCAAGTCCAGCGAAGGCCTGGCGACGATGATTGCTGCGCGCATCGAGGCCTTGTTCAAGAAAAACTTCGCCTCGCGTGCGGTCGGTGCCTTGGCGTTGCCGCTGATGAGGCGCTTGCAGGCTGATCTGGCGCCGGCCAGGCACAACGGCGCGAGTTTTCTCGGGTTGCAGGGGATCGTGGTGAAAAGTCACGGTTCAGCCGGGGTGCAGGGTTTTCAGAGTGCAATTCAACGCGCGCTGATCGAGATTCAGGAGAATCTGCCCGAGCGCCTGCACGGTCGTCTGGAGGATTTGTTGTCTTAGGCGTTTTCGTCTGACAATGCTTAAATGTGACCGCCCGGTTCAAAGGGCCATCCAACTGTCAGTTTCTGGCGTCCCTCTATCGGGGCGTCAATATTTCCGACGACAAGATCATTAGGGGCTTGTTACATGTCTGCTTCCCTCGCATTCGTCTTTCCAGGACAGGGTTCGCAGTCCCTCGGCATGCTGGCCGAGCTGGGCGCGCAATACCCGCTGATCCTCGATACTTTCCAAGAAGCCTCAGCTGCTCTGGGCTACGACCTGTGGGCACTGACTCAGCAGGGTCCGGAAGAGCTGCTCAATCAAACCGACAAAACCCAACCGGCCATTCTGACCGCTTCGATCGCCCTGTGGCGTCTGTGGCTGGCTGAAGGTGGCGCGCGTCCGGCATTTGTTGCCGGTCACAGTCTGGGTGAGTACAGCGCGCTGGTCGCGGCTGGCAGCCTGACGCTGGCGGACGCGGTGAAGCTCGTCGAGCGCCGTGGCCAGTTGATGCAGGAAGCGGTTCCGGCCGGGCAGGGCGGCATGGCTGCCATCCTCGGTCTGGAAGATGCCGACGTGCTGGCGGCCTGCGCTGAAGCTGCGCAAGGCGAAGTGGTCAGCGCGGTGAACTTCAACTCGCCGGGCCAAGTGGTTATCGCGGGTGCCAAGGCTGCGGTCGAGCGCGCTATTGAAGGCTGCAAGGCGCGTGGTGCCAAGCGTGCCATGCCGCTGCCGGTCAGCGTGCCGTCGCACTGTGAACTGATGCGTCCGGCGGCCGAGCGCTTTGCCGAGTCCATCGCTGCCATCGACTGGCAGGCGCCGCAGATTCCTGTGGTGCAGAACGTCAGTGCGCAAGTGCCGGCGGATCTGGAAACCCTCAAGCGTGACTTGCTCGAACAGCTTTACAAGCCAGTGCGCTGGGTCGAATCGGTGCAGACTCTCGCCGCCCAAGGCGCGACCACGCTGGTCGAATGCGGTCCAGGCAAAGTACTGGCCGGTCTGAACAAACGTTGCGCTGAAGGCGTAGCGACTTCCAACCTCAATACCCCAGACGCTTTCGCTGCCGCCCGCGCAGCGATTGCCTGAATCAGGAGAAACTTGCATGAGTCTGCAAGGTAAAGTTGCACTGGTCACCGGCGCAAGCCGTGGTATCGGCCAGGCTATCGCACTGGAACTGGGTCGTCAGGGCGCCATCGTCGTCGGTACTGCGACCTCCGCCAAAGGTGCCGAGGCCATTGCCGCCACGCTGAAAGAGCATGGCATTCAAGGCACCGGTCTGGAACTCAACGTCACCAGTGACGAATCGGTCACCTCGGTACTGGCGAGCATCCAGGAGCAGTTCGGCGCCCCGGCGATTTTGGTCAACAATGCCGGCATCACCCGCGATAATTTGCTGATGCGCATGAAAGATGACGAATGGCATGATGTCATCGATACCAACCTGAACAGTCTGTTCCGCCTGTCCAAGGGCGTTTTGCGCGGCATGACCAAAGCGCGTTGGGGCCGAATCATCAGTATTGGTTCTGTTGTGGGTGCCATGGGCAACGCAGGCCAAGTAAACTATGCAGCCGCCAAGGCCGGTCTGGAAGGTTTCAGCCGTGCCATGGCGCGTGAAGTCGGTTCGCGTTCGATTACGGTCAACTCGGTAACCCCAGGGTTTATCGACACCGATATGACCCGCGAGCTGCCTGAAGCACAGCGTGAAGCCTTGCAGACGCAGATTCCGCTGGGTCGTCTGGGACAAGCTCAAGAGATCGCGTCCGTGGTCGCTTTTCTTGCATCCGACGGTGCGGCATACGTGACCGGGGCTACAATCCCGGTAAACGGCGGGATGTACATGTAAGTAAAATGTGACGGATTGCTTCAAAAAAATGTCATACGAGCTGTCTAAAATCCGTTATAAAGCTGCAATCTATTTATAGGCAGGGGGGCGTCGGGTTTGAGGAGTGAAGCTTTCAGTTGAAAAACTGAAATGGCTTTCTATACACTTACCCACTGGCCAGCTGCCTGAATTTGTCCATTAGGAGTGAAAACAAGGTATGAGCACCATCGAAGAGCGCGTCAAGAAAATCGTTGCCGAGCAACTGGGCGTTAAAGAAGAAGAAGTGGTCAACACTGCTTCCTTCGTTGAAGACCTGGGTGCCGACTCCCTTGACACCGTTGAGCTGGTGATGGCTCTGGAAGAGGAATTCGAGACCGAAATCCCTGACGAAGAAGCTGAGAAGATCACTACTGTACAAGCTGCAATCGATTACGTTACAAACCACCAGGCTTAATAGCTTGTAATCGTTGCTTGCTGTCATGGAAAAACCGCACTGCCATCACGGCGTGCGGTTTTTTCTTTAGGTCTGATGCAAAGTCGTCATTTGAAAAAGGAGAGTGCTGTGTCGCGTAGACGCGTCGTAGTCACCGGTATGGGTATGTTGTCGCCACTGGGCACGGATGTGCCGAGCAGCTGGCAGGGCATTCTGGCTGGCCGCAGTGGCATTGGTCTGATCGAACACACCGACCTTTCTGCCTATTCCACCCGTTTTGGCGGCTCGGTAAAGGGCTTCAATGTCGAGGAATACCTGTCGGTCAAGGAAGCGCGCAAGCTCGACCTGTTCATTCAGTACGGTCTGGCAGCAGGCTTTCAAGCCGTGCGCAACTCCGGTCTGGAAGTCACCGACGCCAACCGTGAACGCATTGGCGTGGCCATGGGTTCGGGTATCGGCGGTCTGACCAACATCGAAGAAACCAGCCGTATACTGCACGAGACTGGCCCGCGCCGGATTTCTCCGTTCTTTGTGCCCGGCTCGATCATCAATATGATTTCCGGGTTCCTGTCTATCCACTTGGGTGCCCAGGGGCCTAATTACGCCATCGCCACGGCGTGTACTACCGGTACGCACTGCATCGGCATGGCGGCACGCAACATCATGTACGACGAAGCCGACGTGATGATTGCCGGCGGCGCTGAAATGGCTGCCTGCGGTCTGGGCATGGGCGGCTTCGGCGCCTCGCGTGCACTGTCGACGCGTAACGATGAACCGACCCGCGCCAGCCGTCCGTGGGACAAGGGCCGGGACGGTTTCGTGCTGTCCGACGGCGCCGGCGCGCTGGTGCTCGAAGAACTCGAACACGCCAAGGCGCGCGGCGCGACCATTTACGCCGAGCTGATCGGTTTCGGCACCAGTGGCGATGCATTCCACATGACCTCGCCACCCGCCGACGGCGCAGGTGCCGCGCGCTGCATCACCAATGCGCTGCGTGACGCAAAGATCAACGTCGACCAAGTGCAATACATCAACGCCCACGGCACCTCGACTCCGGCCGGCGATCTGGCTGAAGCCAATGCGATCAAATCGGTATTCGGTGAGCACGCCTACAAACTGGCGGTCAGCTCAACCAAGTCCATGACCGGTCACCTGTTGGGTGCGGCCGGCGCGGTCGAGGCGATCTTCAGCGTGCTGGCGATCAACAGCCAAGTGGCGCCGCCGACCATCAACCTCGATGAGCCGGACGAAGGCTGCGACCTCGACTTCGTGCCGCACACTGCGCGCAACATGGACATCGATGTCGTGCTGTCCAACTCGTTCGGGTTTGGCGGCACCAATGGCACCTTGGCGTTCCGCCGGTTCGCCGGCTGATGGATTGCTGGGTCGACGGTCAACCGGCTGACGCACTGTCGCTGAAAGATCGCGGCCTGGCTTACGGCGACGGTCTGTTCGAGACCATCGCCGTGCGTGGCGGCCAGCCGTTGTTGCTGGATCGCCACCTGACGCGTCTGGTCGATGGCTGCGCGCGTCTGGCCATCGCTGCCGATATCGAGTTGATTCGCAGCGAACTGCAACGCTATTCCAGCGCCATGGGCGAGGGTGTGCTCAAACTCATCCTCACCCGTGGCGACGGTTTGCGCGGTTATGCACCAGATCCTGCGGCGCCCGGCCGACGCATTCTGCAAGGCAATCCACCTGCTGCTTATCCTGCCGCCCATGGCGAGCGAGGCGTGCGTCTGTTTCCGTGCGTTACGCGCTTGTCCCATCAGCCATTGCTGGCGGGTCTCAAGCACCTCAATCGTTTGGAGCAGGTGCTGGCCCGCGCTGAATGGTCGGACAGCGAACACGCCGAAGGCTTGATGCTCGACCAGTCCGGTCGCGTGATCGAGGGCGTTTACAGCAATCTGTTCATGGTGCGCGACGGGGTGTTGATCACCGCCGATCTGACGCGCTGCGGTGTTGCCGGCGTGATGCGCGCCGAAATATTGTTTCAGGCCGAGTCACTCGGCATCCCCACGCAAATCATTGATATCCGCCTGGAGCAGCTGCAATGGGCCGATGAAGTGTTTGTCTGCAACAGTGTGTATGGCGTCTGGCCGGTATGTGCCTACGCTGCACTGAGCTGGCCGGTTGGCCCGCTCACCCGTAAACTGCAAACCATTGCCCGCGCGCTACTGGATGCTTGATTCGTGAGACGTAAATTATTGCTGCTGCTGGAAACCGGACTGGTTCTGGCAGGGCTGCTGTTGGGCGCCAGCGCCTGGAAGATCCATTCGGCGCTGGAACAGCCGCTGAACATCACGCAGGAAGAACTGCTGGATGTGCCTAAGGGGTCAACTCCGACCCGAACTTTCATAGGGCTCGAAACCGATGGCGTGATCAAGGACGCTTTCTGGCTGCGGGTCTATTGGCGCTTCAACCTTGCCGGCACACCTATTCACAGCGGCGAATACCGCATGCAGCCGGGCATGACCGTCAACGGTCTGATCGAGTCGTGGAAACGTGGCGATGTGGTTCAGTACAGCCTGACGCTGGTTGAAGGCTGGAATTTCCATCAGGTGCGCGCCGCGCTGGCCAAGGATGACAAGATCGAACAGACCCTCAACGGTCTGAGCGATAGCGAAGCGATGGAGAAGATCGGCCATCGCGGATTGTTTCCTGAAGGGCGTTTCTTCCCGGATACCTATCGTTTCGTGCGCGGCGTGTCCGATGCCGAGCTGCTGAAGAAATCCTTCGAGCGTCTTGATGAAGTGCTGGCCAAGGAGTGGGAGAAACGCTCCGCCGACGCGCCTTACAAGGAGCCGTATCAAGCGCTGATCATGGCCTCGCTGGTGGAGAAGGAAACCGGCGTGCCGCAAGAGCGCGGCGAGATTGCCGGCGTGTTCGTTCGGCGCATGGCCCTTGGCATGCAGTTGCAGACAGATCCGACCGTGATCTACGGCCTGGGTGATCGCTACACCGGCAAGCTGACCCGCGCGCATCTGAAAGAACCCACGGCCTACAACACCTATGTGATTCCGGGCCTGCCACCGACGCCGATTGCCATGGTCGGCCGTGAGGCGATTCATGCCGCGTTGAATCCGGTGGGTGGGACTAGCCTGTATTTCGTCGCCCGTGGTGATGGCAGTCATGTGTTCTCCGATGATCTGGATGCGCACAATGCGGCGGTGCGTGAGTTCCAGCTCAAGCGGCGTGCGGATTACCGGTCCAGTCCGGCACCGGCTTCAGAAGCAGCTCCCGCGGCGCAGGATCCAATCCCGGCTGCATCACCGGATACTGCGCCCGAGCAACCCGCACCAGAACCCGAAGCTGCCGCTCCGCAAAACGCGCAATGACTTTGATTAAGGACTGCCTGTGACTGGCTTGTTTATTACCCTGGAAGGCCCGGAAGGCGCCGGCAAGAGCACCAACCGCGAATACCTCGCCGAGCGCCTGCGCGCCGCCGGGATCGAAGTGCTGCTGACCCGCGAGCCGGGTGGCACGCCGCTGGCCGAACGCATTCGCGAGGTGTTGCTGGCGCCGGCTGATGAAGCCATGAACCCGGATGCCGAGCTGCTGCTGGTGTTCGCCGCGCGTGCCCAGCATCTGGCCGAGGTGATTCGCCCGGCGCTGGCGCGTGGCGCAGTGGTGTTGTGCGATCGCTTCACTGATTCGACTTATGCTTATCAGGGTGGCGGTCGTGGGTTGTCGCTGGAACGCATCGCCGCGCTGGAAACTTTCGTCCAGGGCGATCTGCGCCCACATCTGACGCTGATTTTCGATCTGCCGGTGGAAATCGGTCTGGCCCGTGCCAGTGCCCGTGGTCGCCTGGATCGCTTTGAGCTGGAAGGCCGAGGGTTTTTCGAGGCGGTGCGTGGCGCGTTTCTCCAGCGTGCCGCGGCCGATCCCGCACGTTATGTGACGCTGGATGCCGGACAACCGCTGGCGAAGGTCCAGCAGGCGCTCGACGCTCTGCTTCCGCGTCTGCTGGAGCTGGCTCGTGGCTGAGGCCTATCCATGGCAGGACAGCCTCTGGCAGCAACTGGCCGGACGTAGCCAGCACGCGCACGCTTATTTGCTGCACGGGCCGGGCGGCATCGGCAAGCGCGCCTTGGCCGAACGGCTGATGGCTAACTTGCTGTGTCAGCGCCCGGTGGCGCTGGAAGCCTGTGGAGAATGCAAATCCTGCATGCTGCTCAAGGCTGGCAGCCACCCGGACAATTACATTCTGGAACCGGAAGAAGCCGACAAGGCGATCAAGGTCGATCAGGTGCGCGATCTGGTCAGTTTCGTGGTGCAGACCGCGCAAATGGGCGGGCGCAAGGTGGTGCTGATCGAGCCGGTCGAGTCGATGAACATCAACGCCGCCAACGCCTTGCTCAAAAGTCTTGAAGAGCCATCGGGCGATACCGTGCTGTTGCTGGTAAGTCACCAGCCGAGCCGCTTGCTTCCGACCATCAAGAGCCGCTGTGTGCAGCAGGCCTGTCCGCTGCCGGGCGAGGCCATGAGTCTGCAATGGCTGGCGCAGGCGCTGCCGGAATGTTCGGCAGACGAACGTGTCGAACTGCTGACGCTGGCCGCCGGTTCGCCGCTGGCAGCGGTCAAACTGCACGGCCAGGGCGTACGCGAGCAGCGCGCGCAGGTCGTCGAAGGCGTGAAAAAGTTGCTCAAGCAGCAGCAGTCGCCGACGCAACTGGCCGAGGAGTGGAAAAACATTCCGATGCTTCGCCTGTTCGACTGGTTTTGCGACTGGTCGAGCCTGATTCTGCGTTATCAGCTGACTCAGGATGAAGCCGGCCTCGGTCTGACTGACATGCGCAAGGTCGTGCAGTACCTTGCGCAGAAAAGCGCGCAGGGCAAAGTCCTTGAAATTCAGGACTGGATTCTCGCGCAGCGGCAGAAAGTTTTGAGCAAGGCCAACCTCAATCCGGTGTTGCTGCTGGAAGCGCTGTTGGTGCAATGGGTGGGGTTGCCTGCCCAAAGATAGCCGTGTGTGCCTAGACTCTGAACATCAGCAGTGGAGGTCAACATGAATGAACTCGTCAGCCCGGGGCCGCGTAACGGCATTTTGTCCCTGACCATCAAGGACAAATCGGTGCTTTACGCGGCGTACATGCCGTTCATCAAAAACGGCGGCTTGTTCATCCCGACTAACAAGAGCTACAAGTTGGGCGATGAGGTGTTCATGTTGCTCAATCTGATGGACGAGGCCGAGAAAATTCCGGTGGCCGGCAAAGTCGCCTGGATCACTCCCAAAGGCGCCCAGGGCAATCGCGCGGCCGGGGTCGGCGTGCAGTTCAACGATGGCGACAACACCGCGCGCAGTCGCATCGAAACCCATCTGGCCGGAGCGCTGAAGTCCGACCGTCCCACTCATACCATGTAAGTTGCCGTATTTTTATGCTCGTAGATTCCCATTGCCACCTTGATCGCCTCGACCTCGCCGCCCACGACGGTTCGCTGGATGCCGCGCTGGATGCGGCCCGCGCGCGCGGAGTCGGGCATTTTCTGTGCATCGGCGTGAGTGCCGACAACGCTGCCGACGTCAAAGCCCTCGCCGAACGTTATGACGATGTCGATTGTTCGGTCGGCGTGCATCCGCTGGACGTCCAGCCGGGTGCCGCGCCTGCGCTGGATTGGCTGTTGCATGAGCTCGATCACCCGAAAGTCGTGGCGATTGGCGAGACCGGTCTCGACTATCACTACGAACCGGAAGCCGCCGAGTTGCAGCAGGAGTCGTTCCGCCTGCATCTGCAAGCCGCGCAGCAGACCGGCAAACCGGTGATCATCCATACTCGCGGCGCGCGCGCCGACACTCTGCAACTGTTGCGTGAAGCCGCGCTGCCCCACGCCGGTGTGCTGCATTGCTTCACCGAAGACTGGGAAATGGCCAAGGCTGCGCTGGACATGGGTTATTACATCTCCCTGTCCGGCATCGTCACCTTCCGCAATGCCGATGCGCTGCGCGATGTGGCGAGCAAGGTTCCGGCGGATCGCCTGCTGGTGGAAACCGATTCGCCTTACCTGGCGCCGATTCCTTATCGCGGCAAACCGAACCTCCCGCAGTACGTACGCGAAGTGGCAGAGTTTCTGGCGATGCTGCGCGGCGAATCCTACGAGCGCTTTGCCGAGCAGACCACTGCCAACTTCAAGCGGCTGTTTCCGTTGGCCCATGTAAAAGCCTGAATCGCAGGCAAAAAAAACCCGGGTTCTGGGGGGTGAATCCGGGTTAAGACCATTAGGAGTAAAACAAAGGCACGCGGTCCCTTGGTACCTTTATCGGCGCGACACTTGGGGGAGATGCCGCCCGACATTTGAAGTATTGATCACTCTGGCGCCTAGTCCAGTTGGCCGGCCGGGGTTTTTAAACATATTTGGAATACGTTCGCTTCGGTTGAGTTCTCATTCACCGCAAAACGTTCTCGAAATGAACAAGAAACACAGATATGGTCGGATGATCCGTGCATTTTGGCGCAAGTTAGGCATAATACGCGGCTTCGAATTTTGACCCTTCAGACCTTTTTCTTATGCACAAAGAACCTCGTAAGGTCCGTGAGTTTCGTCGCCGCGAGCAAGAAATTCTCGATACCGCGCTCAAGCTGTTCCTCGACCAGGGTGAAGACAGCGTCACCGTCGAGATGATTGCTGATGCCGTGGGTATCGGCAAAGGCACGATCTACAAGCACTTCAAATCCAAGGCCGAGATCTATCTGCGGCTGATGCTCGATTACGAGCGCGATTTGAACGAGCTGCTGCACTCGGCCGATGTCGACAAGGACAAGGAAGCGCTGTCCCGCGCCTACTTCGAATTCCGCATGCGCGACCCGCAGCGTTATCGCCTGTTCGACCGCCTGGAAGAAAAAGTGGTCAAGGGCAATCAGGTGCCGGAAATGGTCGAGGAGCTGCACAAGATCCGTGCCTCGAATTTTGAACGCCTGACCCTGCTGATCAAGGGCCGCATCAGCGAAGGCAAGCTCGAAGACGTGCCGCCCTATTTCCACTATTGCGCGTCCTGGGCGCTGGTGCACGGCGCGGTGGCGCTGTATCACTCGCCGTTCTGGAGCAATGTGCTGGAAGATCAGGAAGGCTTCTTCCAGTTCCTGATGGATATCGGCGTGCGCATGGGCAACAAGCGCAAGCGCGACCCGGAAACCCCGAGCAGCTGAATCATTCAGCCGCCTGATTGCGCCATGTTTTCGCTACATGGCGCAGTACCGCAGGAATATACTCAGGCATAGGGCTTGCGAAAACTTGAATTCTGAGTCAAGTTTTAGCGGCTCGATTCCCTTCCGCCGGAGTGCTTCATGATCGTTGACCGTCAAGGCAGGCGTTTTCGCAATTTGCGGATCAGTCTGACCTCAGCCTGCAATTACGCTTGTACCTACTGCGTGCCCAACGGCAAGCGGCTGGTGGCTGCGCAGGATGAACTGTCGGCCGAGGCCATGGCGCGCGGCGTGGCCTATCTGATCGAAGCCGCTGGCATTGATCGCCTGCGCATCACCGGCGGCGAGCCGCTGGTCAGTCCCAAACTCGAAACCTTCATGACCGCCGTCGGGCAAATGGGCCTGGAAGACATCAGTCTGACCACCAACGGCCAATTGCTCGCGAAAAAACTTCCGCTGCTGGTGGATGCCGGTCTGCGCCGGATCAACGTTTCCCTCGATACCCTGGATGCCGGCGCGTTCCGCAGCATCGCCCGTGGCGGTGATCTGGCGACTGTGCTGGATGGCATGGACCAGGCTGCAGCGGCCGGGCTGAAGATGAAGGTCAACATGGTGCCGTTGCGCGGGCAGAACCTCGACCAGGTGATGCCGCTGCTCGAGTACTGCCTTGAGCGCGGTTACGAGTTGCGCTTCATCGAGTTGATGCGCATGGGCCATCTGGCCAGCGATTCCAATGCGTTCCTGCAACAGTTCGTCAGCCTCCAGCAATTGCTCAGCCTGATCGGCGAGCGCTACGAGTATGCGCAAGCCGATGCGCCGGTGGATGCCACGGCGGTGCGTTATGCGATCCCGGGTGTCGGCCATTTTGGCGTGATCGCGAATGAGAGCGTGCCGTTCTGCCGGACGTGCTCACGACTGCGTCTGTCGTCTACCGGTTGGTTGCATGGCTGTCTGTCGTCGAGCAATCGTCACTATGTCGGCGATCTGCTCGACAAGCCGCGCCATCAGGCGTTGCCGGCGCTCCAGCGTTTGCTGGTCAAAGCGTTGGGCGACAAGCAGGAAGTGGCGTTCTCGGGCGGCGCGACTGTCATGAAAATCATCGGCGGCTGAACATCCCTCATCGCCAGCAGGCTAGCTCCCACAGGTTGAACGCATTCCAAATGTGGGAGCGAGCTTGCTCGCGAAGGCGATCCATCATTCGCCAGAAATCCCGAGCTGGCGCAAAAGCTGCATCCAACGCCCATTCGCCGGTTTTCCGTCACCGGCCTCTGGAGGATTAGGATGCGTAGTCTGGTTTTGCTGCTGGCCGTTTTGGCGCTTGGCGGCTGCATGACTGTCAGTGATATGGCCGAAGGTACTCGCTACCAGATGAGCGACGCCGGTCTGCTCGATCATAGCGATAGCCGCCGCGTGAACAATTTCCGCATTCAGGCGGACTCGTTCATCTACATCGCTCAAGGTGCGTTCGCGCCGCCAGGTGGTTCCTACCCGCGACCTAACGTGGTCGCCGAAGAAGCCTTCAAAGGCTTTGTCGAATACTTCCCGATGGTGCGTCGCGCGCGTGCGCCGGAAGGCCTCGATCAGGCGATGGGCGAAGCTCGTGATGCTGGCGCGCACTATCTGCTGTACACGCGTTTCGCCAAGGCTGACGACCGTATCGGCAACTCCGATGAGTGGCTCGATCAAGAGGCGGTGGATCGTCTCGGTATCGATGGCGGCGTGATTCAAATCATGTTGATCGAGACCAGCACCCAGTATTTGATCGATACTGCACGGATCAAGAGTCGTGGCGGTTTACTGACGTTCCACGACAGCAAGCCGGAAGACCTGATCGGCCCGCCTCTGGCGCAATACGCGCGTAGTCTGCTGGGTATCGGCAACCAATAAACCAAGGAGAACGCCATGAGTGGCCCGCAAAAAGCCAATGACCTGCTGGGACAGATTCCCAAGACCAAAGGCTTGCCGCCGGTGCACTTGTGGAACCCGGACTTCTGCGGCGACATCGACATGCGCATCGCCCGCGACGGCACTTGGTATTACCTGGGCACGCCGATCGGGCGCAAGCCGATGGTCAAGCTGTTCTCCACCATCATCCGCCGCGATGGCGATGACTATTTCCTGATTACTCCGGTGGAGAAAGTCGGGATCAAGGTCGACGATGCGCCATTCGTGGCGGTTACCGTCGAGGTGGAAGGCGAGGGCGAGGCGCAGCTGTTGCGCTTCACCACCAACGTCGATGAAACCACCGAGGCCGGCGCCGAACATCCGATCCGCGTCGAGATTGATCCGACCACTCAAGAGCCTGCACCCTACGTGCATGTGCGCACCAACCTCGAAGCGCTGATCCACCGCAACGTGTTCTATCAGTTGGTGGAACTGGCGGTCAGCCGCGAGATCGACGGTCAGCGCTGGCTCGGCGTGTGGAGCGGCGGTGAGTTTTTCCCTATCGGTCTTGAGCCGTAAACGCAAAAATCCAATTTGACTCTCAATCGTATGATGATTAGCGTGGACAGCAATCGCATACGGCTTTGAGGTGTCCATGTCCAACAGCTTCCACGCTTCGACGGTCGACTGGCTCGGCGCCTGGATTGCTGCTGGCCAGGTAAAGCCTGGGCAGGCGATCAAGGTCGAGGCGGATCTGGGCGAACAGCTCGGCGTCAGCCGCACCGTGATCCGCGAAGCCATCAAAACCCTGGTGGCCAAAGGCATGCTCGAAGTCGGGCCGAAAGTCGGCACCCGCGTGCTGCCGATCAAGCGCTGGAACCTGTTCGACCCGCAAGTGGTGGGCTGGTTGTCACGCAGCGGTCTGCCGGAAAATTTCGTCGATGACCTGCTCGACCTGCGCCGCACCATCGAACCGATGGCGGTGCGCTGGGCCTGCGAGCGCGCGACCGTCGAACAGGTCCAAGCCGTGCAGCAAGCCTATAACGCGCTGGAGCGGGCGGTGGACAGCGGCGTTGATTACAACCGCGCCGACCAGTTCTTCCACGAATGCATTCTTGCCGCCAGCCACAACCAATTCATCGAGCAAATGGTCCCGGCCCTCGGTGCGCTGCTGGCGGTGTCCTTCGAGGTCTCCGCCGCCGACCCCGACGAACTACGCCGCACCCTGCCAATCCACAAAGACATGGCCGACGCCATTGCCGCCCGTGATGCCGCGCGTGGCGTGTGGGCGTGCATGACCCTGATCGACAACGCCGACCTGGCGATCAAACGCTTCTACCCGCAGGTCATGGCCGACAAAAAAGCCAGCTGACCCGGCACAAACAACAAGAGAGGACATTGCATGACGTGGACTGCCGTTACCCAGCACCGGGCGCAACTCGGTGAAGGCCCGTTCTGGGACGCGCCGACTCAGGCGCTGTACTGGGTGGATATCGCCGGCCAGCAGGCGCTGCGGTTGATCGGCCAGAACGTGCAGATCTGGCAGATGCCCGAGCACGTTTCGGCGTTCATTCCGTGCGCCAGTGGCGATGCGCTGGTCACTCTGAGCAGCGGCGTGTATCGCCTCGATCTCGACTCGCCTGGCCTCGAACCACAGCTGACGCTGTTGTGCGTCGCCGACCCGCAACCCGGCAACCGTCCCAACGAAGCACGCTGCGATCCGCTAGGTCGGCTGTGGTTGGGCACCATGCAAAACAACATCGGCGATGACGGCGAAGATCTGCCGATCACCCGTCGCTCCGGTGGTCTGTTCCGCATTGATCCGGACGCGCGCGTCACGCCGTTGCTGCGCAATCTGGGCATTCCCAATACGCTGCTGTGGAGCGACGACGGCACTACGCTGTTGTTCGGTGACAGCCTCGACAGCACGCTGTACCGCTACTTCATCCACACCGATGGCAATCTCGACAGCGCCAACATCTGGTACGGCCCCGATCAGCAGGGTGGCCCGGATGGCTCGGCGATCGATGCCGAAGGTTACGTGTGGAACGCCCGATGGGACGGCAGTTGTCTGCTGCGCCTGACGCCGGATGGCCAGGTCGAGCGCAAGATTGATCTGCCGATCAGCCGCCCGACCAGTTGTGTTTTCGGCGGCGAAGACCTGAAAACCCTGTACATCACCAGCGCAAAAAGTCCGCACAACCATCCATTGGACGGCGCAGTGCTGTCGATGCAGGTCGATGTTGCAGGAAAACTCTGTACGCGTTTTTCAGGTTGAATCCCAAAATATGGGATGGAAAATTATATATTGAGATTATTTGGTGGTCGGGTTTATAGTCGGCTCCAGCAGTAACACGCATTCACACTTAAAAAGAACAAAACAGGTGAAGTGATGCAGCAGATCTTCAACGCACTCCGTAGCGGAGTCAGCGTTCCATGCCAGTGCCGTGCCGCGTTTGCCTCGCTTGTCGCGTGGCATGTTTGTCTGTTCCTTCGCAAAATCCCTAAAACCGGACATCGGCAGATGCCCGGTTTTTGTCGTTCTCTGGACTGAAACAAAGCGGTTTCCGGCGCAAAAATCCGCCTGAAATCCAATCATCATACGATATGACTATTGTCCTGATGATCCATAGAAAACAGCTCAACCGCTTTAACGCTTTTCAAATAACGCTCAAAAAAAATAACAAGGAGTCTGCTTATGAAACGTCGTTTCGGGATTCGTACCCTGTGCAGTACCGCGCTGGCGGTCACTGCGTTCAGCCTGAGCAGTTCGCTGCTGGCCGCCGAAGCCGTGAAAATCGGTTTTCTAGTCAAACAGGCAGAAGAGCCGTGGTTCCAGACCGAGTGGGCTTTCGCCGAGAAAGCCGCCAAGGACAGGGGCTTCGAACTGATCAAGATCGCCGTGCCTGACGGCGAGAAAACCCTGTCGGCCATCGACAGCCTTGCGGCCAACGGCGCCAAAGGCTTCGTGATCTGCCCGCCGGACGTGTCCCTCGGCCCGGCGATCATGGCGAAAGCCAAGCTCAATGACCTGAAAGTGATTGCCGTCGACGACCGTTTCGTCGACGCCAACGGCAAGTTCATGGAAGACGTGCCGTATCTCGGCATGGCGGCGTATGAAGTCGGCCAGAAGCAGGGCGCCGCCATGGCTGCCGAAGCGAAAAAGCGTAACTGGGACTGGAAAGACACCTACGCGGTAGTGAATACCTACAATGAACTCGACACTGGCAAGAAGCGCACCGACGGTTCGGTGAAAGCGCTGGAAGACGCCGGCATGCCTAAAGAGCACATTCTGTTCGCCGCCCTGAAAACCCTCGACGTGCCGGGCAGCATGGACGCCACCAACTCGGCGCTGGTGAAACTGCCGAGCGCCGCGAAAAACCTGATCATCGGCGGCATGAACGACAACACCGTACTCGGCGGCGTGCGCGCCACTGAAGCCGCCGGGTTTGCCGCAGCTAATGTGATCGGTATCGGCATCAACGGCACCGACGCCATCGGCGAGTTGAAAAAGCCTAACAGCGGCTTCTTCGGCTCGATGCTGCCAAGCCCGCACATCGAAGGCTACAAGACTGCCGAGATGATGTACGAGTGGGTCACCACCGGCAAAGAGCCACCGAAATACACCGCGATGGACGACGTCACCCTGATCACCCGCGAGAACTTCAAGCAAGAGCTGGAAAAAATCGGCTTGTGGAACTGACGCAATAACAGCCCGGGCAACCGGGCCGTTTGATTGAGGTGGCTTAAATGCACGCGCAAGTAAAAGTACAACAACACAACGCGGCCGGCAGTCTGCGCTTCAACGGGATTGGCAAAAGCTTTCCCGGCGTGAAAGCGCTGGACGGCATCAGCTTCGTCGCGCATCCCGGACAGGTCCATGCCTTGATGGGCGAGAACGGCGCCGGCAAATCGACCCTGCTGAAAATCCTCGGCGGCGCTTACATTCCAAGCACCGGCGAGTTGCAGATCGGCGAGCAGACCATGGCCTTCAAGTCCACCGCTGACAGCATCGGCAGCGGCGTGGCGGTGATTCACCAGGAACTGCATCTGGTGCCGGAAATGACCGTGGCCGAGAACCTGTTTCTCGGTCACTTGCCGGCAAGTTTCGGCCTGATCAATCGCGGCTTGCTGCGCCAGCAAGCCTTGGACTGCCTCAAAGGCTTGGCGGATGAAATCGACCCGCAGACTAAAGTCGGGCGCCTGTCGCTCGGCCAGCGCCAGTTGGTGGAAATCGCCAAAGCGCTGTCGCGTGGCGCGCATGTAATCGCCTTCGACGAACCGACCAGCAGCCTCTCGGCACGCGAGATCGATCGTTTGATGGCGATCATCGGCCGCCTGCGTGACGAAGGCAAAGTCGTGCTCTACGTCTCGCATCGCATGGAAGAAGTGTTCCGCATCTGCGACGCGGTGACGGTGTTCAAGGACGGGCGTTACGTGCGCACCTTCGACGACATGAGCCAGTTGACCCACGATCAACTGGTGACCTGCATGGTCGGGCGCGACATTCAGGACATCTACGATTACCGCAGCCGCCCGCGCGGCGCCGTTGCACTGCGGGTCGACGGATTGCTTGGCCCGGGCCTGCGCAAACCGATCAGCTTCGATGCGCACAAAGGCGAGATTCTTGGTCTGTTCGGACTGGTCGGGGCCGGGCGCACCGAGCTGTTCCGCCTGCTCAGTGGTCTGGAGCGTCACAGCGCCGGGCGGCTGGAATTGCGCGGGCATGAACTGAAATTGCGTTCACCGCGTGATGCGATTGCCGCCGGAATTCTGCTGTGCCCCGAAGATCGCAAAAAGGAAGGGATTATTCCGCTGGCGAGTGTCGCCGAGAACATCAACATCAGTGCGCGCGGCGCGCATTCGGGCCTCGGTTGCCTGCTGCGCGGACTCTGGGAAAAGACCAACGCCGACAAGCAGATCAAGGCGCTGAAAGTCAAAACCCCGCACGCCGGCCAGCAGATCAAGTTTCTTTCCGGCGGCAATCAGCAGAAGGCCATTCTCGGTCGCTGGCTGTCGATGCCGATGAAAGTCCTGCTGCTCGACGAGCCGACGCGCGGCATCGACATCGGTGCCAAAGCCGAGATTTACCAGATCATCCATAACCTGGCCGCCGACGGCATTTCAGTGATCGTGGTGTCCAGCGACCTGATGGAAGTCATGGGTATTTCCGACCGCATTCTGGTGCTCTGCGAAGGCGCCCTGAGCGGCGAAGTCAGCCGCGACCAGGCCAACGAATCCAACCTGCTGCAACTGGCTTTGCCGCGCCACCGCGCTGACGGCGTGGCGAACTGAGAGGTGACTATGATGACAACCCAAAACGAAACCCTGCCGACCGAACGCAAGCCTCTGGACATGCGCCGCTTCCTCGATGACTGGGTGATGCTGCTGGCGGCGGTCGGCATCTTTGTCGCCTGCACCTTGCTGATCGACAACTTCCTGTCGCCGCTGAACATGCGCGGTTTGGGTCTGGCGATCTCCACCACCGGCATCGCTGCGTGCACCATGTTGTATTGCCTGGCATCGGGGCATTTCGACTTGTCGGTCGGTTCGGTGATTGCCTGCGCCGGCGTGGTCGCGGCAGTGGTGATGCGTGACACCGACAGCGTGTTTCTCGGCGTCAGCGCAGCGCTGGCGATGGGCCTGATTGTCGGGCTGATCAACGGGATTGTGATCGCCAAATTGCGGGTCAATGCGCTGATCACAACCTTGGCGACCATGCAGAT
This sequence comes from Pseudomonas sp. TWP3-1, assembly GCF_049896625.1. Taxonomy (NCBI): domain Bacteria; kingdom Pseudomonadati; phylum Pseudomonadota; class Gammaproteobacteria; order Pseudomonadales; family Pseudomonadaceae; genus Pseudomonas; species Pseudomonas sp. TWP3-1. Next base: position 186,264 of record NZ_JAFCUQ010000004.1, read on the forward strand.
CGTGCGCGGTCTGGCTTACATCTTCGCTAACGGCAAAGCGGTCGGCGTGTCGCAGGAATCGTTTTTCGTGTTTGGTAACGGCCAGTTGTTCGGTGTGCCGGTGCCTATCCTGATCACCATCGTGTGCTTCCTGTTTTTCGGCTGGCTGTTGAATTACACCACCTACGGGCGCAACACCATGGCCATCGGCGGTAACCAGGAAGCAGCGTTGCTGGCGGGTGTGAATGTTGATCGGACCAAGATCATCATCTTCGCCGTGCATGGTCTGATCGGTGCGTTGGCGGGGGTGATTCTGGCGTCGCGCATGACCTCCGGGCAGCCGATGATTGGTCAGGGCTTCGAGCTGACGGTGATTTCCGCTTGCGTGTTGGGTGGGGTGTCGCTGAGTGGCGGGATCGGCATGATCCGGCATGTGATTGCCGGGGTGTTGATTCTGGCGATCATCGAGAATGCGATGAATTTGAAGAACATTGATACGTTTTATCAGTATGTGATTCGTGGGTCGATTTTGTTGTTGGCTGTGGTTATTGACCGACTCAAGCAACGCTAAAGTCAAAAGCTACCCTCACCCCAGCCCTCTCCCAAAGGGAGAGGGGGAAAGGGAGCAGATCTCCATGCTGTTCAAAGCCTGAGTTCGACTCGATATTTCAGGTCGATGTAGCTCAAAAGAACTCCGCGGTCAGTCCCCTCTCCCACTGGGAGAGGGCTAGGGTGAGGGTGATCACTCCCAAAAAATATCACTTGCCCAAACAACCCCGTTTCAGTTATCACTTTGTACATGATTAGACAGGTACGATTTGACAAGAAACAACGGGTGGTCGACGAACTCGTCCGGCGCATCGAAAGCGGCCTGATGGAGGACGGTTTTCTGTTGCCCGGCGAGCATCAGTTGGCTCAAGAATTCAAGGTCAGCCGTGGCACCTTGCGTGAAGCATTGGCCGAGCTGAAGCGGCGCAAGTACATCGCCACGCAAAGTGGCGTGGGCTCGATTGTCACCTTCGACGGCGTGGTGCTCGACCAGCAAAGTGGTTGGGCGCAAGCGCTGGCCGATACCGGGGTGCTGATCAACACCGAGGTGCTGCGGCTCGAAGCCGTGACTCGCAGCGATCTGCTGGCGGTGTTCGGCTCCGACCAATTCATACTTCTGGAACGTCGCCGCCGTTCGAACGACGGCACGCTGGTGTCCCTCGAACGCTCTTTGATGCCTGCGACTGGCGGCCTGGAAAGCCTGCCGCGCGTGGGCCTGATCGATAACTCCCTGACCATCACCCTGGCCGCTTACGGCTACGTTGGCGAACGCGGCGATCAATGGATCAGCGCCGAGCCGCTGAATTCCGAAGATGCGCAACTGCTTGGTCGCGCGCAAGGCACGGTGTTCCTTAAAACGCTGCGCACCACCTACGACCGACAAAACCGTTTCATGGAACAGGTCGAAAGCCTGCTCGACCCAGTGCATTTCCGCATGCACCTGCAATTTGGAGAATCGAGATGACTGCGCTCAACCGTGCCCTCGGTGCGTTTTATGGCCTGGCCCTCGGTGATGCGCTGGGCATGCCGACCCAATCGCTAAGCCGTGAAACGATCAAACAGCGCTTCGGCCAGATCACCGATCTGCAAGACGCAGGTCCCTTGCAACCGATCGCCGCGAATATGCCCAAAGGCTCGATCACCGATGATACCGAACAGGCGATTCTGGTTGGCCAGTTGCTGGTTGAGGGCAATGGGCAGATCGAACCGGCGATCCTCGCGCAACGGCTGATCGAATGGGAAGCCGCGATGCAGGCCAAAGGATCGCAGGATTTGCTCGGCCCCTCGACCAAACGTGCCATCGAAATGATCCTCGCCGGCCACTCGCCGCAAGAGGCCGGGCGCTATGGCACTACCAACGGCGCGGCGATGCGCATCACCCCAGTGGGCATCGCCTCGGATGTTGCTGATCCCGAGCGTTTCATTGCTGCCGTGGTGCAGGCCTGCCAGGTCACCCATAACACCACGCTGGGCATTTCCAGCGCGGCGGCGGTCGCGGCAGTGGTCTCGGCCGGTATCAATGGCATGGATCTGGGCGAGGCGCTGAACCTTGGTCAGCAGATCGCTCAGCAAGCCGAAGCCCACGGGCATTGGGTCGCCGGTGGGCGCATCGCTTCGCGCATCAGTTGGGCGCGCACTATCAGCGTCGATAGTGATCAGGCCTTGCTGGCAGATCTGCTCTACAACGTCATCGGCACGTCGGTGGCGTCGCAGGAATCGGTAGTGGTTTCGTTCGCCCTCGCGCAGCAAGTCGCGGTCGGTGAAATGAGCGCGTTTGATGCACTGTGCATGGCCGCCAGCCTGGGGGGCGACACTGACACCATCGCGGCGATTCTCGGTGCAATGCTTGGGGCCTGCCTGGGTCTTGAGAGTTGGCCTGCCGAGATGCTCGACACGGTGAAAACCGTGAACGATCTGCACCTGGAACCCTTGGTGAGAGGACTCCTCACGCTGCGTTGAGCGCAGCCCGCCACACGGCAAATCTGTCTTGCCCACAACCACAAAAATGGCAACAGGAGCATTTTCATGAGTTCATTGAACGCCGGGCAAAGCGCCGGGCAACTGGAAACCCGTGGCATCGAACCGGTGCCGGAAAACGAGTGCAACGGGCATCCGCTGCAACTGTTCTGGGTCTGGTTTGCAGCGAACATTTCCATCCTCGGCCTGCCGCTGGGCGCCACGTTGGTGGCGTTTCGCGGGCTGGCGATCTGGCAGGCGATCATCGTCGCGATCATCGGTGCTGCCGGTTCGTTTGCGGTGGTCGGCATCATCTCGATTGCCGGTCGTCGTGGCCGTGCGCCGAGCCTGACCCTGTCGCGAGCGATCTTCGGCGTGCGCGGCAATATCGGCCCGACGCTGGTCTCGCTGATGTCACGCCTGGGCTGGGAAACCGTCAACACAACCACTGCCGCGTTCGTGCTGCTGTCGCTGTGCTCGATCCTGTTCGGCTCGCCGGTCGAAGCGAAAAGTGCGCCGGCCTTGACGCTGCTGTTCATCGCGATTTTCGTGCTGCTGACGTTGGCCGTTTCCGGCCTCGGCCACGCGACTTTGCTGGTGATCCAGAAGTGGGCGACCTACGTGTTCGGCGCGCTGAACCTGTTGGTCGGCGGATTCCTCTGCGCGACCATCGACTGGAGCGCGGTGTTCAACGCCACCCCGGCACCGATGAGCGCGATGATCATCGGCATCGGCACCATGGCTGCCGGCACCGGGATCGGTTGGGCCAACGCTGGCGCCGACATGTCGCGCTATCAGCATCGCAGCGTCAAGGCTGTGCGGCTGGTGGCTTCGGCGGCGTTCGGCGCGGGGATTCCGCTGGTGTTGCTGATCACCCTCGGCGGTTTGTTGTCGGTGGGCAACAACGATCTGGCGTCGGCCACCGATCCGATCGTGGCAATCCGCGACATGCTGCCGACGTGGATGGCGGTGCCGTATCTGATCACCGCATTCGGTGGCCTGCTGCTGTCGAACAACCTGTCGGTGTACTCCGCCGGTTTGACCACGCTGACCCTCGGTTTGAAAGTAAAACGGGTGTACGCAGTGGTGGTCGACATCGTTGCAATTTTCGCCGGTTCGATTTATTTCATGCTGATCGCTGACAGTTTCTACGGCCCGTTCATTACCTTCATTTCGCTGCTGGCGGTGCCGATTACCGCATGGGTCGGTATCTTCGTCGTCGACCTGATTCACCGCCATTACTACAGCCCGAAAGACTTGCTCGACGTCAGCCCGAGCAGCGCCTATTGGTATCGCGGCGGCATCGAGTGGCGCGCATTCGGCGCGTGGGCGATTGCGATCGTGCTTGGTTTCAGTTTCACCACCATCGGCACCACTGCCGAGAACGTCTGGTTCAAAGGCTTTCTGTCCGACTCGTGGCTTGGGCATAACGGCCTCGGCTGGATCGTGACGTTTGTGGTCGCCGGCGGACTTTATTGGGTACTCGGCGGCGCGAAAGATCGCCGCGCCGCGCAGGTCGAGAACGCTCATGCCTAAGATGTTGCATACCGGCCAGGTCATCATCGACCTGGTCATGGCGGTGGATGCACTGCCGCAGATCGGCGGCGATGTGCTAGCGCAATCAGCCAGTTTCGAAGCCGGCGGCGGCTTCAATGTGATGGCGGCAGCGGCGCGTAATGGCTTGTCGGTGGTCTATCTGGGCCGCCATGGCAATGGCCGTTTCGGCGATCTGGCGCGTGAGGCGATGAACGCTGAGGGCATCCAGATCGGCATCGCACAACCTGCGCAGCGCGACACCGGTTTGTGCGTCGCGCTGACCGATGCGTCGGCCGAGCGCAGCTTTATTTCCTACATCGGCGCCGAGGGTGAGGTCAGCGTCGCAGACTTGAACAGTGTGCCGGCCGAGGCTGGCGACTACGTTTATCTGAGCGGCTACAGCCTGCTGCACGAGGGCAAGGCTCAAGCCTTGTTGGATTGGACGTTGGGGCTGCAGACCACGATCAACGTGGTTTTCGATCCGGGGCCGCTTGTGGAGTCTCCGGATTCACCGTTGATGCAGGCGTTGTTGCCGCGCATCGATGTGTGGACGAGTAATAGTGTTGAGGCGCTGCGCTTTACCGGGGCGGCGGACATTGCGAGCGCGCTGGATCGACTGGCTGATCATCTAGCGGAAAATGTTTTGATGGTGGTGCGTGACGGGCCACAGGGTTGCTGGATTCATCAGCGCGGCGAGCGCACGCATGTGCCGGGCTTCAAAGTGACAGCGGTGGACAGCAATGGCGCCGGTGACGCGCATGCCGGAGTGTTTCTGGCCGGTTTAGCGCACGGGTTGTCGGCGGTAGATGCGGCGCGGCGAGCGAATGCGGCGGCTGCGTTGGCGGTGACTCGCTGGGGGCCTGCCACTTCGCCGGCAACGGCTGAAGTCGATGCGTTGATCCGTGAGTCTTCTGGCGTCTGAACCCTCGCTATCGCGGGCAAGCCCGCTCCCACAGGTTTCTGCGTGAACACAAATGAAGTGAACACCGCAAATCCTGTGGGAGCGGGCTTGCCCGCGATGGGGCCATCAGCCCCACCCAGTAACTAACTTAACTGTCGAGCTTGCGAGCCGCCTCAACCCCAGCAGCACTCAACTTGATCGGCAAATTCAACGAGTGCTCGCCGGCCTCGTTACAGGTCACATGACCATGATGAATCAGTCCGCGATCCTGCAGCGAGGCGAGGGCGCTGGCCACGACTTTTTCGCCGCGGTAATTGTCCAGCACTTCCTTGCCCAGCCCACTTGGGTGAGCGTGCAGCAGACGGGTGAGCACTTCTTTTTCCAGGTTTTTATCGACGTTCATGGTTACCTCTTTCATGGATGTGGATAAGGACTACGAGCGTGTTGCAACTACTGACTGCCGCCTTCGGAGCCGGAGCCACCGGTGGTGGTTTTCGAGCCGATGCCGGGGCCGGCGTTATCCGGAGTCGCTGGGGAGTCGGGCGTATTCATTCCGCCCTGCCGGCCCGGGTCGGCACCTTGGGTGCGCGGATCGGTGCCAGTGGCGGGCGGCTGATTGATCACCGGCACGCCCGAGCCGTCGGTATTCATCCCGGGGGCACTGTTAATGGCGGGTGCGCGTGGCGTGGTGACAGGGTCGGTAGGGCCGGTACCTGCTGCGGTAGTGGAGGCGGCAAAAACTGCCGGACTGAGCAAAGTGGCAAATACGAGAGCAGTCAACCTTGACGAGATCATAGGGTATCTCCAGTGATTGGAATCCTTACCCTTGATTGGTCAGCCCTCGCGCGGAATTGGTGCCGGATGAGCGACGAACGGTCTATTGCGGTGGTGTGGGTGTGATGCCGATTTCTTCTTTGAACTGCTCCATGAAACCCTTCAAACGCTGATGGCGGATCTGCGCCAGACGCCGGCCGGCATCCGTCTGGAAACCGTCGGCGAGGTGCAGCAACTTGGTCTGGAAATGATCGAGGCAAAAGCGCTTATCGTCGTAGTCGCGTTGCCTAGCTTCGGGATCAACCGGGTCGTACAGCGCGCTACCCATACGCCCGGCAATGTAGAAAGTGCGCGCCACTCCAAGCATGCCCAGCGAGTCGAGGCGGTCGGCGTCTTGCATCAGCCGCGCTTCGAGTGTCACCGGGGTGATGTTGGCGGAGAAGCTGTGGGCTTCGATGGCGTGAGTCACCGCGCTGATTTTTGCCGAAGACCAGTCCAACCCCGCGAGGACGACGGCCGCTTTTTCCGCTGCCAGTCGCGATGCCTGTGAGCGCAGCGGCGAGTTTTTCTCCACCGCCACACAGTCATGCAGCAACACCGCCGCCAGCAGCACCTGAAGGTCGCCACCTTCTTCGGCCTGCAAAGTGCGCACGTTGTGCCACACCCGTTGCAGATGGGACAGATCGTGAGCGCCATCCTCGGAAGGCTCCAAAGCATGCGGCAGCAACTCGGCAGCGAGGCTCTCCAGTGGCGCGAAGGCGGAAGTGTTCATGCGCATCCTTTCAAATTGTCGACGGCGCTAGCCTAATCTGTGCGTTGCCATGTGACGAGCACCGCGCGCGGCCTTAGTATGGCGTTTTCCATTTTCCGACAAGGCCCGTCCATGACGATCGAGATCCGCCCGGCGACCCCCAGCGATGCACCGCAAATCCTCGCCTTCATCACTGAACTGGCGGATTTCGAAAAGGCGCGTCACGAAGTCATCGCCAGCGTCGCCGACATCGAACGCAGCCTGTTCGGCGAAGGCGCCACCGCTCACGGCCTGATCTGCCTGCGCGATGGTATGCCGATCGGTTTCGCGGTGTTCTTCTTCAGCTATTCGACGTGGCTCGGCAGCAACTGCCTGTACCTCGAAGACCTCTACATCACCCCCGAACAACGCGGCGGCGGCGCCGGCAAAACCCTGCTGCGGCAACTGGCGAAAATCGCCTGCGCCAACGACTGCGGGCGCTTCGAATGGAGCGTGCTGGACTGGAACACCCCGGCCATCGAATTCTACAAATCCCTCGGCGCCCAACCGCAGGAAGAATGGGTGCGCTATCGCATGGACGGCAAGGTGTTGCGCGAGTTCGCCGAGGGCCAGTGACGATGATGGCACTCTGAGATTTATTCGATTGTCGGCGAGGCTCTAGTCCGGCATTCTACGCGCGCATTTTTGCGCGCTCATGGACGACACCTGCAATGCCTCTGGCAACAATTCTCCACGCCCGTGGAGCCTTCGCCGCGTCAACGAGTGACCGGCGATGAGCGGACTCCGGGCGACAATGCGTCTGTACGGTCTGGTGAAAAACCTCGGATCGAGCGACAACCCCAGTCGCCAACCGGTGGACATTCTGTGTACGGTCAATCGTATGGGCGGCATAGCCATTCGCGCGTTTGTCTCGCGGCTCGACGCCGAGTTGATGGCACGCGGCGCCGGGTTCGAAGCTTATCGCGTGATTCCGCTGCGCACCTTCGACCCCAATCCGTTTCTCGACGCCCATCAAGGCTGGCTGACCCTGCACGTGTGCTGCGGATTTGTTGCGCCAGCAGGTCAATCGTTATTGCACAAAGGCGCGCTGTCGCCGATGGGCTGGTACGTCTATTCCGAGATTGGACGCTGGACGCCTGAGCATCATCTGGATCTCGGCGCGCAAATGACCGAGCTGTTGCAAACCACCTACGAGCGCAATCAGTTGATCAGCTACAACACCTGGCTCAACCAACTCGACGATGCCGCGCCTTCCGAACTGGCGTGGCATGCCGAGCAAGCCTGGCAACAACTGCAGTTCACCCCATCCCCGAACAGTGAGCATCGTCACGCGCTGTTCGACCCTGTCGACAACCGCTGGCGCTTCGCCGCGACCGACGTCGACATCTACCAGCCGTCCCCGGAACCTCTGAAGCAAGGAGCTTTGAATTGAGTGGTAAACCCGCAGCACGCGTCACCGACCCGACCGCATGCCCATTGCCAGGCCATGGCAACAACCCGATCGTCTCAGGCTCGCCCGACGTATTCTTCGACGGCCTCGCCGCCGCGCGCATGACCGATAAATCGGCCTGCGGCAGCCCGATCACCGGCGCCGTCTCCGGCACCGTATTCATCAACGGCCTGAACGCCGCCATGCTCGACAGCACCGGAGGCCACGGCAACGTCGTGGTCGGTGGTTCGGGGACGGTGATTATTGGCCAGAGCGGCGGAGGGGCGGCGTTTAGTGGGTTGTTGCCGATGCCGGTGCATTTCACGGACAAGATGCGGCTGGTCGATGAGTTCTCAGGTGAACCTGTCGCCAATCATCCATACACAATCAAACGTGGAGATGGCAGTGAAGAACACGGCGTAACCGATGCGGCCGGATTTACACATGCGGTCAGCTCCCATCTTGCTGAAACCATTCAACTGTTTGCGGAGTGATCGCAGTGGGAGCGGATAACACGGCTATGGACGACAGCAAAAAAAATCTTGGTTCGCATACGCTCACCTGCCCAACAGATGAGGCGATTAAAGAATTTAAATACATGCGGCGGGCAGTTGCTTTTTTTATCGGAGGGGCAGGTGATAAAGAAAGTTACTACGGTTTTGGTCCGAAATATAACGTGAATCGTGCTAGAAAACCTTTTACCGATTCCGTAAAGCTCGCGAATTGGGCAGCCGGTGTTACCTCTTATCACCTTGGATACAATGAAGTAATCGGCGAGGAAAATATCAACGCGAATGTTTTAAGCGCACTCTGTAAAAATGACGCTGTTTACATCGTTGGACATAGTCTCGGCGGATGGAATGGAGCACACTTATCCAGCCTGCTTACTCAAATGGGTTATTCCGTTAGGGTCTTGGTTACCCTAGACCCAGTCGGAAAAGGTGCGCTGGTTGGAAGTATCTCTAATATTTATCCTGATACACCTCAGCCAAATGCCGGGTTGTGGATAAATATTCTTGCGAAGTCCTCGGATTCTGATATGTCAGACTGGATCGCCGGGATTGGTGAGCAATGGCTATTGGAAAGCGGCCCTAATGTAAACTGCATAATGGATGTGAATCACGAGTCAGCGGATATAATGTTTACGACCGTGCTGGCGGATGAGAAATCAGCCTTGCGTTACATTATTAACTCACTCAACAAACATTTTAGAGGCGAAATTTGATGATCTCGAGAATTTTGTTGTCTCTGTTTTTGATAGTGCTCGTAGGTTGTGCATTCAAACAAGATAAACCTCCCGCTAATCTTAAGTTCGCAAAAATAGAACGAGTTGGTGAGACCGCTTTGTATGATCTGTACTTTTCTTCAGATGTCGACATTAAAGGGACTTATAAATCATTGATTGGCATCGGTTTGCTCTGCGCTTTGGAGGATGACGAGGATTTTAATGAGAATCATAAAATGAGATATTTTATGGATGGTGGAGTCAGAAGAGATACCAGTGGGGCGAGGTTTGATTTCATTTCGCGAATGGTTTTCAGTGAGAAAATAGCGAATGGCAGTAGTGAGAGAGATTTGAGCCCGGTAGAAGTAGAGCAAATATTGGCGAAAAAAGACCATGTTTCATGCAGGTTTTTTGCCAGCGCAACAATGATAGATACATATTTTTCCAATGTAATGTATGTGCCAGTCGAAAGTGTAATTCGAGCAATGGGCGCTCCGCCAGCGCCAGGGAGATAGCGTTTGTTAGATTCTCGGCTTGTCACAATCTCTGGAGTGCGGCTCCCGTCGCTTCGCGTATACGGTGTTAAAGAGTGATTTATTTTGTCTGCAGAGTATGTGGCATTGATTCAAGGCATGTTTTTTAAGTTTTGCGTGTTTCTGAAAAAAACTACTCGTGTTCTGCCGCAGGGGGATGGACGTTGAATTTGCGTGTTTCCAAGTGGCTGCTGCTGGGAGGGTTTTTATTATGTTCGTCGTGCCTGCATCTCGACGTTCCGCCGGCCCGGCTTGAGTTTGTCTCCGTCAATAACACTTTTTCCTCTTACTACGATCTGCGGTTCACGGCAGACCGGAACCTGATCAACTTGTATCGCGATCACGGACGACAAGGTCAGATTGGTACCTCGATCCACTGCTCATTGAATGGTGATCTGGACTTTTCCGTCGAACACAAAATCGCTTTGCAAGCTTCGGGATCAGTCAGCAGCATGCGTTTGATCGAAGGCGACCGTCGGTATGAGATGTCCGCGAGTATCAGGGTGGAGAATCGCGCTATCAACGACGGCCATAACGATGTGAGAGCGGTTGAACTGGTGCAACTTCTCAAGCCGCAGCAATACATTCCCTGCAAAGTAGTGATTACTGCATTTCCGTTCGTGGCTTATTACTCGAAAGTTATGTACATGCCCACGTCGAGATTTATTGCTGCGGTGGAGAATCCTCGGGTGGCGCCTGCACGGGTATTGCTCAAACCTTCCGATCAACCGCGCTTGTGGGTGCCATTTGCTCCGCTGTGCGTTGTGCGCTGGCGATATGAAGCGTCTCCGGCCTATGACCAGATCGATAGTCTAGGTCTGTGCAGTGATGTGCCCTACGCCGGGATGCTGGCCTCATTTGCGCCGAGCAAGACGAAATTGCGGCTTGTTTCCGAGGTAGATGAAACACCTGCACCTCTGGCGGCGTACACCATCATCAGGGGAGATGGGCGTCTGGAGCCTGGAATAACTGATCAGGAAGGTCGCACCCATGAGGTCGGAGCCAGCGAGCATGAAGTGCTGCGAGTCATCCTCAACAAGAATCTGCAACCAGTGGAACGCTGGACCCCATGGATTGAAAGCATCCCATAATATGAGACGCAAAATTACATATTGAGATTTCGTCTCTGGGAGGTCTATAGTCCGTCGCACTCACTGCCAATAACAAAACAGGTGAAGCGATGCTGGCGCAATTGATCGCGCTCGATTGGGGGACGACCTCATTACGTGCTTACAAACTCGCGGCGGGTGGTCGGGTGCTGGAGCAGCGCTCGCTGTCGTCCGGGATCATGCAGTTGCCGACAACCCCGCGCATCATCAACGATCGCGAATGTGCCGACGGGTTCGAGTTGGCGTTTGACCAGGCGTGCGGCGACTGGCTCGATGCGCAGCCGGGTCTGCCGGTGATTGCCTGTGGCATGGTCGGCAGCGCTCAGGGCTGGTGCGAAGCGTCCTACCGCGATACGCCGGCCAACGTGGCCGATCTCGGAAACTCCCTACAAATCGTGCGCAGTCTTCGCGGTGTCGATGTGCATATCGTGCCGGGCGTGATTCAGCGTTCGGCGCTGCCGAATGTGATGCGCGGTGAAGAGACTCAAGTGCTCGGCGTCCTGCAGAGTCTGCCGGTCGAAGAGGGCGCCGATCTGCTGATCGGCCTGCCGGGCAGCCACTCGAAATGGGTGGAAGTTGACGACGGCTGCATCACCCGTTTCGACACCTTCATGACCGGTGAAGTGTTTGCCGTGCTCAGCGAACACAGCATTCTTGGCCGCACCCAACAGCACAGCTCAACGTTCGATGCGCAGGCATTCGACCTTGGCGTGCAAGTGGCGCTGTCGGCGGACGGCGAGATCGGCGTGCTTTCGACCCTTTTCAGCGCCCGCAGTCTTGGCCTGACCGGCGAGCTCAGCCCCAGCGCACAGCCGGATTATCTGTCTGGCCTGTTGATCGGCCATGAATTGGCGGCGCTTGCCGCTGTGCAACGGCGCCGACGCAACAACCCGAATCTGCCTTCGATCATCCTTATCGGCAACGCGCAATTGTGCGCCCGCTACAGTCGCGCGCTCGACGCTTGCGGCTTCGCTCGCGTGACGCTGGCCGAACAAGCCACCGAGCGTGGTTTGTGGCGACTGGCGGTTGCCGCCGGACTGATCGATTCCTCATCCCGTTAACCCTGACTGGAGGCCTGACATGCTCAAGCAAGCATTGGCGCAAAACGGTCTGATCGCAATTCTGCGTGGCCTGCATCCGCAGGAAGCCGCCGCTATCGGAGAAGTCCTTTACGCCGCCGGATTTCGCGTCATCGAAGTGCCGCTGAATTCCCCTGCGCCGTACGAAAGTATCCGCATCCTGCGTAGTACCTTGCCTGCCGATTGCCTGATCGGGGCCGGCACGGTGTTGACGCCGGAACAGGTCGAACTGGTCAAGGAGGCGGGCGGTCAGGTGATCGTCATGCCGCACAGCGATGCCAAGGTATTGCGCGCGGCGAAAGCGGCGGGATTGTTTCTGTCGCCGGGTGTTGCTACGCCGACCGAAGCCTTCGCGGCGCTGGAGGAGGGCGCGGACATTCTCAAGCTGTTCCCGGCCGAGCAGATGGGCCCGGCAGTCGTCAAAGCCTGGCTGGCGGTGTTGCCCAGCGGAACGATTCTGGCGCCGGTCGGCGGCATTACCCCGGACAACATGCAGGTGTTTATCGACGCAGGCGTGAAGGGTTTCGGCCTCGGTTCCGGGCTGTTCAAACCGGGCATGAGCGTTGAGCAAGTAGCAGCCAATGCCAAGGCCTATGTCGCTGCCTGGAAAGCGCTTCGCTAAGACTTTTTGGCGCCGCGAGCGCTGCATCTACAAGAGCTGCATTACAAAAAGAGAGCAGAGATGAAAATCACCAAACTCACTACCTTCATCGTGCCGCCGCGCTGGTGCTTCCTCAAGATCGAAACCGATGAGGGCGTGACCGGTTGGGGCGAGCCCGTGGTCGAAGGCCGCGCACACACCGTGGCGGCGGCGGTCGAGGAATTGTCCGACTACCTGATCGGCAAAGACCCACGCAACATCGAGGACATCTGGACAGTTTTGTATCGCGGCGGCTTCTACCGTGGCGGCGCGATCCACATGAGCGCGCTGGCGGGTATCGATCAGGCGCTGTGGGACATCAAGGGCAAGGCACTCGGGGTGTCGGTCAGCGATCTGCTGGGTGGGCAGGTGCGCGACAAGATTCGCGTGTATTCGTGGATCGGCGGCGACCGGCCGGCAGACACTGCGCGCGCCGCGAAAGAAGCGGTCAGCCGTGGCTTCACCGCCGTGAAAATGAACGGCACTGAAGAGCTGCAGTTCCTCGATTCCTTCGACAAAGTCGAGCTGGCGCTGGCCAATGTTGCGGCCGTGCGCGATGCGGTCGGGCCGAACGTCGGCATCGGCGTCGACTTCCACGGCCGGGTGCACAAACCCATGGCCAAGGTGCTGATGAAGGAGCTTGATCAGTTCAAGTTAATGTTCATCGAAGAGCCAGTACTCAGCGAAAACTACGAAGCGCTGAAAGAACTCGCGCCGCTGACCAGCACACCGATTGCTCTTGGCGAGCGACTGTTCTCGCGCTGGGATTTTAAACGCGTGTTGAGCGAAGGCTACGTCGACATCATTCAGCCGGATGCGTCGCACGCTGGCGGCATCACCGAAACCCGCAAAATCGCCAACATGGCCGAAGCCTATGACGTGGCGCTGGCGCTGCATTGCCCGTTGGGGCCGATTGCGCTGGCGGCGTGTTTACAACTGGACGCGGTTTGTTACAACGCGTTTATCCAGGAGCAGAGCCTGGGCATCCATTACAACGAGAGCAATGACCTGCTCGATTATGTGAAGGATCCGCGGGTGTTCGATTACGACAAGGGCTTCGTCAAAATCCCCAATGGCCCGGGGCTGGGCATCGAAATCAACGAGGAATACGTGATCGAGCGTGCGGCGGTCGGCCATCGCTGGCGCAACCCGATCTGGCGCCATGCCGATGGCAGTTTTGCCGAGTGGTGAGTTATCTCTGACTCCACATGCACCCGACCTACGCCGCGATGCAGACCCCCGGCGGCTGGCTGGTGGGCTAGGTCGAACGCATCAAGTTGTAGTCGTGCGCATCGGGCGACCATAATGCCGCCCGTTCCCTCGCTCAACGCTAAAGGCTGGATATGCAGGAAGACGCCGCAAAAACTGCCAAGGACGCCGCGCCCACCGGCACTCAGACCCTGCTTCGCGGGTTGGGTGTGGTGCAGGCCGTCGCCAGTGGCGCCCGCGATCTCAAGGAAATCGCCCGCCTGATCGGCACCACGCGGAGCACGACCCATCGTCTGGCCAGTTGCCTGGTGGACGAGCGTTACCTGCGCGTGGTGCCGCAAGTCGGTTATCTGCTGGGGCCGAAACTGATCGAACTGGGTTTTCAGGCGCGCGAAGAATTGCCGCTGGTGAACCTGGCCGGGCCGTATCTGGACGAGTTGTCGGCGTTGACCGGCGACACCGTGCATCTGGGCATTCGCGAAGGCGACGAGGTGTTGTACCTGCTGAAGAATCCGGGGCGCAATGGCCCGGAAATGCGCTCGCGGGTCGGCCATCGTATGCCGCTGGCGCGCACCGGGATCGGCAAGGCGTTGATGCTGGATGACTCGCCGCAGGATTGGCAGCGGCTGTACGACATCAGTCTGCCGGCGGGTGGGAAAAGTCAGTTCTGGCCGCAGCATCCCCAGCAGTCGTGGGAACAGCTTGAACAGCGCATGACCGAGTACGTGGCCGGTGGCTACGCCTTCGATCTGGAAGATAACGAACCGTCGATCCGCTGCGTGGCGGCGCCGATTCGTGACGCGAGCAAGCGCATCGTTGCGGCGATCAGCATCGCCAGCACCGTGCCGTACATGCCGCTGGAAAAAATGGCCGAGCTGATTCCCCTGATCAAAGGGGTCACAGCCCGGCTGTCGGCGGAGCTTGGCTTGAAGGTCTGAAGAATCAGACTTTCAGTGTCGCCATGTCGATCACGAAACGGTACTTCACGTCACCGGCAATCATCCGGGCGTAGGCTTCGTTGATCTGGCGGATGTCGAGCATTTCGATGTCGCAGGTGATGTTGTGCTCGGCGCAGAAATCCAGCACTTCCTGGGTTTCTGCGACGCCACCGATCAACGAACCGGCGAGTACGCGACGGCCCAAGACCAGTTTGGCGGCGTGTACCGGCGGATCGATCGGCTCAATCAGGCCCACCAGAATGTGCACGCCATCGAAGCGCAGAGTGTCGAGGTACGGGTTGAGATCGTGCTGCACCGGAATGGTGTCGAGCAGGAAATCGAAGTAGCCCGCAGCGGCTTTCATCTGCTCGGCGTCGGTGGACACGATCACGTGGTCGGCACCTTGGCGACGGCCTTCTTCAGCCTTGCTCGCGGAACGGGTGAACAGCGTCACCTCGGCCCCCATGGCTTTGGCGAACTTGATGCCCATGTGGCCGAGGCCGCCCATGCCGAGAATCCCGACCTTGTCGCCAGCCTTGACGCCATAGTGCTTGAGCGGCGAGTAAGTGGTGATGCCGGCGCAAAGAATCGGCGCGGCTGCCGCCAGATCGAGTTTTTCCGGGATGCGCACCACGAAGTGCTCGCTGACCACGATGCTGTCGGAATAACCGCCCATGGTGTTGCTGCCGTCGACCCGATCGGGAGTGGCGTAAGTCATGGTCGGACCTTCGAGGCAGTATTGCTCTAGGTTGGCCTGGCAGGCTTCACAGCTGCGGCACGAGTCGACCATGCAGCCGACGCCGACCAGATCGCCGACTTTATGCTTGGTGACATTCGTACCGATGGCGGTAACTTTGCCGACGATCTCGTGGCCGGGCATCAACGGGTAAACCGCGATACCCCATTCGTTGCGTGCCTGGTGAATGTCGGAGTGGCAGACGCCGCAGTACATGATTTCGATGGCGACGTCGTCGGCGCGCGGGCTGCGGCGTTCGAATTTCATCGGGGCGAGGGGAGTGGTGGCCGATTGAGCGGCGTATCCGATAGCGGTGTACATGGTGAACCTCGCAAAAGCAGTGACAGGTGAGGCGGTGCATTTTGGGCGTCGTGCGCGCGTGCGGCCATGACGATTCCTCCGGGTCTCATGCCTAATCCTCCGGCGTGCGGGTTTGCACCGTCGCATTGGCAGAAGGATCTGCGATGATGCTTTCGTGCCTTTTTCCGTAACTTTTTTGTGAAGACCTTTGATGCAGCTAACCCGTCACCTTGATGCCAATGCCACGCTGGTTTCGTTGATCGAACCGCTGGCTCTGCGCGATGGTTACAGTCCGACCGGAGTGCCGGGCGTGCAAATGTTGCGCGCCAGCAGCGACGTCGCGCGTGGCCCGCATATGTACGAGCCGAGCCTGATGATTGTCGCGCAGGGCAGCAAACTCGCGTATCTGGGGCCGCGCACCATGGAATATGGTGCCGGACATTACTTGATCCAGGCGCTGCCGGTGCCGTTCGAATGCGAGACCTTCGCCTTGCCGGATGCGCCATTGTTTGCGGTTTCGGTGGCGATTGATCGGGTGTTGCTCGGCGAGTTGGTATTGGCCATGGGACTGGCGCCGGGGCGGCATATTCCGGCGCAGACACCGGAGTCGATGACCTCGGTGGTGCTCGACGATGATATGCGCGGTTGTGTCGAGCGGTTGTTGCGCTGTCTGCACGATCCGCTGGAATGCCAGATTCTCGGGCCGGCGCGAGTGCGTGAATTGTTGTTCGTCGCATTGCGCGGGCCGCAGGCGGATGTGTTGCGCGCCTTGGTCGAGCAGCAGGGCCAGTTCGCGCGGGTGGCCGCGTCGATCAGCCATTTGCATGCGCATTACACCGAGCCGTTGAATGTCGAGACGCTGGCCAGTTGCGCGAACATGAGCGTTTCGACCTTTCATGAGCATTTCAAGCGCAGCACGTTGTTGTCGCCGGTGCAGTATCTGAAGCGCTTGCGCTTGCTCAAGGCGCAGACGCTGCTGGTCGCAGAAGGACTGGGTGTGGCGCAGGTGGCGCATCGGGTCGGGTATCAGAGCACGTCGCAGTTCAGTCGCGAGTACAAGCGCTACTTTGAGCGTAGCCCGGGCGACGAACGCGCTGCCTGATCTGCCAGCTCCCACAGGGATTGAGGTGATGTACTGAATCGCGGGTAACAAAAAGGCCCCCATTTCGGGAGCCTTGATGGTCAACGGTTCAACTTACATATTCGGGTAAGTCGGGCCGCCAGCGCCTTCCGGCGTAACCCAGGTGATGTTCTGCGAAGGGTCCTTGATGTCACAGGTCTTGCAGTGCACGCAGTTCTGGGCGTTGATCTGGAAGCGCTTCTCGCCGTCTTCCTTGGTGATCACTTCGTACACGCCGGCCGGGCAGTAACGCTGCGCCGGTTCATCGTACAGCGGCAGGTTCTTGCTGATCGGGATGCTCGGGTCGGTCAGCTTCAGGTGGCACGGCTGTTCTTCTTCGTGGTTGGTACCGGAGATGAACACCGAGCTGAGTTTGTCGAAGCTGAGTTTGCCGTCGGGTTTCGGGTAGTCGATCTTCTTGCAGTCGGCCGCGAGCTTGAGGCAGGCGTAATCCGGCTTGGTGTCGTGCAGGGTGAACGGCAGTTTGCCGCCGAAGATGTTCTGATCCAGCCAGTTGAAACCGCCGCCGACAATAGCGCCGAACTTGTGGATCGCCGGGCCGAAGTTGCGGCTGGCGAACAGTTCGTCGTAGAGCCAGCTCTTCTTGAAGGCGTCGACGTAAGTGGTCAGCTCTTCAGTACCATCCTTCTCGGCGAACAGCGCTTCAGCCACCGACTCAGCAGCGAGCATGCCCGACTTCATCGCGGTGTGGCTGCCTTTGATCTTGGCGAAGTTCAGGGTGCCGAGGTCGCAACCGATCAGTGCGCCGCCCTTGAACACCATCTTCGGCAACGAGTTCAGGCCACCCTTGCAGATTGCGCGAGCGCCGTAGCTGATGCGCTTGCCGCCTTCCAGATATTGCTTGAGCACCGGGTGGTGCTTGAGGCGCTGGAACTCGTCAAACGGCGACAGGTAGGTGTTGCTGTAGGACAGATCGACGATCAGACCGACCACCACCTGATTGTTTTCCAGGTGATAAAGGAACGAGCCGCCGGTGTTCTCGGTGCCCATGATGTCCAGCGGCCAACCGGCGGTGTGCACCACCAGGCCCGGCTGGTGTTTGGCCGGGTCGATTTCCCAGATTTCTTTCAGGCCGATGCCGTAGTGCTGGGCGTCGGCCTCGCTGTCGAGGTTGAAGCGCTTGATCAGTTGCTTGCCGATGTGGCCACGGCAGCCTTCGGCGAACAGCGTGTACTTGCCACGCAGCTCCATGCCCGGGGTGTACAGGCCTTCTTTCGGATTGCCTTCGCGATCGACACCGAGGTCGCCGGTGATGATCCCGCGCACGATGCCGTTTTCGTCGATCAGCGCTTCCTGAGCGGCGAAGCCCGGGTAGATTTCCACGCCGAGGTTTTCGGCCTGCTGAGCCAGCCAGCGGCACAGGTTACCGAGGGAAATAATGTAGTTGCCTTCGTTGTGCATGGTCTTGGGCACAAAGAGGTCAGGGATTTTCTGCGCACTTTCGGCGTTTTTCAGCACGAAAATGTCATCGCGGGTGACTGGCGTGTTCAGCGGCGCGCCGAGTTCTTTCCAGTCCGGGAACAGTTCGTTCAGGGCCCGTGGTTCGAATACCGCACCAGACAGAATGTGTGCGCCGACTTCGGAGCCTTTTTCGACCACGCAGACGCTGATTTCCTTACCGGCTTCGGCGGCCTTCTGCTTCAGACGGCAGGCGGCGGACAGGCCAGCGGGGCCGGCACCGACGATGACCACGTCGAATTCCATAAATTCGCGTTCCACAGGCTATCTCCTACTCAAGGCTCAACAGTTTTTTTTCTAATTTGGAGGTTTGATGTCGCATCCTTTATTGCCTTTACGTTAACGTCAAAGGGAATATAGGAGAAACCACCGTTCTCTCTAGGCGGCGCATTATATCTACACCACTCCTAGCGTCCAATACAAACGTTTGTTTGAATTGCCTCCAGCCCAGAGAAATCAAAGAAGCGCGGCTTATGACAGGGCATTTTGGCGTATTGACCAGAATGGGCGTTCCGGTCAAGATACGGTCGGTTTTGCGTTCGCCGTAGGCTGAATGGTGGTTTCAAGAGCACCTCTAAAGACAGGGCGCAGGCGGTACCCGGTGATGCGTAGCGCAAGTCTGGCGCGCAGTTTACACACCGCAAAGATGCATGACTTGTCGGTCACCACTGACGAACGGTCACACTCCTTTGCGACGTGAGATCACCCTGTACACAAGCCGGCGTTTTTAGAGGTGCCCTTGTGCCCGATGAGCATCAACCGCCAGGTTCGCCTAGGCGACTTCTTTTCACCGGAGAGTAACGAGGAATCCATGAAGGTTCTTGTAGCTGTCAAACGTGTTGTGGATTACAACGTCAAGGTTCGCGTCAAGGCGGACAATTCCGGCGTAGACCTCGCCAACGTCAAGATGTCGATGAACCCGTTCTGCGAAATCGCAGTGGAAGAAGCCGTACGCCTGAAAGAGAAAGGCGTTGCGACTGAAATCGTCGTCGTCTCCATCGGCCCGACTACCGCTCAGGAGCAGCTGCGTACCGCACTGGCTCTGGGTGCCGACCGCGCCATCCTCGTCGAATCCGCTGAAGAGCTGACTTCGCTGGCCGTGGCCAAGCTGCTCAAGGCCGTTGTCGACAAGGAACAACCGCAGTTGGTGATCCTTGGCAAACAAGCCATCGACAGCGACAACAACCAGACCGGCCAGATGCTCGCTGCACTGAGCGGCTACGGTCAGGGTACGTTCGCTTCGAAAGTCGAAGTTTCCGGCGACAGCGTTGCCGTGACTCGCGAAATCGACGGCGGCGCGCAGACGGTTTCCCTGAAACTGCCGGCCATCGTCACCACCGACCTGCGTTTGAACGAGCCGCGCTACGCGTCCTTGCCAAACATCATGAAAGCCAAGAAGAAGCCTCTCGAAGTGCTGACTCCGGACGCTTTGGGCGTTTCCACCGCCTCCACCAACAAGACTCTGAAAGTCGAAGCGCCGGCTGCACGCAGCGCAGGCATCAAGGTCAAGTCGGTGGCTGAACTGGTCGAGAAACTGAAAAACGAAGCGAAGGTAATCTGATCATGACTATCTTGGTAATCGCTGAACACGACAACAAAGTGCTGGCTCCGGCCACGCTGAACACCGTGGCTGCTGCTGCCAAAATCGGCGGCGACATCCACGTTCTGGTTGCAGGTCTTGGCGCTGGCGCCGTGGCTGAAGCCGCTGCGAAAATCGCTGGTGTGGCTAAAGTGCTGGTGGCCGACAACGCTGCTTACGCTCACCAACTGCCAGAAAACGTTGCTCCATTGGTTGCAGAATTGGGCGCTGGCTACAGCCACATCCTGGCTGCCGCCACGTCCAACGGCAAAAACATCCTGCCGCGCGTTGCCGCTCAGCTGGACGTTGACCAGATATCCGAGATCATCTCGGTAGAAAGCGCCGACACCTTCAAGCGTCCGATCTACGCCGGTAACGCGATTGCCACCGTGCAATCGACTGCCGCGGTAAAAGTGATCACCGTGCGTGCCACCGGTTTCGACCCGGTTGCTGCTGAAGGTGGTTCGGCTGCTGTTGAAGCCGTTGGCGCGGCACACGACGCGGGCACTTCGAGCTTCGTTGGCGAAGAACTGGCCAAGTCTGATCGTCCAGAGCTGACCGCTGCCAAGATCGTCGTTTCCGGCGGTCGCGGCATGCAGAACGGCGACAACTTCAAGCACCTGTACGCTCTGGCCGACAAGCTGGGCGCTGCTGTTGGCGCCTCGCGCGCTGCGGTCGACGCAGGTTTCGTACCGAACGACATGCAGGTCGGTCAGACCGGTAAAATCGTTGCGCCACAGCTGTACATCGCCGTCGGTATCTCCGGCGCGATCCAGCATCTGGCCGGCATGAAAGACTCCAAAGTGATCGTTGCGATCAACAAGGACGAAGAAGCGCCGATCTTCCAGGTAGCCGATTACGGTCTGGTAGCTGATCTGTTCGAAGCAATCCCCGAGTTCGAGAAGCTGGTCTAAACCAGCGGCTTAAACTATAAAGAGCCCGGCCTTTTGGTCGGGCTTTTTTTTTTCTCGGATTTGAGTGGGAGCGTTTTGCCATGGATCTGCGCTGCGGATTGTTGTTGGGATTGGCCCTGTTGCCAGGTTTGGCCACGGCCGCCGGCAAGTGCGAGCGTCTGATTGTCACCGGTAGCCCGGATGCACCGCCGTATTTGTGGCAGGACCCGCAAAATCCTAAACAGTTGATCGGTGCCAGCGCTGATCTGTTGCAGCAAGTGGCCAAGGATCTGGGGATCAAAGTCGAATTGCTCTACGCCGGCAAACGCGCGCAGGCGCTGGATGAAGTGCGCAGCGGACGCATGGACATGCTGGCCGACGCGTCGCTGACCCTCAATGAGCTGGAAAACCTCGACTACATCCATCCGCCACTGCTGGAAAACGACTATCTGGTGTGGACGCGCAAAGGCTCGACGCTGGTCTACAGCGCAGCGCAGGATCTGCATGGTCATAGCGGTGCGGTGTCGGAAAAGTCTCGAATGACCCAGGCATTTTTCACTTTCGCCGAGCAGCAATTGACCCTCACGCGGACAGCAAACCTCACTCAGGCCCTGCAGAAACTTCTGTTGGGCGAGGTGGAATATGTACTCGCTGGCCGCTACTCAGGCATGGCCGCCGCGCAGGCATTGGGCATGGCCAACGACTTGCTCGCCTTCGAACAACCGGTCGACCGGCCCGGCCTGTTTCTCGCGCTTTCGCATAACTCGGCCTGCAACGACCCGTGGTTGCGCGGACAGCTGGCCAAAAAGATGACAGAATTGCCCGCGTCCGGACTGACGGAAGCCGCGCTGCAGCGCAATATCGAGCGCTGGAAGGCGCAGCAGCAACAGCCGCAACAACCCGTCAGTGCCCCAAAACAGTAGGGATTTTTAGTGAGTAATCGACTTCTTTTCGCGGCCCTGGCCGTTCTGGCTCTGGCCGGTTGCGCCAGCGATCCGGCACCCAATGAACAAATGCGCCTGACCGAACAGGCCCTCGAACAAGCCAAAGCTGTCGGCGCCACCGCTGACGAAGTGCCGGAAATGAAACTGGCCGAAGACAAGTTCAACCGCGCCAAAGGCAGCATGGCCGGCGAATCCTTCAAGAACGCGCGCATGCGTCTTGAGCAGGCCGAACTGGATGCACGTCTGGCCGAAGCCAAAGTCCTGACCCAGAAAAGTGAAGCGCAACTGAACGTACTCAACACCCGCATCGTCCGCCTGCGCAAGCAACTGGGAGATGCCCAATGAGCCTCAAATCCAGAATCCTTGGCGGCGTGATCCTCACCGGTTGCGTCAGCCTGTTCGGCTGCGCCGGTCAGCACAGCGAATCTGCCTTGCAAGAGGCGAGTGCCGACTTCCAGAAGGTCAAGGAAGATTCCAACGTGCTGCGTATCGCGCCGAAAGACGTGATCCGCGCGGGTGAATCCCTGGCTCGCGCCGATCGTTTGTCCACCTACTGGGGCAGCGGTTCGGACGTGGTGCATTACTCATACCTGAGCCAGCGCTACAGCGCGATTGCCCGCGAGCACACCAATCAGGTGCTCAATGGGGAGCGCGCGGCGAAACTGGAACTCGAGCGTCAACGCCTGCAACTGGCCTTGCGCGAATCCAAACTGCTCAGCGTGCAGCAGCAGGGCAAGTGGCTGGAAGAGCAGATCGTGGCGCTGGCCACCACTCAGACTGATCGCGGCCTGGTGATGACCCTTGGCGACGTGTTGTTCGACACCGGCGAAGCCGAGCTGAAAAACTCCGCGAACCGTGTGGTGCTGAAGATTGTGCAATTCCTGCAACTCAACCCTAAACGCGTGGTGCGCATCGAAGGCTATGCTGACAGCACCGGCGGCAAGCAGGAAAATCTCAAACTGTCGCGCGATCGTGCGCAGTCGGTGGCTGATGTGCTGACTGACCTGGGCATCGACGAAAAACGCATTCAGGTCGAAGGCTATGGCGATGAATACCCGGTAGACGCGAACGCTTCCGAACGTGGGCGTGCGCAGAACCGTCGAGTGGAAATTGTGTTCTCCGACGAAAAAGGCCAGCTCGGCGCCGCCCGCTAAGGGCTGCGTCTCTGGAAAGCCCGGCCTGTCATGCAGTGCCGGGCTTTTTTACGTCTGTCGAATGACTCGCAAAAACAGTACAGCTGTGGCTGACACTGCACTGTATGGTCGAGTATTGTGGCAACTGTCCCAGTACACTTCTAAACTGTTCCGGTATTGTTTCACACAAGAATAAAATGCCCGTGAAATCGAGTGCTGCGTCATGACCAATCTCTTGCTCTACCAACGTATTGCTCAGCAACTGGCCGAGGACATCCGCCGTGGTGTCTATCAACCGGGGGAGCGCGTGCCTTCGGTGCGCAAGATGAGTTCGCAGCTCAACGTCAGCCATGCGACTGTGTTGCAGGCTTACGCCAATCTCGAGGATCAGGGCCTGATTCGCGCGCGGCCGCAGTCCGGCTATTACGTGCACCAAACGCCTGCGCTGACCGCACCGACCCCGGACATCGCCCGGGTGGAACGGCCCGGTCTGGTTACGCGCAGCAGCATCATTCAGCAAGTATTGGTCGAATCGCGCCGCGAAGGCGTGTTTCCGCTGGGTGCAGCGGTGCCGAGTGTCGATTACCTGCCGGTGCGCGCGCTGCATCAGCAACTGGCCAAGGTCACCCGGTTTCACAGTCCCCGCGCATTCAGTTATATGTTCAGCCCCGGTTTCGAACCGCTGCGCCGGCAAGTGGCGATCCGCATGCGTGATGCCGGCGTGGTGGTCGATCCGTCGGAAGTGGTGATCACTCACGGTTGTGTCGATGCGTTGCAGATGTCGTTGCGCGTACTCACGCGGCCGGGTGATCTGATCGCCGCCGAATCGCCGACCTATTACGGCTTGCTGCAACTGGCCGATCTGCTTGGCCTGAAAGTCATCGAAATCCCCAGCGATCCCGCCACCGGCATGAGCCTCGAAGCCCTGCAACTGGCGGCCAACCAATGGTCGATCAAGGCACTGGTGCTGACCACCCGCCTGAGCAATCCGCTCGGCGGCACCATGCCCGAGGAGCGCCAGAAACAGCTGCTGCGGCTGGCCTCGGATTTCGATATTCAGATTGTCGAAGACGACATTTACGGCGAATTGATGTTCGAGCAGGGCCGCACCAAAGCGCTCAAGGCCTACGACCGGCTCGACCGGGTAATCTACTGCTCGAGCTTTTCCAAGACCCTGTCGCCGGGCGTGCGTATCGGCTGGATGCTCGCCGGCAAGTACCAGCAGGAAATTCAGCGCTTGCAGACCTTCAGCACGCACTCCGCGTGCAGCGTCACGCAGATGGCCATTGCCGCGTATCTGGAAAACGGCGGCTATGACCGACATTTACGGTACATCCGCCAGGAATACCGAAAAAATCTCAGCGCCTTCCAGCTGGCGGTTCAGCAGCACTTCCCCGAAGGTACACAGATGACCCGGCCCACTGGCGGCTTCATTCTGTGGGTGAGCCTGCCGGGGCGGGTCAACACCCAGGAACTGCACGTGCGCGCCCTGCAACAAGGCATCAGCATTGCGCCGGGGCTGATCTTCAGTAACACCGAGCAATTCAATCACTGCATCCGTTTGAACTGCGGAATCCCGTGGAATCGCGAGGCAGAGCGGGCGCTGATGACCCTCGGCATGTTGGCCACCCAACTCTGCCAGGAGACGGCCAGCGGTTTCTGAACACAAGGCAGAGCTTGTCATGTGCCGCCCAAAAGGCGAGCATATGGCCCTCTGCCGTTAGCCGCGTTGGGTTCATGAAAGCGATTTTTCCTGCCGCCTGGGTTGTGATCTGCCTGTTGATGATGGGCCAAGTGCCCGGTGTCATGGCGGCTTCCGTTCAGGAAAAGACCCCGACAGCCACAACGGCGAAAAAACCGGTAGCCAGCAAAAAAGCTGCTCCAGCGAAGAAACGGGCACCGATCGCCTCGAAGTCCAAGTCCGCCAAACAAATCGCCAAAACTCCATTGCCGCCGGCCAGGCTCGACTTGAGCCTGCCCAAGGAACTGGTTCAGGAATTGAAACCGCCGGGCACGGTGATCATGCCCAAGCGCGAGCCGATCCTGCCGCAGATGTTCGGTGACAAGAACACCGGATTCCAGCTCAACGGCCGTCTGCTCAGCAACGAAATGCAGTTGCAACTGCGCAACGAGGAGCGTCGCGAAGTTGAAGGCGCGGCGCTGGATTTCGAGTTCAAACAGTAAATCACTGCGATCCGAGACCCGCGGGCCAGACACTTTGTCGGAGACTGGTCAGTCACATTGGTTTAAGCGCAAAAACCCCGCCTGAAGCAATTTGAAACAACCGTCTTAGCGGTTACTCTGTGCCGCGTCCCTTTCACACATCACCCGCCGCGAGGAACTCGCCGAAATGAAATGCCGCGAAGGCTGTGGCGCATGCTGCATTGCCCCTTCCATCAGTTCACCGATTCCCGGCATGCCCGAGGGCAAACCGGCGGGCGAACGTTGTGTGCAGCTTTCGGTCGAAAACCTGTGCAACATTTTCGGTCGGGCCGAGCGTCCGGCCGTCTGTTCCGGATTCAAGGCGGATGTCGAAGTCTGTGGCAGCAGCCAGCAAGACGCGATCAGATTGATCGGCTGGTGGGAAGAAATGACGGCGGCGTGATGAGTCGAACGAACGGAACTTCAACAATAAGGAATAAGACTATGGGTTCGCTGCATCGTATTGCTGTGTTGGTTGGTTTGACTGCTGTATTGGCCACCTCGGCCGCGCAGGCTGAAGACTGGAAGGTCGCCAAGAATGAAGACGGGATCAAGGTTTCCCTGAGCGAAATTCCGGGTTCGGACTACAAGTCGTATCAGGGCGTTGCCATGATGAAGACCACTGTCGCCAAACTGCGTGCATTGCAGGAAGACGTTGCTGGCGCCTGTGCCTGGATTCACGAGTGCAAATCGCAGAAGTTGCTCAAGCATGAAGGCGATCAGAGCTGGACTTACAGTCAGTTCAACACGCCATGGCCGGTTACACCGCGCGATTCGGTGATCCACGTCACCACGGTCGAAGGCGCCGATGGCAGCTTGACGCGCAATCTCGAAGGCGTGCCGAAATACTTACCTGAAGAAAAGGGTTTCGTGCGAGTTACTCAGGTCAAAGGCTTCTGGAAGTTCGTGCCAAAAGGTGATCAGGTTGAAGTGACCTATCAAGTGCACACCGAGCCAGGTGGCAGCGTGCCGTCGATGATCGCCAACAAGTTCGTGGTCGATGCACCGTTCAAAACCCTGCAAGCTTTGAAAGAACGCGCCGAGAAGTAATCGTCTGGCTCAATGCACAAACGCCCCGAGTGATTCGGGGCGTTTTGTTTTGTGGGTAAATTGTGTTTCCGGATATGCGTTGCACGAAATTTTCACAAAGCCTCCAAGACAATCCGCCCGCGCTGTTTGCACCTGTCCCGCTAATGCATGGCCTGGATGAAACAGTCGAGCGCCGAGACAGTAATCAATGGCATTGGCGCGATTGATCGTGCAACATTTGCGCACCGCGCAAGCCCCGGGGCCTGGATTGGCCAACAGAGGGCAAAGCGCAGCTGTATTTTTGCAACTTAAACTTCCAATGGGTCCTAAAACGACATGGCAAACCCGGACGCCCTGAATCAGCAGCGATCTTCCAGTCGCCTGCTGCAACCGACCGTCAAATCGCATCTGGCCTACACACTGTTGTGTGCGCTGGTCATGATGGTGATGTTTTCCGTGCTGCGCCTCGCGCTGCTGGTCTACAACCGCGAGATGATCCTCGATACCCCGGCCTCGACGTTCCTCGAAGCCTTCTTCAACGGCCTGCGTTTCGACCTGCGCCTGGTGGTTTACCTGTGCATTCCGCTGGTGCTGGCACTGTTCAGTGCCCGCGGGATGGCGGCGCGCGGTTTCTTCCGTCTGTGGCTGACCATTGCTTCGAGCATCGCGCTGTTCCTCGGCCTGATGGAGATGGACTTCTACCGCGAGTTTCACCAGCGTCTCAACGGCCTGGTGTTCCAGTACGTGAGGGAAGACCCGAAAACCGTGATGAGCATGCTCTGGTACGGTTTCCCGGTGGTGCGTTACCTGCTGGCCTGGGCCGTTGGCACGCTGATCCTCACCCTTGCATTCAAAGGCGCCGACCGCGCGACCCGTCCACGCGGCCCGTTCAGCGGCGGCAGCGTTGGCACGCGGCAGATTGCTCCGTGGTATGCACGTGCGGCAGTGTTCGTGGTTTGCCTGCTGATCTGTGTGGTTGCCGCGCGTGGCACCCTGCGTCAAGGCCCGCCACTGCGTTGGGGTGACGTCTACACCACCGATTCGAACTTCGCCAACCAGCTCGGCCTCAACGGTACGCTGTCGCTGATCGCCGCCGCCAAGAGCCGGTTGGGCGAGGATCGCGACAACATCTGGAAAGCCACCATCGAGCAACCCGTGGCGCAGCAGACCGTGCGTGACATGCTGCTGACCCCGAGCGACAAACTGGTCGATGCCGAGACTGCCGCCGTTCGCCGTAACTACACGCCGAATGCCGACAAAACCCTGCCGATCAAGAACGTCGTAGTGATCCTGATGGAAAGCTTCGCCGGTCACTCGGTTGGCGCGCTCGGCCGTCCGGGCAACATCACGCCGTACTTCGACCAACTGTCCAAAGAAGGCCTGTTGTTCGATCGCTTCTTCTCCAACGGCACGCACACCCACCAGGGCATGTTCGCCACGATGGCGTGCTTCCCCAATCTGCCGGGCTTCGAATACCTGATGCAGACCCCGGAAGGCAGCCACAAACTGTCCGGCCTGCCGCAGTTGCTCAGCGCGCGTGACTACGACGACGTGTATGTCTACAACGGCGATTTCGCCTGGGACAACCAGTCGGGTTTCTTCAGCAACCAGGGCATGACCAACTTCATCGGGCGTAACGATTTCGTTAACCCGGTGTTCTCCGACCCGACGTGGGGTGTGTCCGATCAGGACATGTTCGACCGTGGTCTGGAAGAGTTGAAAGCGCGTGATGGCAAGGACAAGAAACCGTTCTATGCCTTGCTGCAAACCCTGTCCAACCACACGCCGTACGCACTGCCGACGCCTTTGCCGGTCGAGCGCGTGACCGACCGTGGCAGCCTCAACGAACACTTGACCGCCATGCGCTACTCCGACTGGGCACTCGGTCAGTTCTTCGAGAAGGCCCGCAAGGAGCCGTACTTCAAGGAAACCCTGTTCGTTGTTGTCGGCGACCATGGTTTTGGCAACGAGCAGCAGATCACCGAAATGGACCTCGGTCGTTTCAACGTGCCGATGCTGCTGATCGGGCCGGGCGTGCAGGAGAAATTCGGTCAGCGTGACCATACCGTGGGCACCCAGATCGACATCGTGCCGACGATCATGGGTCGCATCGGTGGCGAAGTCCTGCACCAGTGCTGGGGTCGTGACCTGCTGAACCTGCCGGAAGGCGACAAGGGTTTCGGCGTGATCAAACCGTCTGGCAGCGACCAGACCGTGGCGTTGCTCACCGCTGACCGTGTGCTGGTACTGCCCAAGGAAATGCCGCCGAAACTCTACCGTTACGAACTCGGCGCCAATCCGAAAGGCGAGGTGATCCCGGCATCGGAAGATGAAGCTGCCCTGAAGCAGAAACTCGAGTCGTTCATTCAGACTGCGACCAAAAGCCTGATCGACAACACCGCTGGTGTAGTTGATGGCAAGCCGGACTGATTAGTCCGCGCAATAAAAAAGAGGCCCTTTTTCAAGGGCCTCTTTTTTTGCCTGTCAGATCGTTATATCCGACCGAGTAACAGCAGCACCAACAGTACTACCAATACCACGCCGATGATGCCCGACGGACCATAACCCCAACTTCTGGAGTGCGGGAAGACCGGCAGACCACCGATCAGCAACAGGATCAGGATGATGATTAGAATTGTGCCCATGGCGATTTTCCTTGTTTATAGCGTTCGAGAAGTCTTGATGTTCTAGAGGCAGCTGGATGTGAACTAGATCCAGCGGGCTTACAAATTCCGACCGGTGCCAGTGAAAGAAAATTCAATGTTTTTTTAATGTATTTGGAACGCAGGCTTATTTCGTTTCGGCGAAAAAGAGCGCCCCGGTTTTTCCGCACCATTCAGCAACTTGATGAAGCGTGGTCCAGCGCATGTCCTTCGCTACACTGCGGGCAACTTCTCCAGAACAACAAGGCTGTCCGCTATGCAAAATCGCATGATGATCACTGGTGCAGGCTCAGGCCTGGGTCGCGAAATCGCGCTGCGCTGGGCGCGTGAAGGCTGGCGGCTGGCCTTGTCCGATGTCAGCGAAGCCGGTTTGCAGGAAACCCTGAAACTGGTGCGCGAGGCCGGTGGTGACGGCTTCACTCAGCGCTGCGATGTGCGCGATTACAGCCAGCTCACCGCGTTCGCTCAATCGTGTGAAGAGAAACTCGGCGGCATCGACATCATCGTCAATAACGCCGGTGTGGCCTCGGGCGGTTTCTTTAGCGAGTTGTCGCTGGAGGACTGGGACTGGCAGATCGCGATCAACCTGATGGGCGTGGTCAAGGGTTGCAAGGCGTTCCTGCCGCTGCTCGAGCACAGCAAGGGCAAGATCATCAACATCGCCTCGATGGCCGCGCTGATGCAGGGGCCGGCGATGAGTAACTACAACGTGGCCAAGGCCGGCGTAGTTGCATTGTCCGAGAGCCTGTTGATCGAACTGGCGCAGCAGGAAGTCGCGGTACATGTGGTCTGCCCGTCGTTCTTCCAGACCAACTTGCTCGACTCGTTCCGCGGCCCGACCCCGGCGATGAAAGCTCAGGTCGGCAAGTTGCTGGGAAGCTCGCCGATTTCCGCTGCGGACATTGCCGACTACATCTACCAGCAAGTAGCCGCTGGCGAGTTCATGATTCTGCCCCACGAACAAGGACGCATGGCCTGGGCGATCAAACAGAAAAATCCACAACTGCTCTACAACGAAATGATTTCCATGGCCGAGAAAATGCGCGCCAAGGCCAAGCACAGCCCCAGCTGAACTTGCTCTGCTGTAGTTGCATCGTCAGGATGGCCGCAACGGTCACCCTGACGAGACGTGTACATGCTTAATTACTTATGGTTTTTCCTCGCCGCGCTGTTTGAAATCGCCGGTTGCTTCGCGTTCTGGATGTGGTTGCGTCAAGGCAAAAGTGCCTTGTGGGTGATCCCGGCACTACTCAGCCTGACGTTGTTTGCGCTGCTGCTGACCCGGGTTGAAGCGGCCTACGCCGGGCGTGCCTATGCCGCCTACGGTGGCATCTACATCATTGCTTCGATTGGCTGGCTGGCGGTGGTTGAGCGCATTCGTCCGCTGGGTTCGGACTGGATCGGCGTGGCGTTGTGCGTGATCGGCGCCAGTGTGATTCTGTTCGGGCCGAAGTTTTCCGCCAGCTGACTCGCGGGAAAATTTACCGGGCTTGCAGGAAACGTCTGAAGGCTATCGCGCGAGCCCGTGTAGGGCATGACTGATTTGCCCGCAGCGCATTGTAGAGCGGCCGCAAGCCGCGCATCTTCAAGGCTGGCAAACCTTGAAGGACGATCCCCATGCTTGTACTCAGTCGGGTTGTAGGCGAACTGATTTCCATCGGCGACAACATCACTCTGCGCGTGCTCGCGGTCAACGGCTCCAGCGTGCGCTTCGGGGTCGAAGCGCCGCAGCATGTCAACGTGCACCGCGCCGAAGTCTATGAACGCATCCAGCGCAAAAACGCCGCCAGCGCCAAAAGCAGCTGACAGTTTCAGTCGAACAGATGCTTGGGCACGTCGTGCTTGAGCATCAATTGGCACTGCTCGCTTTCGGGGTCGAACACGATCAGTGCCTGGCCTTTGCTCAATGCCTGACGCACCCGCAGCACGCGGGTTTCCAGCGGGGTGTCGTCACCGTTGTCGGTACCGTCGCGGGTGACGAAATCCTCGATCAGACGGGTCAGGGTGTCGACTTCAAGTTGGTCGTGGGGAATGAGCATGGGCACCTCGGTCAAATCAATCTCGCGATGCTACGGCGAATGATCGCCGAGGGCCAGACTCAACTGTCCGAGCGTTGCCCGACCAGGCTGTCCACCGGCGGCACGCGGGTATCGCTTTCCATCTGCGTGTCGTGCTCGATCTGGTGACTGAAGCGGTCCAGTGAGGCATTCGCCGGTTGGGCATCGCTGGCGAATACCGGCGGGCTGAGGATGTACGCGCCCAACAGGCGACTCAGCGCCGCGAGACTGTCGATGTGCGTGCGCTCATAGCCGTGAGTCGCGTCACAGCCGAAGGCGAGCAGGGCAGTGCGAATGTCGTGGCCGGCGGTCACCGCCGAGTGCGCATCGCTGAAGTAGTAGCGGAACAGGTCGCGCCGCACCGGCAGTTCATGTTCACCGGCCAGGCGCAGCAAGTGCCGCGACAGGTGATAGTCGTACGGCCCGCCTGAATCCTGCATCGCCACACTCACTGCGTGTTCGCTGGAGTGTTGCCCCGGTGCGACCGGTGCGATGTCGATGCCGACGAATTCGCTGACATCCCACGGCAATGCCGCCGCGGCGCCGCTGCCGGTTTCTTCGGTGATGGTGAACAGCGGATGGCAATCGATCATCAATTCCTGACCACTGTCGACAATCGCTTTCAATGCCGCCAGCAGTGCTGCAACCCCGGCCTTGTCATCCAGATGGCGGGCGCTGATGTGGCCGCTTTCGGTGAACTCCGGCAGTGGATCGAATGCCACCACGTCGCCGACGTTGATGCCCATCGACTCGCAATCGGCCTTGGTCGCGCAATAAGCATCCAGGCGCAGTTCGACGTGATCCCAACTGATCGGCATCTCATCGACGGCGGTATTGAACGCATGCCCGGATGCCATCAACGGCAACACGCTGCCGCGAATCACACCGTTGTCGGTAAACAGACTGACGCGGCTACCCTCGGCGAAACGGCTCGACCAGCAGCCAACCGGGGCGAGGGTCAGGCGACCATTGTCCTTGATCGCCCGCACGGCGGCGCCGATGGTATCCAAATGCGCAGACACTGCGCGGTCAGGGCTGTTCTTGCGGCCCTTGAGCGTGGCGCGAATGGTCCCGCGTCGAGTCATTTCGAACGGAATGCCGAGTTCCTCAAGACGCTCGGCGACGTAGCGCACGATGGTGTCGGTGAAACCGGTAGGGCTGGGAATGGCGAGCATTTCCAGCAGGACTTTTTGCAGGTAGACCAGATCCGGTTCGGGAATTTGGGTGGTCATGGAAACTCCTGATGGGTTGGGCACATCGATGGTTTCGATGAGGAGGGAGGATTTGTCGCGGCTGTCAGGGCCTCATCGCTGGCAAGCCAGCTCCCACAGGTTCGGCGGCGCCCACAAATCCTGTGGGAGCGGGCTTGCCCGCGATGAGGCCATAACGAGCACTACATGATTACGAGACTGCCGGCTGACTGTGCGGAAACAACAGATCCACAAAGCGCTCAGCCGTCGGCTGCGGTTCATGGTTGGCCAGTCCGGCGCGTTCGTTGGCTTCGATGAACACGTATTCCGGCTGATCCGCCGCTGGCACCAGCAAATCGAGGCCGACCATTGGAATATCCAGCGCTCGTGCCGCGCGTACTGCGGCGTCGATCAGCGTCGGATGCAGAATCGCCGTAACGTCTTCCAGGGTGCCGCCGGTGTGCAGATTCGCCGTGCGCCGCACGAACAGATGCTCGCCAGCCGGCAGGATGCTGCTGTAGTCGTAACCCGCTGCGTGCAGGGTGCGCTGGGTTTCGTGATCCAGCGGAATCTTGCTCTCGCCGCCGGTGGCCGCTTGCCGACGCCGGCTCTGCGCTTCGATCAGCGCACCGATCGAATGCTGACCGTCGCCGACCACTTCCGCCGGACGCCGAATGGCGGCAGCGACTACCTCAAAGCCAATCACCAGAATCCGCAGATCGAGGCCTTCGTGGAAGCTTTCCAGCAGCACGCGGGTGTCGAACTGCTTGGCCGCTTCAATGGCCTGCTGTACGTCTTCAATACTTTGCAAATCGACCGCTACGCCCTGGCCCTGTTCCCCGTCGAGTGGCTTGACCACCACTCGCTGGTGCTCATCGAGAAACGCAAGATTGTCGTCGGCATTGCCCGCCAATTGCTGCGATGGCAGTTTCAGTCCGGCAGCCTTCAGTACCTTGTGCGTCAGACTTTTGTCCTGACACAAGCTCATGCTGATCGCGCTGGTCAGGTCGCTCAGCGATTCGCGGCAACGCACGCGGCGCCCACCGTGGCTCAGCGTGAACAGCCCGGCATCGGCGTCATCCACCTGCACATCGATACCGCGCCGATGCGCCTCTTCAACGATGATCCGCGCATACGGATTGAAGTTGGCTTCCGGCCCCGGCCCGAGAAACAGCGTCTGGTTGATGCCGTTCTTGCGCTTGACGGCGAACGTCGAGAGCGCGCGAAAGCCGAGCTTGTTGTAGAGGTTTTTAGCCTGTTTGTTGTCGTGCAAAACCGACAGGTCGAGATAGCTCAGACCACGGCTCATGAAGTGCTCAATCAAATGGCGGACCAACACTTCGCCGACACCCGGCCGCGAGCACACAGGATCAACGGCCAGGCACCACAGACTGCTGCCGCGTTCCGGGTCGTTGAACGCTTTGTCATGATTCAGGCCCATGACGCTGCCAATCACCGCGCCGCTGTCTTCGTCCTCTGCCAGCCAGTACACCGGCCCGCCCTGATGCCGAGGCGTCAGGAGAGCAGAATCGATCGGCAACATGCCGCGCGCCTGATACAGCTGATTGATCGCCTGCCAGTCCGCTGCGCTTTGCGCACGACGAATGCGGAAGCCGCGAAACACCCGCGTCGCTTGGCGATAGTCGCTGAACCACAGACGCAAAGTGTCGGACGGATCGAGAAATAACTGCGTCGGTTCCAGCCCGAGAATCTGTTGCGGCGCGGCGACGTACAGCGCGATGTCGCGCTCGCCCGGCTGCTCGTTGAGCAGTTCCTGAGCCAGACTCGCCGGGTCGGGAAAGGTATGCCCGATCAGCAACCGGCCCCAGCCGCAGTGGACGGCAATCGGCTCGGCACTCAGCGCGCTGCCGTCTTCGGCCAGACGCGCCTGCAAGCGTTCGTAAGACGGTGTCTGACCGCGCAGCAGGCGTTGGTTGATCGCCGTGGCGTGAGGTTTCATCGATCAGATTCCTTGTTCGCTGAGCCACAGGTTCAGGGCCGCCAATTGCCACAACTTGGAGCCGCGCAACGGGGTCAGTTGACCTTGTGGATCGGTCAGCAGTTTGTTGAGCATGGTCGGGTTGAACAGGCCGCGATCCTGACTCGGATCGAGCAGCAGGTCGCGTACCCAATTCAACGTGTCGCCCTGCAAATGCTTGAGACCCGGCACCGGGAAATAACCTTTCTTGCGGTCGATCACTTCGCTTGGAATCACCAGTCGCGCGGCTTCTTTCAACACTTGCTTGCCGCCATCGGGCAGTTTGAACTGGCCGGGAATGCGTGCCGAAAGCTCGACCAGGCGATAGTCGAGAAACGGTGTGCGCGCTTCCAGACCCCAGGCCATGGTCATGTTGTCGACGCGTTTTACCGGGTCATCGACCAGCATCACCGTGCTGTCCAGACGCAGCGCTTTGTCGACCGCTGCGCTGGCGCCGGGTTGGGCGAAATGTTCCTTCACGAAGTCACCGGCAGCGTCACTTGCCGTGAGCCATTTCGGTTGCACGGTGGCGGCGTAATCGTCGTAGCTGCGGTCAAAAAATGCTTCGCGATAAGCCGCATACGGATCGGCCGCGCCGTCAACTTGCGGGTACCAGTGATAACCGGCGAACAACTCGTCGGCGCCTTGTCCGCTCTGCACAACTTTGCAGTGCTTGGCCACTTCGCGCGACAGCAGATAGAAGGCGATGCAGTCGTGGCTGACCATCGGCTCGCTCATCGCGCGGAACGCGGCGGGCAGTTGCTCGATGATCTCTTTTTCGTCGATGCGCAATTGATGATGCTGAGTGCCGTAATGCTTGGCGATCAGATCCGAGTATTGAAACTCGTCACCGCGCTCGCCGCCGGCATCCTGAAAACCGATGGAGAAGGTCGACAGATTCTCTACGCCAACTTCGCGGAGCAGGCCAACGAGCATGCTCGAATCGACACCGCCCGAGAGCAGCACGCCGACATCCACTGCCGCACGTTGACGGATTGCTACCGCTTCACGGGTGCTGTCGAGCACACGGTCGCGCCAGTCTTCCAGCGTCAGGTTTTTCTCGTCGTCATGCGGGCCGTAGGGCAGGGTCCACCAGGTTTTCTGCTCGGTGCGACCATCCGCTTCAACGCGCATCCAGGTGGCTGGCGGCAGTTTCTCGATACCGGCCAGCAGGGTGCGCGGCGCAGGCACCACCGCGTGAAAATTCAGGTAATGGTTGAGCGCCACCGGATCGAGGATCGGGTTGATGTCACCGCCCTTGAGCAGCGCCGGCAAAGCCGAGGCAAAACGCAGGCGCTGACCGGTACGTGACAGGTACAAAGGCTTCACGCCGAGACGGTCGCGGGCGATGAACAGCCGCTGCGCATCACGTTCCCAGATCGCGAAAGCGAACATGCCATTGAGTTTGGGCAGCAGCGCTTCGCCCCAAGCGTGGTAGCCCTTGAGCAGCACTTCGGTGTCGCCACCGGAATAGAACGCGTAACCGAGCGCTTCGAGTTCGGCGCGCAGTTCGGGGAAGTTGTAGATCGCGCCGTTGAAGGCCAGGGACAAGCCCAATTGACTGTCGATCATCGGCTGCGCCGAGCCGTCCGACAGGTCCATGATTTTCAGCCGCCGATGGCCCAGGGCAATCGGCCCTTGAGCATGGAAGCCCCACGCGTCAGGCCCGCGAGGCGCCAGGTGATGGGTGATTCGTTCTACTGCTGCAAGGTCTGCAGGTTGATGATCAAAACGTAACTCGCCAGCTAATCCGCACATAAATTCCTTACCGGTTTTTCCGTTGGGGAGGGTCAATCGTTTCTGCGCCCGAAGGGCGCGCACTCAGAAACTGACCCGGTGCGGATGTGGGAGTTTTAGAACGATAAGTTATAAGCCGCAGTGGCTGACGGGCGGAAGGGCCATCCGCCGCGCTGGATTTATTTGCCTCGAATAAGCTGGCGCAAGGCGAAACGGTTGGGATGACAGGCCTCGGCGACGGCGCGCGGCAGTGGCAGCGGCTCGTTGTCCAGCCACGCTGCGAGCAATTCGCCGGACAGCGGCGCGGTGATCAAACCGCGCGAACCGTGGCCGCTGTTGACGTACAAACCGTCGAGCCATGGGCAGGCAATGTCTGGCACTTGGCGGGCATCTTTGCCGAGTGCTGCATAAGCCTCGGCGAAGGCTTCACGATCGGCGAGCGGGCCGACGATCGGCAGATAATCCGGACTGGTGCAACGAAATGCGGCACGACCCTGCAGGCTTTCGGCGTCGAGTTCGCTGATGTGCAGACGGCTGACCAGATCCGAGGATATTTCTTCAAGCATTGCCAGATTGCCCAGGTGTTCGGCAGTGCTCGGGGTCAAATTTTCGCTGTGGAAATCGAAGCTGGCGCCGAGAGTGTGCTCGCCCAATCGCGCCGGGGCGACGTAGCCTTCGGCGCACACCACGGTGGTCAGCGCCTGGCTCTCCCCGGTCTGCGCCAGCCGGGTGATTTGTCCGCGAATGCGCTTGAGTGGCAAGTCGGCGCTTTGCGCAAAGCGCTTGATCTCGGCGGCGCCGGCCAAAATCACCACGGGTGCTTCGGCTATCAACCGTTCGCCATCGAACGCCTGCCACTGATCGCCGACTTTGCGCAGTTCCACGGCTTCTTGATGGCTGAGCAATTCAATCCCCGGTCGCGCGGCTTGTGCCTGACACAACGCCGGCGGATGCACCCAGCCACCTTCCGGGTAGAACAGACCACCGTGGGCCAGCGCGACACCGGCGCGGGCTTGCGCCTGCGGCTGGTCGAGCCAGTGCACCAGATCCGCGGGGAACGCCGCGGCGATTTGCGCATGACGTTCGGCTTCCTTGGCATTGAACGCCAGTTGCAGCACCCCGCAATCGTCCCAGTCGGTGCCGCGTTGCAGGCTTTCGAGCAAACGTCGGGTGTACCCGAAACCGCTGACAATCATTTGCGAAAGCGCCGTGCCATGCGCGGACAGTTTCAGATAGAGCACGCCTTGCGGATTGCCCGAGGCCTCCTGCGCCACCGCGTCGTGACGCTCCAGCAGGCTGACCTGCCAACCGCGTGCGGCGAGACTGGCAGCGCTGGCGCAACCCGCCAGACCAGCGCCGATCACCAGCGCGCGGCGTTCACCGCTTAGAGGCGCAGGGCGGGCGAACCATGGTTTGGCCGCGAGCGGTGGCGCTGCATCTTCTGGCCAGCCAAGAAACGCGCCACGCAGGATTTCCCATTTATGACCGATGCCCGGCGTGCGTTTCATTTTGAAACCGGCGGCATTAAGCAGGCGCCGCACCCAGCCGGTGCTGGTGAAGGTGCTGATGGTCGAGCCAGGCGCTGCCAGTCGCGCCAGTTCGGCGAATAGCTCGGCAGTCCACATGTCGGGGTTTTTCGCCGGGGCGAAACCGTCGAGAAACCATGCGTCGACCTGCGCGTCGAGTTGCGGCAGTTGCTCCAGCGCATCGCCGATCAGTAGCGTTAAAGTCACGCGCCCGCCCGCCAGTACCAGCCGCTGAAAGCCTTGATGGATCGCCACATACTGCGTCAGCAACTGATCGGCCATCGGCTTGAGTTCTGGCCACAGTGCCAATGCGCGTTGCAGATCCGCAGGACTCAGTGGGTACTTTTCCACGCTGACAAAATGCAGTCGCGCACCCGCCACCGCGTGTTGTTCGAACAACTGCCAGGCACAGAGAAAATTCAGCCCGGTACCGAACCCGGTCTCCCCAATCACCAGCCGCCCATTCACCGCCAGCTCGGCAAAACGCTCGGCCAGGCGGTTCTGTTCGAGGAACACATAACGGGTTTCATCCAGCCCCGACAGGTCGGAAAAATACACATCATCGAACACCCGCGAACGCGGGAGTCCCTGGTCATCCCAGTCGAGTTGGGCGTGGGGCAATACAGGTTTCATGGCAGGCTCGGCAACGACAAGGGCGCCATTCTAGCCGATCAGGCGGGCGGCGCTTGATCCATGGCAAGCCGGGCATTGGCAGGTTGAAGCACACTCGATGGTTGGAGATGAGTCGGCGAACTCTTGCTCCCGCCGGGTTGCGAAGCAGCCCTGAAATCAGGCGATTCGATTAAACCTGACACAACGCAACTGCCTGATTTGCGACTGCTGCGCAGTCGAGCGGGAGCAAGCTCCCTCGCCACAGGATGTGCATTCATGCAACTTGCTTTAAGGCAGGAATTTCTGCGCCACGCTCGTGCCCAATCCGCTAGTCTTGCTGCATTCTGAAAAGGAGTCGCCCATGTTCGAATCCGCTGAAATCGGTCACGCCATCGACAAAGAAACTTACGAGGCCGCAGTCCCTGCGCTGCGTGAAGCGCTGCTCGAAGCGCAGTTCGAGTTGCAGCAGCAAAAGCGTTTTCCGGTGATCATTTTGATCAACGGCATCGAAGGCGCCGGCAAGGGCGAGACGGTCAAACTGCTCAACGAGTGGATGGACCCGCGCCTGATCGAAGTGCGCACTTTCGATCAGCAGACCGACGAAGAACTGGCGCGACCACCGGCCTGGCGCTACTGGCGGATGCTCCCGGCCAAGGGGCGCATGGGGATTTTCTTCGGCAACTGGTACAGCCAGATGCTGCAGGCGCGAGTGCACGGGATGTTCAAGGACCCGCGACTCGATCAGGCCATCGCGGGTGCCGAGCGCCTGGAAAAGATGCTCTGCGACGAAGGCGCGCTGATCTTCAAATTCTGGTTCCACCTGTCCAAGAAACAGATGAAGGCACGCCTCAAGGCACTCGCCGACGACCCGCTGCACAGCTGGCGCATCAGCCCGCTGGACTGGCAGCAATCGGCAACTTACGACAAGTTCGTCAAATTCGGCGAGCGCGTGCTGCGCCGCACCAGTCGTGATTACGCGCCGTGGCATGTGATTGAAGGCATGGACGCGCATTACCGCAGTCTGGCGGTGGGCAAGATCTTGCTTGAGGGCCTGCAAGCGGCGCTGAAGCGTCCGGATGTCCGTCCAAAAGATGTCAGCGCCCAACCGCTGGGTATCGCTGTCGATCAGTTGAACCTGCTCGACAGTCTCAAACTGACCCAGCATCTGGACAAGAAAGACTACGAAGAACAACTGATCACCGAGCAGGCGCGGCTGTCGGGTCTGATGCGCGACAAACGCATGCGTCGCCACGCTTTGATTGCGGTGTTCGAGGGCAATGATGCGGCGGGCAAGGGCGGGGCGATTCGCCGGGTGGCGGCGGCGCTCGATCCGCGTCAGTACAACATCGTGCCGATTGCCGCGCCGACCGAAGAAGAGCGGGCGCAGCCGTATCTGTGGCGTTTCTGGCGACACATTCCGGCACGCGGCAAGTTCACCGTGTTCGACCGCTCGTGGTACGGACGGGTGCTGGTGGAACGGGTCGAGGGCTTTTGCAGCACCGCCGACTGGATGCGTGCTTACGGCGAGATCAACGACTTCGAAGAGCAGATCGCCGATGCCGGGGTGATCGTGGTCAAGTTCTGGCTGGCGATCGACAAGGACACGCAAATGGAGCGCTTCCAGGAGCGTGAAGAAATCCCCTTCAAGCGCTTCAAGATCACCGAAGACGACTGGCGCAACCGCGACAAGTGGGACGCGTATCGCTCGGCAGTCGGCGACATGGTCGACCGCACCAGCACCGAAATTTCGCCGTGGACGCTGGTCGAGGCCAATGACAAGCGCTGGGCGCGGGTCAAGGTGTTGCGCACCATCAACCAGGCGCTGGAAGAGGCATTCGAGAAATCCGACAAGAAGGCCAAAAAACACAAAGACTGAAAACGATGAACACGCATACGCGAGGTGAATGATTGTCGCGGTCGGGAATCGGGTGGACTTATGCTCGGTCCACTCTCAACCGACAACAACAATGAGGTATGCCATGCGTGAAGTGGTGATCGTCGACAGCGTACGGACCGGCCTGGCCAAATCCTTTCGCGGCAAGTTCAACCAGACCCGTCCCGATGACATGGCTGCGCATTGCGTCAACGCGCTGCTCTCGCGCAATGACATCGACCCGGCAAGCGTCGAAGATTGCATCGTCGGCGCCGGTTCCAACGAGGGCGCGCAGGGCTACAACATCGGCCGTAATGTGGCGGTGCTCTCGCAATTGGGCACTGGCACGGCGGGCATGACCCTCAACCGTTTCTGTTCGTCGGGCCTGCAGGCGATTGCGATTGCCGCCAACCAGATTGCCTCGGGCTGCAGCGAGATAATCGTCGCGGGTGGCGTCGAGTCGATCAGCCTGACCATGAAAAGCGTCAACACCGATCACCTGATCAACCCGCTGCTCAAGCAGCAGGCGCCGGGCATCTATTACACCATGGGCCAGACGGCTGAAATCGTCGCACGTCGCTATGACGTCAGCCGTGAGGCGCAGGATCGTTATGCGCTGCAAAGCCAGATCCGCACCGCGCGAGCGCAGGCTGCCGGTCTGTTCAACGATGAAATCGTGCCGATGGCGGTGAAATACCGGGTTGAGGACAAGAACACTGGCGCCGTGCAGATCCTTGACGGCATCGTTGATCGCGACGACTGCAACCGCCCGGACACTACTTACGAAAGCCTTGCCGGACTGAAACCGGTATTCGCCGAGGACGGTTCGGTGACCGCTGGTAATTCATCGCAACTGTCCGACGGTGCGTCGATGACGTTGGTGATGAGCCTGGAAAAAGCCCTGCAATTGGGACTCAAGCCGAAAGCGTTTTTCCGTGGTTTCACCGTGGCCGGTTGCGCGCCGGATGAAATGGGCATCGGTCCGGTGTTCTCGGTGCCGAAACTGCTCAAGGCCAAAGGTTTGCAAGTGGCGGATATCGACTTGTGGGAACTGAACGAGGCGTTCGCTTCGCAGTGCCTGTACAGCCGTGATCGGCTGGAGATCGACAACGAGAAGTACAACGTCAATGGCGGCTCGATTTCGATTGGACATCCGTTCGGCATGACCGGATCGCGGCAGGTCGGGCACCTGGTGCGCGAGTTGCAGCGGCGCAATTTGCGTTATGGGATTGTGACCATGTGCGTGGGGGGCGGGATGGGGGCGACGGGGTTGTTTGAGGCGGTTCGTTAAGCTCTGAGATATTTTTTGTCAGTTGGATAGTCATCGCTGGCAAGCCAGCTCCCACAGGTTTTCGGGGTAGACACCGATATTGTGTACACCAGCGAACACTGTGGGAGCTGGCTTGCCAGCAATTGGATCACCACAACTTACCTGTTGGAATCCAGCAGTTGCATCCGCGCGACATAGGCGCGGATCTCTTGCTCGGCTTTTTCGGGACTGTCAAACGGCCCCTCAAGCGTATTCTCCCGCGTACTGAAAAACAGTTCACCATTCACCCGGCACAGGCGATCGCTGCGAAAACGCGTGGCTGGGGCAGGATCCTGGGCGCGCATGCCGAACATGATGGGTCTCCTTGGTCTGGTTGCAATGAATCCATCGAGCTTATGCCTGAACCACTTACCACGCCCGGTCAGCCGATCAACGGCGATCCGTCAAATTTGCGCCGCGACCTGCACAGTTTCATTTGCGGCCTGAACGTAACTGTCCCTGTGTCGCCTCCACCATCGCGCCTAGAATGACCGCTCTTGTGGTTTTCTCCCTGGGGTTCTCATGCACGTTTCATCGGGTCGCTGGGTCTACGGAATGTTCCTCGCCTTGCTGACCGCGGTGCTGTGGGGAATTCTGCCGATCAAACTCAAACAGGTTTTGCTGGTGATGGACCCGGTCACGGTGACCTGGTTTCGTTTGTTGGTGTCAGGCGGCTGTCTGTTCATTTATCTGGCGGCTACCCGACGTTTGCCGAGTCGCAAGGTGCTCGGGCCCAAGGGCGGCTGGCTGGTGCTGATGGCGGTGCTCGGGCTGGTCGGCAATTACGTGTTGTACCTGATGGGCCTCAACTTGCTCAGCCCCGGCACCGCGCAACTGGTGGTGCAGATGGGGCCGATCATGCTGCTGATCGCCAGCCTGTTCGTGTTCAAGGAGCGCTTCAGCATCGGCCAGGGCATCGGCCTGCTGGTGCTGTTGCTTGGCTTTGCGCTGTTCTTCAATCAGCGCCTGGCTGAGCTGCTGACCTCGTTGTCCGATTACACCGCTGGCGTGTTGTTGGTGCTGCTGGCTTCGACGGTGTGGACGTTTTATGCGCTGGGCCAGAAGCAGTTGCTGACGGTGTGGAATTCGCTGCAGGTGATGATGGTGATCTACCTGTTTTGCGCGCTGTTGCTGACGCCGTGGGTGCATCCGCTCGAGGCCTTGGAACTGAGCCCATTGCAAGGCTGGCTGCTGCTGGCGTGCTGCATGAATACCTTGATCGCATACGGCGCGTTTGCCGAAGCGCTGGCGCATTGGGAGGCATCAAGAGTCAGCGCAACGCTGGCGATCACACCATTGGTGACGTTCGGTGCGGTGGCGATTGCGGCGCGGG
This sequence comes from Pseudomonas sp. TWP3-1, assembly GCF_049896625.1. Classification (NCBI taxonomy): domain Bacteria; kingdom Pseudomonadati; phylum Pseudomonadota; class Gammaproteobacteria; order Pseudomonadales; family Pseudomonadaceae; genus Pseudomonas; species Pseudomonas sp. TWP3-1. The sequence continues at coordinate 228,565 of NZ_JAFCUQ010000004.1, forward strand.
TATGGCCGGAATATGTGCATGCCGAGCATATCAATGCGCTGGGGTACGGCGGGGCGGTGTTGGTGGTGGTTGGATCGGCGCTGGTGGCGTTGGGGCCTTCGTTGATTGCCGGATTACGCGCGCGGCGGTTACGGATGGCTGCCGGTTAACCGCGTCATCGTTCATCGCGGGCAAGCCACGCTCCCACAGGGTTATGCAATTTCCTGTGGGAGCGTGGCTTGCCCGCGATGGCGGACTATAAATCACTACAAATTTCAGCCCTTGGCACCAGCCTCGATCATGTTCTCCGGCCGCACCCACGCGTCAAACTCGGCATCGGTCAGATAACCCAGTTGCAGCGCCGCCTCACGCAAGGTCAGCCCCTCGCTGTAAGCCTTTTTGGCAATCTCCGCCGATTTGTCATAACCGATATGCGGATTGAGTGCCGTCACCAGCATCAAGCCACGTTCCAGATGCTTGGCCATGACTTCGGCATCCGGTTCCAGCCCGGCTATGCAGTGCTGCTGGAAGTTGCTGCAGCCATCGGCCAGCAGGCGAATCGATTGCAGCAGGTTATGGATGATCACCGGTTTGAACACGTTCAATTGCAGGTGACCCTGACTCGCCGCGAAACCGATCGCGACGTCATTGCCCATGACCTGACAGGCGAGCATCGACAGCGCTTCACACTGCGTCGGGTTGACCTTGCCGGGCATGATCGAGCTGCCCGGTTCGTTGGCCGGCAGCCGCACTTCGGCAAAACCCGCGCGGGGACCTGAGCCGAGCAGACGCAGGTCGTTGGCGATTTTCATCAGCGCCACGGCGAGGGTTTTCAGCGCGCCGGAGAGGGTGGTCAGCGGCTCGTGACCGGCCAGCGCGGCAAACTTGTTCGGCGCCGTGACGAACGGCAAACCGGACAACGCCGCCAGTTCTGCGGCAATCGCTTCACCAAAACCATGCGGCGAATTCAGCCCGGTGCCGACCGCGGTGCCGCCCTGCGCCAGCTCACACACTGCCGGCAATGCCGCACGAATCGCGCGTTCGGCGTAATCCAGTTGGGCGATGTACGCCGAAATTTCCTGGCCGAAGGTGATCGGCGTCGCGTCCATCATGTGCGTGCGCCCGGTTTTCACCAGTTTCATATGGCGCGCCGCCAGTTCAGCCAGACCGCCGGACAGCTCGGCGATGGCCGGCAGCAGTTGCGCCTGCACCGCTTGCACGGTGGCGATGCTCATGGCCGTCGGGAAGCAGTCATTGGAACTTTGCGAGCGGTTGACGTGATCGTTCGGGTGTACCGGCGACTTGCCGCCGCGCGGTTTGCCGGCCAGTTCGTTGGCGCGTCCGGCAATCACCTCGTTGACGTTCATATTGCTTTGCGTGCCGCTGCCGGTCTGCCACACCACCAGCGGAAAGTGCTCGTCGTGCTGGCCGTCGAGGATTTCGTCGGCAGCCTGTTCGATCAGCCGGGCGATATCCGCCGGCAGGTCACCGTTGCGGTCGTTGACCCGGGCTGCGGCTTTCTTGATCAGGGCCAGCGCGTGCAGCACCGGCAGCGGCATTTTTTCCTGGCCGATGGCGAAATTGATCAGCGAGCGTTGCGTCTGAGCGCCCCAGTAGGCGTCGTCCGGGACATCGATCTGGCCCAGGCTGTCGGTTTCGATACGGCTCATCGTGCACACTCCTGTTGGTCTGTTTGCGCTGTTTAGGCCGGACTCGACCCAAGTGGTTCCATCGATCCGATTGTTGACCGCCAACGCCGGGCAATCAAGCGCGGCAAGGCTCGGGGGGTTGAGCCGCAGCGTTATTCAGGCGCAGAATGGTCGCCCTTGGGGTATTACCTCGCCTGCTAGAAAAGGAAACTCGATGACTCGTCTTCGTGCCATCTGTACCGCGGTAGCTCTGGTTTGCGCCAGCGGCCCGGTTTTTGCCGATACCGCCAGCCATAACGCCAGTGCCGAAGCTTTCCTGACCCTGGCACACGCTGACAAACTGGGCACTCCGGTGTACATGCAAGTTCAGCAAATGTTCGCTCAGCGCTTCGAGCAGACCAAAGCCCCGGAATCCAAGAAAGCCCTTCTGGAAACCTACCAGGCCAAGGCCAACGCCGCGCTGGACCAGGCCATTGGCTGGAACAAGCTCAAGCCGGACATGGTCAAGCTCTACACCACCAACTTCAGCGAATCCGAGCTGAAAGACCTGGTCGCGTTCTACAAGTCGCCACTGGGCAAGAAAGTCCTGGAAAAAATGCCGCAGCTGACTCAGCAATCGGCCCAGATGACTCAGGCCAAGCTGGAAAGCGCGGTGCCTGTGGTCAACAAACTGCTGGCTGACATGACCGCCGAGCTGGAGCCTAAAGGCGCCGCTCCGGCCAAGAAAAAGCCATAAGCGGAGTTCGTGATGAGCATGCAACAACGCATCGAATCGACGCTGGGCCTGCTACAGCCCGAGCATCTGCAAGTGCTGGATGAAAGCCACATGCACAGTCGCGGGTTACAGACCCACTACAAGGCTGTGGTAGTCAGCGTGCAGTTCGAGGGCCTGAGCCGGGTCAAGCGCCACCAGAAAGTCTACGGCACGCTTGGCGAGCTGATGGGCGAGTTTCATGCGTTGGCGCTGCACACCTACACCCCGCAGGAATGGGTAGACGTTGGCGCCGCTCCGGCGTCGCCGACGTGTGCCGGCGGCAGCAAGCACTAAAGACGTATGGAGGGCTTCTGTGGCGAGGGAGCTTGCTCCCGCTGGAGTGCGCAGCACTCCCAAAACCTGCAACGATGTTGTGACTGAAGCAGCGCGATTGCTGATTTTACGACTGCTTCGCAGCCGAGCGGGAGCAAGCTCCCTCGCCACATAGAGAACTGTGCATCCTAAAATCTTCGTGTTTTTGCTAGAATCCGCAACGCGCCGCTCACCCGGCGCGTTTTTTTTCGCATCCGGTTCACCCTTTACGAGGGTAGCCACCTGGAGAATTACCATGACACAACCGATTGTCGTGGCGGCACTGTATAAGTTCGTCACCCTCGAAGATTACGTCAACCTGCGCGAGCCACTGTTGCAAGCAATGGTCGACAACGGCATCAAAGGCACGCTGCTGATCGCCGAAGAAGGCATCAACGGCACGGTTTCCGGTAGCCGCGAAGGCATCGATGGCCTGCTCGCCTGGCTGCGCAGCGATCCGCGTATGGTCGACATCGATCACAAGGAATCGTACTGCGACGACCAGCCGTTCTACCGCACCAAGGTCAAGCTCAAGAAAGAGATCGTGACCCTCGGTGTCGAAGGCGTCGACCCGAACAAAAAGGTCGGCACCTACGTTGACCCGCAAGACTGGAACGCGCTGATCAGCGACCCGGAAGTGCTGTTGATCGACACGCGCAACGACTACGAAGTGTCGATCGGCACCTTCGAAGGCGCCATCGATCCGAAAACCACCAGTTTTCGCGAATTCCCTGATTACATCAAAGCGCACTTCAACCCGGCCGTGCACAAGAAGGTCGCGATGTTCTGCACCGGTGGCATCCGCTGCGAGAAGGCCTCGAGCTACATGCTCGGCGAGGGCTACGAGGAGGTTTACCACCTCAAGGGCGGGATTCTGAAGTACCTCGAAGAAGTGCCGCAGGAAGAAACCAAGTGGCAGGGCGACTGCTTCGTATTCGATAACCGCGTGACCGTGCGCCACGACCTCAGCGAAGGCGACTACGATCAATGTCATGCCTGCCGCACCCCGGTCAGTGTTGAAGATCGCGCTTCCGAGCACTACGTGGCCGGCATTAGTTGCCCACATTGCTGGGACACGCTGAGCGAGAAGACCCGCCGCAGTGCGATCGACCGCCAGAAGCAAATCGAACTGGCCAAGGCACGCAACATGCCGCACCCGATCGGCTACAACTATAAGCAAGCATCCACCGAGGCCTGAACCATGTCTGCGCGCCTGCTCTACGTGATGGACCCGATGTGTTCCTGGTGCTGGGGGTTCGCTCCGGTGGCCAAGGCACTGGTCGAGCAGGCGCAGGCAGCCGGGGTCGAGCTGCACCTGGTGGTCGGCGGCTTGCGCACCGGCAGTGGTTCGGCGCTGGAGCCGACCACCCGGCGCTATATCCTCGAGCACTGGCAAGCAGTCACCGACACCACCGGTCAGCCGTTCAATTTCGACGGTGCGCTGCCCGATGGTTTTGTCTACGACACCGAGCCTGCCTGTCGCGCCATCGTCACCGCGCGCAGTCTGGCACCGGATTGCGCATGGATTCTGCTCGGTCTGATTCAACAAGCGTTTTACGTTGAAGGCCGCGACGTCACCCGCGCCAGCGTGCTTGTCGAGTTGGCGGAACAGGCCGGCGTACCGCGCATCGAATTTGCCGCTGCTTTCGACCGGGCCGATCAGCACCTCGCCACCGAAGCCGATTTCACCTGGGTGCAGGATCTGGGCATCGCCGGATTTCCGACCCTGCTCGCCGAACGCAACGGCCAACTGGCGTTGCTGACCAACGGTTACCAGCCGCTCAGCGAACTGTCGCCGCTGCTCGGCCGATGGCTGGAGCGCGCCGCCTGTGTCTGACCCGGCCGATGACACGCCAGCCGTAAAGCGTGTCGACCGGCTGAGCTGGGCAGAAGTCCGGCGACTGGCACTGCATCACAAAAAATCCCTGTGGATCGCCAACGGCGTGGCCGTACTGGCGACGCTGTGCAGCGTGCCGATTCCGTTGCTGCTGCCGTTGCTGGTGGACGAAGTCCTGCTCGGCCACGGCGATTCCGCACTGAAAGTCATGAACCATCTGCTGCCGTCGATGTGGCAGCAAGCGGCGGGCTATATCGGCCTGATGCTGCTGGTCACACTGACCCTGCGCTGCGGCTCGCTATGCTTTGGCGTCCTGCAGTCGCGGCTGTTTGCGCGGCTGGCCAAGGACATCGTCTACCGCATTCGCGTGCGTTTGATCGATCGCCTCAAGCGCATCTCTCTCGCCGAGTACGAAAGCCTCGGCAGCGGCACGGTGACCACGCATCTGGTCACCGATCTCGACACGCTGGACAAGTTTGTCGGCGAAACCCTCAGCCGGTTTCTGGTGGCGATGCTGACGCTGGTCGGCACCGCGAGCATCCTGATGTGGATGCACTGGAAACTCGCGCTGCTGATTCTGCTGTTCAATCCGTTGGTGATCTACGCCACGGTGCAGTTGGGCAAACGCGTCAAACACCTGAAGAAACTCGAGAACGACAGCACTGCGCGCTTCACCCAGGCGCTGAGCGAAACCCTCGATGCGATTCAGGAAGTGCGCGCCGGCAACCGTCAGGGTTTCTTCCTCGGACGGCTTGGTTTGCGCGCGCAGGAAGTGCGCAACTACGCGGTCAACTCGCAGTGGAAAACCGATGCGTCGAACCGCGCCAGTGGTCTGTTGTTTCAGTTCGGCATCGATATCTTCCGCGCGGCGGCCATGCTGACCGTGCTGTTTTCCGACCTGTCGATCGGGCAGATGCTCGCAGTGTTCAGCTACCTGTGGTTCATGATCGGCCCGGTCGAACAACTGCTCAATCTGCAATACGCCTACTACGCGGCCGGCGGGGCGCTGACGCGGATCAACGAACTGCTGGCGCGGGCTGACGAGCCGCAATATCCGGGCGGCGTCGATCCGTTCAAGGGCCGCGAAACCGTGGGCATTCAGGTGCAAGGACTGAGCTTCGGATATGGCGATGATCTGGTGCTCGATCAACTCAATCTGTCGATTGCACCGGGCGAGAAAGTCGCGATTGTCGGGGCCAGTGGCGGCGGCAAAAGTACTTTGGTGCAGTTGCTGCTCGGGCTGTACACGCCGTTGTCCGGGACTATTCGATTCGGTGGTTCGACCCAGCAGGAAATCGGCCTCGACACCGTGCGCGAAAACGTCGCCGTGGTGCTGCAACATCCGGCGCTGTTCAACGACACAGTACGCGCGAACCTGACCATGGGCCGCACCTGCAGTGACGAAGCCTGCTGGCAGGCACTGGAAATCGCCCAGCTCGAAGCGACCATTCGCGCGCTGCCGGAAGGGCTCGACAGCATCGTCGGCCGCTCCGGCGTGCGCCTTTCCGGCGGCCAGCGCCAACGCCTGGCGATTGCGCGGATGATCCTCGCCGAGCCGAAAGTGGTGATCCTCGACGAAGCCACCTCGGCCCTCGACGCCGCCACCGAATACAACCTGCATCAGGCCATGGCGCGCTTTCTCCATGGCCGCACCACGCTGATCATTGCCCATCGCCTGTCAGCGGTGAAGCAGGCTGATCGGGTACTGGTGTTTGATGGCGGGCAAGTGGCCGAGGATGGCGACCATCAGCAACTGATTGCCGATGGCGGGTTGTACGCCAAGCTTTATGGGCATTTGCAGCGGTTGTAAATCACGACCAAACGACGTTGAGAAAATCTTGTCCTCCATCATGACCAAAGGCTTTCATCACCACCGCGCATGATTGGCACGGTGCCATGGTGGTGGCGATGTTCACCGATTGGATCGATTGTTTATCGGGATACGCCCTTCCGATAGCGCTGATCAACTTGCTTTCGCTGTCCAGTGAGGTGGGCATTACGGGCAATTGCGCCGGTGTTCTCGGGATCGCCAGCAGATTATCCGAGCCGTCCACGCGCAACGCGGTGGTGGGTGGGCGTGGTCCCCAATCAGCATTGATGTAGAGCGTGCCGTCCTTCACGACTCGATCCGATCCGGGGTTGTTCTTGAATAGCGGCAGCTTCGCGGTGACCTTCTGCCCGCCGGAAACGCTGACGTAGACCTCGCGCGCACCGTCTGCTTTTATCACTTCGGCATAGGCGATATTTCTAGGGTTGGGCCTGCGCAGATGACCCAGCGAATTATTAAGTCTCTGCATTGTGTTGTTGATTCGATAAACACTGCCCGCGGTCTGATTGATCGCCGGCCCATCGAACAGCGTGTCGAACACCTCGGCTGTTCTTTGTTTCAGAACGTCCGAGGCATCACGGCTGCGCGACCAGGTGGTCGAACCTGCCGGTAGTTGCGTCACGATCATGCGAGTCGAATTGTCGAACATCAATGCCTCGCCCGGACTTGTGTCGACTTTGAGCCATTTCATGTTGGCGGGCGGATTGGCAGTGGTGCCGATTGGGATGGCAATCCGCTCCATGGTGGTCATTGCTCGATTGATTGCCGGAACGCCGTAAATGGCCGCGACGTTATTGGCCGTGACGGAACCGTCATAGACGCGTTGCAGTTCTCCTCCGAGTTGGCTTTCGTGCAGTTCGGCAGCTGTCAGTTTTTTCATGAGCAGGGTGTTATGGGCGTTGAGTGTTTCGCCTGCGGGCAGAGTTGCGAGATAGCACGTATCAGAATTCGGACGGGCGAAAATATGCGTCGTGGTCTCGTCAATGTTCGGCACTATGATCGCTCCGACCCGATGTAATTCATTACTCCCCTCGTACGCGCCTTGAATCTCGATGCGCACATAAATGCCTTTGCGAAATTGCATATTGGCCAGAAGTTGCTGTTTGGGGACCAGCAATCGGGTGGGAAAACCCGCGGTCACAAGGTCACCTGTCCACTGCTTCGCAGCACCGTTCAATACTTGGTAGAGCCTGCCATCTCGCACGTAAAACTCTCCCGGCAGTCCACTGCGCGCCCCCGGAGTGCATTGACGCTCGCCGAACCATGGTGCGTAATCCTTGGCTTCATCGAATGACCCGAGTGCGGGCGTATCGGCGTGGGGCGTGTGGGTGACGTATTGATTGATACAGACCGCTCCCCCCGGCATGCGTTTGATCCGGCACGGGATGCGCTTCATCCGCGTGGTGTCATCTATCAATTCGATCCGCCGTAGCGCATCACCGTCCAGCCGGTAGGGCACGTCGTTGATAAAGACCGTAGTGCGACCGTCGATCTCGAGCACCTCGCGCACCTTGGCATGCTCGGCCAGTTCTACCGTTACATGGTTGTCTGCAACCTCCTGGGATTCATAAGTGGAGCGTCCGACCGACAGCCGGGAAATCTTGTCAGGCAATGCCGGGCCGTAGGGTTTATTGGAAAGCGGGTCGATCATTCGATACTCGGGTACATCGGGGTTACCCATCCGGCGTACCGGAATATCGTGGATGCCACGAGTCATGGCCAAATCGTCGGAGGCCGCGAGAGCTCTATAAGTACCCGGATCCGATATCTGAGGTAATCCCTTGATGAGGTCATACTGTCCCGAGCGGCCAAGGGCTTTGTAGAGTTGTCTCCCTGCAGCCCTCAAAGCAATCTTGTTGATCGTATATACGCCGCGCAAAGACATCTTCAATAACGAAGGTACGCCGTCCAGCGGGTTCATATTCCTCAGGGATGCGGTCAAAAAATTCCGCGATATAGAGGCGAATTTCGGCAGGGCCACTCTGAAGCCCGACCGAATGATCACCGCTGCCAGCTTCACTATTCCCGAGATAAACTTTCCAATCGGAAAAGCGAAGGACACGATGTCGACAATCAGCCCGAATATGCCCCATGCCCTGCGGGTGGAGTCGTCGGATTGCAGGTCTTCGATGCTGCCGAAAAACGGTAGGAAGCTTTTGACTGAATGCAGCCAGTGCGGGCGTGCAATTCTGCGATCCAGATCGGTTTCCGCCCTGGCAAATTCTAATAGTTTGTCTTCATGGTAATAGAAGAAGTTTTTGGCAATAAATGCCGCTAATTCAGTGGCGCGGCCGCAGGATATCGGTACTGGATAGCCAGTAGGAGCAATAGGTTCGAAGGTTTGCCCAAGTTGCTCGATTATCGCCTCGCATGTCGCGTTGCTCTTCGGCAGGCTACCGGATTCATACGCTGCCCAATCGAATGGCACCTTGATCCCGACTCGCATGTGCCGCTTGGTCACGGTTGGAAAACTTTTGAAGACTTGCGAGTCAACCCTGCCGCCAAGCATATCCAGTGAAATATCTGCACATTTGCGAATGAGCCCGGCGCGGGCATGGCATTCATAACTGCAAGTCTGACCCTTGTAAGTCAGGTGGAGGATGAACCCCATGCGCAGTTTGAGTGCGTCAGTAATAGTCGATGTGTCTTCGCTTTTGTCTTTGCCGCTGCTCCCCCTCAGGGTGTAGATCCGGACCTCGCCATGTTCAATGGCTTCTCGATCAAGCTGAGGAATCGAGCAAAACAGACTGTGCAGCAATGTCTGGTAGGCGAGTTTGCTTGAGGACAGATAGGCGCTGTACTCCGAGGAGAACAATGCTTCCACATCGGGCAGTGCTGTCTGTTTCATCTCCTCCGTGATCCAGCCTGCCGTGGAAACAATCCGGCGGTTGGCGTCCAGACCGATTTTTGCCGTACTTGGAGTAACGCCGTCGCGCAGCGTGATGGACCATGTCTTGTGGCTTAGTTGTCCCGCCATGTAGACGTCCCGAAACGAATAGCTGTTGTCGTTGAACTGGCCTGGCGCAGAGCGGGTGGAGTCACCACCAGATTCCTCGAAATGCCGCTTCAATTTGTGTCCGCCAGAGCTGAACAGCTGATTCTGGAAGATGCGGGTGTATTCCCGATCCGCAATCAATGGTCGCTGCGGTACATCTACGCCGAGCTCGGCGATGGCTTTCTTCAACGCGTCGTTATGTTTGTCCAGTGCGGTCAGGGCGCGCGTCTGTTCTTCATCCGAGTAATCAGAGTCGATTCGTTCTTGTAGGATGCCATGGGCGACGGCCCATTCGAGAGTGGGTGGGATCCGGCACGCGGCAACCAGTTGTGTTTCCGCCTCGGCAGCATTGGCCAATGTTTCGATAGGAAATTCGAGCAGATGCTGGAAACTCATTTGCGCAATGCTTTGCGGCTCAAGAACTTGCGCAAGGCTCACGCCGTGGGCGAAGTTGACCCAGACGGCCGAGCCTCGGTAGGACAGTTCTGGCGCAACATCAGGGATCTGGAAGTCACCCGGAAACTCATGCTGGTATAAACGCGCCAGAAAGATCGCGCCCATCTCCGTGGCGGCTTGCCCGGACTCGAATAGATGATCCTCGAATTTTTTCCAGATGGCCTGATAACTTTCCCCGTAGTTGGAGCGCTGGTGCCAGGCATATCCGGCTATATCTCTGGCGCTATGCGATTTCGATCGTGCCTCCCACAGGCGGATGGCGTGGCTCAATAGTTTGATGCGTATGTGCGGAGATGCAGCTTCATCGGCTTTTGCACCGTACCAATTCAGCTTTTCCAGCAACGCCTTGGCCAACTGAGAGGATTGAGGCGTGTTAAGGATTTTCTCCAGATAGGCCATCGGTGTCGCGCGCACATTTTGGGTGTTGATGTACAGCCGGCTGGTGGTGACGAGATATTCGAGCAGCGACGTTTCCCCCTCGGGCAAAAACTGCTGCACAGCTTCGTGTATTTTTCGTTGGGTCAAGTCGGTCAGCAATTGCGCGGTGGTCCATCCACGTTTTTCCGGCGTGCGCCGCGCGGCTCTGATGGCTGTGCGATCAGCATCCGTCAGCGCAGAGCTCAAGTCTTCGACGCTAACGCCATTGTTCAATTGCAAGATGTGACTGGCGCGTCTTTCTGCCAGTGCGTTGATAGCTGCGCGATGTTCGTTGGCATCCTCGGTGTTCCACGGAGACATCCCCAGGCGCCTGGCAAGTTCCAGTGGTGATGAGGGTGCGGGTCTGACGGATGTCTTCGCCAACACAGCAGATGATTTTTTCGTGTCGCGCAGGAGCGACAGCAGGATGTCGTAGTCGTTGAGCAGACCCTGATAACGCGACGCGGGCGTCGACGGTGATGTTGTCAGTAGTTGAGATGAAGCTTCGTGCATAGCGGACTACCTGTAGAGGAGGAGTACTGGGGGAGCTTCTGTCCGAGCTGAGCGGGCAAGTCATGGAAGCTGATCGCAGTAAACCGAGAACGCGGGTCTCTACGGCGGTACATATATATGCAGTGTCGATGGGGGGCGAGATCCGCTGTGCTGGACGGTGTTGGCTGCAGGCTGGCGATTCTCTGGCTGAAGACTGACCAAAGTGCCGCTTGCCTAGACCCTGAACCCCACCTAGTCTCCTCCTAGCGATTTCGTCCGGATGACGAGCGGACAGTGCTCATGCAAGGAAAACCATGAAGCAAAAGCGCACTCTCGGAACCCCACGGTTGTTGGGCATCGTCTGGCCATTTATTGCCGTCGTGTTGTTTCAAGCGTTGTTGGGCGGTGTGAGCCTCTATGTTCTTTCCGCCGTGCGCGGGTATGTGGCGGGCGAGAGCCTCTGGTCCAAGGGCCAGAAGGACGCCATCTATTACCTCAACCTGTACGCCGACAGTCGCGATGAAGAGATTTTCCTCAAGTACCAGAGTGCGATTGCCGTGCCGCAGGGCGGTCATCAGTTGCGTCTGGCGCTGGATCGGCAACCGCCGGATCTGCAAGCGGCGCGTGAGGGCATCCTCAAGGGCGGCAACCATCCCGACGATGTCTCCAGCCTGATCTGGCTGTATCTGAATTTTCGTCACTTCAGTTATCTGGAAACCGCCATCGAGCGCTGGACCGTCGGTGATGCTTATCTGGTGGAGCTTGATAACGTCGCGCAGGAGATGCATCAGCGCATCAGCACGAATGCTGCCAGCGCAGGCGATATCCGGCGCTGGAAAGACCGCATCTTCGCCATCAATGACAGCGTGACCCCGGCCGCCAAGGGTTTCAGCGATGCACTGGGTGAAGGCTCACGGATGATCCTGCGCCTGCTGCTCTTGACCAACCTGGCCACGGCACTCGGGCTGATCGTGCTGGCGCTGTGGCGCACCGACAAATTGCTCAAGCAGCGGCATGCGTTTGCCGAGGCGCTGCAGATGGAAAAGGATCGCGCGCACGTCACGCTGCAATCGATCGGCGATGGCGTCATCACCACCGATGTCGACGGCGCGATCGACTACATGAACCCCGCCGCCGAGGCCATGACTCACTGGAAAGCCGAGCAGGCTGCCGGCCTGCCACTGGCTGCGTTATTCAACTTGCTGGATGACAACGCCCAGACCGAGGGGCTGACGCTGATCGAGCACATTCTCAGCGGTCAGCTCAGCGGTGGTAGCGAGCATTCGAAACTGATCCAGCGCCTCGATGGCAGCACGGTTTCGGTGACGCTGGTCGGCGCGCCGATCCGCAACGCCGGCAAGGTCAGCGGCACCGTGCTGGTGTTGCATGACATGACTCAAGAACGGCAGTACATCGCCAACCTGTCGTGGCAGGCGACTCACGATGCCTTGACCGGGCTGGCCAACCGCCGCGAGTTCGAATATCGCCTCGAGCAGGCACTGCACAATCTCACGCGCCAGCCCGGGCGCCATGCGCTGATGTTCCTCGATCTGGATCAATTCAAACTGGTCAACGACACCTGCGGGCATGCGGCGGGCGATGAACTGCTGCGGCATATCTGTGCTCTTTTGCAATCGGGCCTGCGCGAGGGCGACACGCTGGCGCGCCTGGGTGGCGACGAGTTCGGCATTCTGCTGGAGAACTGCGCGCCAGAAGCGGCCGAGAAGATTGCCGACAGCCTGCGGCAGACCGTACAGAACCTGCACTTCGTCTGGAAGGGCCGGCCGTTTCTGACCACCGTGAGCATCGGCCTGGTGCACGTTGCGCAGGCCCCGACCACCCTTGAAGCCTCACTGCGCGCGGCCGATATGGCCTGCTATATGGCCAAGGAAAAGGGGCGGAATCGAGTGCAGGTCTATCACGCCGACGATTCCGAGTTGTCGCTGCGCTTCGGCGAGATGGCCTGGGTCCAGCGTCTGCACATGGCCCTGGAAGAAAACCGTTTCTGTCTCTACGCCCAGGAAATAGCCCCGTTGGGATCTGGCGCCGGTGGTCGCGGGCACATCGAGATTCTGTTGCGTCTGCATGACGAGGCGGGGCGCATGATTCTTCCGGACAGCTTCATACCGGCAGCCGAACGTTACGGCTTGATGACTTCGCTGGATCGCTGGGTAGTTACTAACGTATTCAAGTTAATTGCTCAATGTATTAAAGAGCAGCACGAAGGTCCATTGGCGATGTGTGCGATTAATCTTTCAGGCATTACTATAGGAGATGACGCGTTTTTGCACTTCCTGCGCGAACAGTTTGATAACTACTGCATACCTCCTGAAATGATTTGTTTTGAAATTACTGAAACCAGCGCTATTGCGAATTTGGGTAGTGCAATCCGTTTTATCAATGAACTCAAAGGCTTGGGTTGTTACTTTTCGCTTGATGACTTTTGCGCCGGAATGTCTTCATTCGCTTATCTGAAACATTTGCCTGTAGACTTCCTGAAGATCGACGGGAGTTTCGTAAAGGATATGCTGGACGACCCGATTAACCGCGCAATGGTCGAAGTGATCAATCACATTGGGCATGTCATGGGTAAACAGACAATTGCCGAGTTTGTCGAAACAGCGCAGATCGAGCAGGCATTGCTTGAGATCGGTGTGGATTACGCTCAGGGTTATGTGATTGAACGCCCGCAGTTGTTTACCTGCGACAGTTTGCAAAGTCGCCCCGCCAGACCGCAACCGCTGTTATTCAAAGCGCCTGGCACGTTCCGTTGAAGTCTCTCGCCGATCCGTATAATCACAAATCAAAAGGAGCCGAACAGTGATCGACACATTCAACCGAACCGGACCACTCATGGAAGCTGCAAGTTACCCCGCCTGGGCACAACAGTTGATCCAGGATTGCAGCGAGAGCAAACGCCGGGTTGTCGAACATGAACTTTATCTGCGTATGCGTGATAACAAGCTCAGCGCCAAAACCATGCGCCAGTACCTGATCGGGGGCTGGCCCGTCGTTGAGCAATTCGCGTTGTACATGGCGCAGAATCTGACTAAAACCAAGTTCGCCCGGCATCCGGGCGAAGACATGGCGCGGCGCTGGTTGATGCGCAATATCCGCGTCGAACTCAACCACGCCGATTACTGGGTGCATTGGAGTCGGGCGCACGGCGTGAGCCTCGAAGACTTGCAGGCGCAACAAGTGCCACCGGAACTGCATGCGCTGAGTCATTGGTGCTGGCACACCAGTTCGGCGGATTCGCTGATCGTGGCGATCGCTGCGACCAACTATGCAATCGAGGGCGCGACCGGGGAGTGGTCAGCGGTGGTCTGTTCCACCGGGGTATACGCTGCGGCGTTCCCGGAAGAGGATCGAAAGCGTGCGATGAAGTGGCTGAAGATGCACGCCCAGTACGACGATGCGCATCCTTGGGAAGCGCTGGAAATCATCTGCACGCTGGCCGGGATGAACCCGAGCAGGGCATTGCAGGCGGAACTGCGTCAGGCCGTGTGCAAGAGCTACGACTACATGTTCCTGTTTCTCGAGCGTTGCATGCAGCTCGAGTTGTCGGAGCGAGTAATGGTCGGGCGCGAACGCCGAGCGCTGGTTGAAAGCTGATTTCAGCTGATAAAAAAACGGGAGCCGCAAGGCTCCCGTTTTGGTTGGTGTGGATCTAACCGGCCATCGCCAGGCGATTACGACCCTCGCGCTTGGCGACATACAGCGCGCTGTCGGCGCGGCGCAACAGACTGTCGGCCGACTCGCCCGGCAGCAGCGTCGAGCAGCCGAGGCTCACGGTCAGCTCGATCAACTGATCATTGGCGTAATATTCCTGAGCCTGTGCGGCACTGCGCAAGCGCTCGCCGACCATCGCTGCGGCATCGCGGCTGGTGTTCGACAGCAAAATCAAAAACTCTTCGCCGCCGTAACGGAACACCATGTCGACATTGCGCAACTGGCCCTTGATCGACGCGGCCACGGCTTTGAGTACATCGTCGCCGGCGCTGTGACCGTGACTGTCGTTGACCCGTTTGAAATGGTCGATATCGAGCATCAGCAGCGATAGCGGTTGCTGATGCCGGCGTGACATCTCGATTTCGCGCTGCAGAGTTTGCTCCATGGCGATGCGGTTGCCGGTGCCGGTCAACGGATCGCGCAAAGCGCTCTGAGTCGCCGCGCGGTACAGCAGCGCATTGCGCATCGGGAACAGCAGCGATGACAGCAATGATTCGAGATTGCCTTGTTCTTGCTCGCTGAATCGCTGATTGCGGCGGAACACCAGCTCGCCCATGTGCTCGCCTTCATGGCTGAGGCTGTAGCTGAGCGAGTGATGACCGCGTGTGCCGAGCTCCAGGCGCAAATCACTGCCCTGATGCACATAGCTCAAGGCATCAAGCGGCACAAGGCGTTGAATTTCGCGAAAAAACAGACCGAGGATCCGTTGCGGCTCAAGACTGGTTTGCAGCTGCAAGCTCAGTTGTTGGCGCAGTTGCGCCAGACTGACCGGGCGTTGCAAAAGCGCAAGCTGCTGACCGAAGCCCAGGCGTTGCAATTTGGCACTGTCGAAGTCAATTGCATTGGTCTGGGATGGTGATTTCATATGGCGTGAGCCCCTAAGCAGTAAGTCTGTCTTACAGGCTGGGTGAGAGCGGCTATGGGCTGCGCGTCATACTGATCCATCAGTCCCGTAGGACGTATGGCGTAAGTTTAGTCTGCCTGATGTCGATTAGTAAGCTATCGAATCAAGTCATGCCCCAGTGCCTTCACACGGCGTGCTTCGTGGGAAATTAGAGCGAAAGTCATGCCATTCGGTTCATGTTTATTAAAACCGTTTTGAATCAATGGCTTGAAGGTTGTTGGCGAGATTCGGCGCTGGTTATTTGACTGAATTAGCTCGGCTGATAGCGGCAAATGTATGCCGCGACGGGAAACCGCCACGGCAACAAATGCGACGTATGGCACTACTGGGCGTTGAAAGCCTGGCCGTTGATGCCGGTACTGTCTGGACCCATGAGGTATAGATAGACCGGCATGATCTCTTCCGGCGTCGGGTTGTTCAGCGGGTTTTCCCCCGGATACGCCTGGGCACGCATGCTGGTGCGAGTTGCGCCCGGGTTGATGCTGTTGGAGCGCACCGGCGCTACGGTCTCAACCTCGTCAGCCAGAGTTTGCATCAGCCCTTCGGTGGCGAACTTGGAAACGCCATAGGCGCCCCAGTACGCGCGGCCCTTGCGCCCGACACTGCTGGAGGTGAACACCACCGAGGCGTCCTGCGACAGTTTGAGCAGTGGCAGCAGCGTGCTGGTCAGCATGAACATCGCGTTGACGTTGACCTGCATGACGCGCATGAAGTTTTCGCCGGACAGCTGTTCAATCGGCGTGCGCGGGCCAATGATCGATGCGTTGTGCAGCAGGCCGTCGAGGTGGCCGAACTCGGTTTCGATCATCGCTGCCAGTTCATCGTATTGATGGGGCAGGGCGGTTTCCAGATTGAACGGGATCACCGCGGGTTGCGGATGGCCGGCGGCTTCGATTTCGTCGTAGACCTGCGACAGGTTGGCTTCGGTCTTGCCCAGCAGCAGCACGGTCGCACCATGCGCAGCGTAGGTTTTCGCCGCAGCCGCACCAATGCCACGACCTGCACCGGTGACCAGAATGACCCGATCCTTGAGCAATTCGGGACGAGCGGAATAATCAAACATAAAAACCTCTACACAAATCCATTTTGATTTCGGTCAGCAGCTGCAGAGCGCGTTATCGAGGACTTTGCGCAGCTCCAGCGGATGATCCACCACCACGTCCGCGCCCCAATGCCTCGGGTTGTCGTCGGGGTGAATGTAGCCATAGGTCACGGCGCAGGTCTTGGTTCCGGCATCGCGGCCAGATTCGATATCGCGCAGATCATCGCCCACAAACAGAACCGTCGCCGGATCCAGATCAAGCATCTTGCACGCAAGGATCAATGGCTCAGGATCCGGTTTGCTGTTTTTTACATGATCCGGGCAGATCAGCAGCGCCGAGCGCTCGGCCAGCCCCAGTTGTTGCATGATCGGCTCGGCAAAACGCAGCGGCTTGTTGGTGACCACGCCCCAGATCAGATTGGCTTTCTCGATGTCGGCCAGCAGTTCGCCCATGCCGTCGAACAGCTTGCTGTGCACCGCGCAGCCGGCGAGGTAGCGCTCGAGAAACTCCAGGCGCAGTTCTTCGAAGCCCGGCGATTCCGGGTCCATCGAGAAGGTCACCGCAACCATGGCTTTGGCGCCACCGGAAATCTCGTCGCGAATGTGTTGGTCGTTGATCGGCGGCAAACCACGGTCCGCGCGCATCGCCTGGCAAATCGCGATGAAATCCGGCGCGGTGTCGAGCAGGGTGCCGTCCATGTCGAAAAGGACTGCTCTGATGGCCATCGATTTACTCCTCGCGCAGGGTCTGGATCATGTAGTTGACGTCAACGTCCGCCGCCAGCTTGTAGTGCTTGGTCAGCGGGTTGTAGGTCAAACCGATGATGTCCTTGACGGTCAGGCCAGCCATACGGCTCCACGCGCCGAGCTCGGACGGGCGGATGAATTTCTTGAAGTCGTGAGTGCCGCGCGGCAGCAGCTTCATGATGTATTCGGCGCCGACAATGGCGAACAAATACGCCTTCGGATTGCGGTTGATGGTCGAGAAGAACACTTGGCCGCCAGGCTTGACCATGCGGAAGCAGGCGCGGATCACCGAGGATGGATCGGGTACGTGCTCGAGCATTTCCAGGCAGGTCACGACGTCGAACTGCTCAGGCATCTCTTCAGCGAGATCTTCGGCAGTGATCTGGCGGTATTCGACGCTGACACCGGATTCCAGTTGATGCAATTGCGCGACCGCCAGTGGCGCTTCGCCCATGTCGATGCCCATCACGGTCGCGCCGCGCTGGGCCATGGCTTCGCTGAGGATGCCGCCGCCGCAACCGACGTCGAGCACCTTCTTGCCGGCCAGATTGACCCGTTCGTCGATCCAGTTGACGCGCAGCGGGTTGATGTCGTGCAGCGGTTTGAATTCGCTTTCACGGTCCCACCAGCGATGGGCCAGGGCTTCGAATTTGGCGATTTCGGCGTGGTCGACGTTGCTCATGGTTAAATCCTCTGAAACTTGAAAAAGGCTGTAGCTGCGGAGTTTGCTCCGCAGTGTTTACGATTCGGTGTGGCCGCTGATGCGCTGGCCCCAGGCTTTGGCGATGGCGCCTAGCTGTTGTTCGTCCATGCGCGTCAGGCGACGATCGTCGAGCAATTGTTTGCCGGCGACCCACAGGTGTTTCACGCAGTCGCGGCCAGTGGCGTAGATCAGTTGCGAAACCGGGTCGTACACCGGTTGCTGCGCCAGCCCGGACAGGTCAAAAGCCACGATGTCGGCAGCTTTGCCGATTTCCAGCGAGCCGGTTTCAGCTTCGATCCCCAGCGCCCGCGCACCGTTCAACGTAGCCATGCGCAGCGCGCGGTGGGCGTCGAGGGCGGTGGCCGAGCCGGCGACGGCTTTGGCCAGCAACGCGGCGGTACGGGTTTCGCCGAGCAGATCGAGATCATTGTTGCTCGCCGCGCCATCGGTGCCGACCGCGACGTTGACGCCAGCCTGCCACAGACGCTCGACGGGGCAGAAGCCGCTGGCGAGTTTCAGGTTGGATTCCGGGCAATGGATCACATTGGTGTTGCTTTCTACCAGCAACGCCAGGTCTTCATCGCTGATCTGGGTCATGTGCACGGCCTGGAAACGCGGCCCGAGCAAGCCCAGGCGGCCGAGACGCGCCAGTGGGCGCTCGCCGGTTTGCTCGACGGCTTGCTGCACTTCTAATGCAGTCTCGTGGACGTGCATGTGGATCGCGGCGTCCAGCTCCTCGGCGATCACGCGGATTTTCTCCAGGTTCTCATCGCCCACGGTGTAGGGTGCGTGAGGGCCGAAAGTGATCTTGATCCGCTCGTGGTGCTTGAGATCGCCGAACAGTTCGACGCCCTGGCGAATGGCTTCATCGGCGCTGCTGGCGCCCGGGATCGGGAAATCGAGGATCGGAATCGCGATCTGCGCGCGGATGCCGCTGTTGTGCACGCGCTCGCTGGCAACCTTGGGGAAGAAATACATGTCCGAGAAGCAGGTAATGCCGCCTTTTATCTGCTCGGCGATGGCCAGATCGGTGCCGTCACGGACGAAATCTTCATCGACCCACTTGGCCTCCGCCGGCCAGATGTGATTTTCCAGCCAGGTCATCAGCGGCAGATCGTCAGCCAGGCCACGGAACAGTGTCATCGCCGCGTGGCCGTGGGCATTGATCAGGCCGGGGCTTAGCAGCACGTCCGGCAATTCGCGCACTTCGGTGGCGTTACACTTCAGCGCTTCGGCACGCGGGCCGATAAACACGATGCGACCGTCGCGGATGCCCAGACCATGCTCCTTGAGCACCACGCCTGCGGGTTCGACGGGTACCAGCCAGGTCGGCAGCAATAATAAGTCGAGCGCAATGGCAGGTTTCGGCATCGAGGGTCGGTTCCAGTGCTTTTGTAAAGGATGGCGAAGTATACCCGAGCGTCTTCGCGGGGGGATCGCTATAATCGGCGGCTTTTGTTCATGAGTGCGGGGTGTGGGATGCGCGATCGACTGTTGGCTGCGGAGAAAGTTAAGGCCATCGATTGGCGCGATGGCGCGCTCTACCTGCTGGATCAGCGTGTTTTGCCGTTCGAGGAAAACTGGATCGCCTACACCAGCGCCGCCGGTGTGGCCGAAGCGATTCGCTCTATGGTCGTGCGCGGCGCGCCGGCCATCGGCATCAGCGCGGCCTATGGCATCGTGCTCGCCGCGCGTGCTCGGGTTGCCGAAGGTGGCGACTGGTACGCGGCGCTGGAAGAGGATTTCGCGCTGCTGGCCGACTCCCGCCCGACCGCCGTCAACCTGTTCTGGGCGCTGGGGCGCATGCACGACCGGCTCGATCGCCTGAAACAAAACGCCGATCCGCTGGCGGCGCTGGAAGCCGAAGCCATCGCGATTCATGAAAGTGATCGCGAGGCCAACCTGACCATGGCGCAACTCGGTGTCGACCTGATCCGCAAGCATCAGGGCAATGCCCAGGCAATTCTCACCCACTGCAACACTGGCGCACTCGCCACCGGCGGTTTCGGCACGGCGCTGGGGGTGATCCGCGCAGCGTTCCTCGAAGGCATGGTCGAACGTGTCTACGCCGACGAAACCCGGCCGTGGCTGCAAGGCTCGCGCCTTACTGCTTGGGAATTGGCTAATGAAGGCATCCCGGTGACCCTCAACGCTGACTCTGCAGCCGCGCACATCATGAAAACCAAAGGCGTGACCTGGGTGATTGTCGGCGCCGACCGCATCACTGCCAATGGCGACGTAGCCAACAAGATCGGTACCTATCAACTGGCGGTCAACGCCATGCACCACGGCGTGCGCTTCATGGTGGTGGCGCCAAGTTCGACCATCGACATGAACCTTGCCAGCGGTGATGACATTCCGATCGAAGAGCGTGACGGCGCCGAGTTGCTTGAAGTCGGCGGCAAACGCGTCGGCGCGGATGTCGAGGCGTTCAACCCAGTGTTCGACGTGACCCCGGCGGACCTGATCGATGCGATCGTTACCGAGAAAGGCATCGTCGAGCGCCCGGATACCGCGAAAATGGCGCAGCTGATGTGCCGCAAGCGCCTGCATTGATTGCCATTGGCGCCTGAAAGGACGCCATCGCTGGCAAGCCAGCTCCCACACGATTCGTGAGTACCGCAAATCCTGTGGGAGCTGGCTTGCCAGCGATGAGGCCCTGAAAGTCAATAAACAAGCCTAAACCGATCACAAAATCCACATTCAATAACTCTCTAAGCCTCTCTCGTCCCCCTTTCAGACGAATACCGGCCAACTAACTATGCTCCATGCGCTTGTGGGGGATAGGTGCGTGGCGGCGTTTGTGGTAGCATCCGGCGTTTTCCGAGGCAGTCCCACGGGGTTGTCTTAACTGCGCAAATCCAGGGTTCAACTTGTTGATTTGTCGTAAGTCGGCGCGTGGCACTCGGCCTGCATCGACGAGCTTCGTGATCCCTATGGATATGACGAGGTTTCACCAGAAAAAGGAATCAGGCTTCTCATGGGCGAACTGGCCAAAGAAATCCTCCCGGTCAATATCGAAGACGAGCTGAAACAGTCCTACCTCGATTACGCGATGAGCGTGATCGTCGGCCGTGCACTGCCGGATGCGCGCGATGGCTTGAAGCCCGTGCACCGTCGCGTGCTGTTCGCGATGAGCGAGCTGGGCAACGACTACAACAAGCCGTACAAGAAATCTGCCCGTGTTGTCGGTGACGTGATCGGTAAGTATCACCCGCACGGTGATACCGCGGTGTACGACACCATCGTCCGCATGGCGCAGCCATTCTCGCTGCGTTACTTGCTGGTTGACGGTCAGGGCAACTTCGGTTCGGTGGACGGCGACAACGCCGCGGCCATGCGATACACCGAAGTGCGCATGACCAAGCTGGCGCACGAGCTGCTGGCCGACCTGCACAAAGAAACCGTGGACTGGGTGCCGAACTACGACGGCACCGAAATGATCCCGGCGGTCATGCCAACGCGTATTCCCAACCTGCTGGTCAACGGCTCCAGCGGTATCGCCGTGGGCATGGCGACCAACATTCCGCCGCACAACCTCGGTGAAGTCATCGACGGTTGCCTGGCCCTTATCGACAATCCCGAGCTGACCGTCGATGAGCTGATGCAATACATTCCCGGTCCGGACTTCCCGACTGCCGCGATCATCAACGGTCGCGCCGGCATCATCGAGGCCTACCGTACCGGCCGTGGCCGCATCTATATGCGCGCCCGCTCGATCATCGAAGACATCGACAAGGTCGGTGGCCGTCAGCAGATCGTCATCACCGAGCTGCCGTACCAGCTGAACAAGGCGCGTCTGATCGAGAAGATCGCCGAGCTGGTCAAAGAGAAGAAGCTCGAAGGCATCACCGAACTGCGCGACGAGTCCGACAAGGACGGTATGCGCGTTGTGATCGAGCTGCGTCGCGGCGAAGTGCCTGAGGTGATCCTCAACAACCTCTACGCCCAGACCCAGCTGCAAAGCGTGTTCGGCATCAACATCGTTGCACTGATCGACGGCCGTCCACGGATTCTGAATCTCAAGGATCTGCTGGAAGCCTTCGTTCGTCACCGTCGCGAAGTGGTGACCCGTCGTACCGTGTTCGAACTGCGTAAAGCCCGCGAACGCGGTCACATCCTCGAAGGTCAAGCGGTTGCCCTGTCGAACATCGACCCGGTCATCGCCCTGATCAAGGCTTCGCCGACGCCGTCGGAAGCCAAGGAAGCGCTGATCAAGACTGCGTGGGAATCCTCCGCTGTGGTCGCGATGGTTGAGCGTGCCGGTGCTGACTCTTGCCGTCCAGAGACCCTGGATCCGCAATACGGTCTGCGCGAAGGCAAGTACTTCCTGTCGCCGGAACAGGCGCAAGCCATTCTCGAACTGCGTCTGCACCGTCTGACCGGTCTCGAGCACGAGAAGCTGCTGGCCGAGTATCAAGAGATCCTCAACCAGATCGGTGAGCTGATCCGCATCCTCAACAGCGCTGTGCGCCTGATGGAAGTGATCCGCGAAGAGCTGGAAGTGATCCGCGCCGAATACGGCGACGTGCGCCGCACCGAGATTCTCGATGCGCGTCTCGATCTGACCCTGGGTGACATGATCCCGGAAGAAGAGCGCGTCGTGACCATTTCCAACGGCGGCTATGCCAAGACCCAGCCATTGGCTGCGTACCAGGCTCAGCGTCGTGGCGGCAAAGGCAAATCGGCGACCGGCGTCAAGGATGAGGACTACATCGCTCACCTGCTGGTCGCGAACAGCCACACCACGCTGCTGCTGTTCTCCAGCAAAGGTAAAGTGTACTGGCTGAAGACTTACGAAATTCCTGAAGCGTCGCGCGCTGCCCGTGGTCGTCCACTGGTCAACCTGTTGCCGCTGGACAAGGACGAGACCATCACCGCGATGCTGCCGGTAGATCTCGAAGCGCTGCAAAAACGCGCTGGCGCCGAAGATGAAGATGACGCCGACGATGCAATCATCGAAGGTGAGCTGGTTGAAGCTGAAGAAGTCGCCGAGCTGGAAGAAGTCGACGGCGAAACCTCCGAGCTGGTGGCTGAGCCGACTGGTGAGTTCATCTTCATGGCCACCGCTTCCGGTACCGTCAAGAAGACCCCGCTGGCACGCTTCGCTCGTCCGCGCTCCAACGGCCTGATCGCCTTGAAGCTGAAAGAAGGCGACACCCTGATCGCGGCGGCCATCACCGATGGCTCGAAAGAAATCATGCTGTTCTCCGACGCCGGCAAGGTGATTCGTTTCGCTGAAGCGGCCGTGCGTGAGATGGGTCGTGGTGCTCGCGGTATTCGCGGCATGCGCATCCTCAAGGATCAGAAGCTGATCTCCATGCTGATTCCTGAGTCGGGCGCGCAGATTCTCACCGCTTCCGAGCGTGGTTTCGGCAAACGCACCGCGCTGAACAAGTTCCCACGCCGCGGTCGCGGTGGTCAGGGTGTGATCGCGATGGTCACCAAAGACCGCAACGGCAAGCTGGTCGGTGCGATCCAGGTGCAGGAAGGCGAGGAAGTCATGCTGATTTCCGACCAGGGCACGCTGGTGCGTACCCGGGTTGATGAAGTGTCGAGCCTGGGTCGTAACACCCAAGGCGTGACGCTGATCAAACTGGCCACTGATGAAACCTTGGTCGGGCTGGAGCGGGTTCAGGAGCCATCGGAAGTCGAAGGCGAAGAGCTTGAAGGTGAAGAAGGGCTGGTGACCGGTGCGGACGTCGTGATCGACGACGTTGCCGAGGACCAGCAACTCGACGCCGCAGCTGACGAAGAACCGCAGGAATAAGCGGACAAACAGGGGGCGGATGAGAATTCGCCCCCTTGTTGTTTGTCCCGTATGAATTGTTTGAAGCAGCGTTGATTACCAACAGATCAGAGCGAGATTGGATGTGAGCAAGCGAGCCTATAACTTCTGTGCCGGTCCCGCGGCGCTTCCCGAAGCTGTCCTCAAACGCGCCCAGGGCGAATTGCTCGACTGGCACGGCAAAGGCCTGTCGGTCATGGAAATGAGCCATCGCAGCGATGAGTTCGTGTCCATTGCGACCCAGGCCGAACAGGATCTGCGTGACCTGCTGGATATCCCTTCGAACTACAAAGTGCTGTTTCTGCAAGGTGGCGCCAGCCAGCAATTTGCGCAGATCCCGCTGAACCTGTTGCCTGAAGGCGCCAGCGCCGACTACATCGACACCGGTATCTGGTCGCAGAAAGCTATCGAAGAAGCTTCGCGCTACGGTCACGTTAATGTGGCTGCTACCTCCAAGCCTTACGACTATTTCGCTATTCCCGGCCAGAATGAATGGAGCCTGTCGAAAGACGCGGCCTACGTTCACTACGCGCCGAACGAAACCATCGGCGGTCTGGAATTCCAGTGGATCCCGGAAACCGGTGATGTACCGCTGGTGGCCGACATGTCTTCCGACATCCTCTCGCGTCCGGTGGATATCTCGCGTTTCGGCATGATCTACGCCGGCGCGCAGAAGAACATCGGCCCGAGCGGCATCGTCGTCAACATCATCCGCGAAGATCTCCTGGGCAAGGCGCGCTCGTTCTGCCCGACCATGCTCGACTATAAAGTCGCAGCGGATAACGGCTCGATGTACAACACGCCGCCGACCCTGGCCTGGTATCTGTCCGGTCTGGTGTTCCAGTGGCTGAAAGAGCAGGGTGGCGTAGAAGCCATCGGCAAGCTCAACGAAGTGAAGCAGCGCACGCTGTATGACTTCATCGACGCCAGCGGTCTCTACAGCAACCCGATCAACAAGTCGGATCGCTCGTGGATGAACGTGCCGTTCCGTCTGGCTGACGATCGTCTGGACAAGCCGTTTCTGGTCGGTGCCGAAGAGCGCGGTCTGCTCAACCTCAAGGGCCATCGCTCCGTGGGCGGCATGCGCGCCTCCATCTATAACGCCGTCGACATCAACGCCGTCAACGCGCTGGTGGCGTACATGGCAGAGTTCGAGAAGGAACACGGCTAATGTCTGAGCAAGAACTCAAGGCGCTGCGCGTACGCATTGACGCTCTGGACACCAAGGTCATGGAGCTGATCAGTGAGCGCGCGCGCTGCGCCCAGGAAGTCGCGCGCGTCAAAATGGCCTCGCTGGCCGAAGGCGAAGTGCCGGTGTTCTATCGTCCCGAGCGCGAAGCTCAGGTGCTCAAGCGGGTGATGGAGCGCAATCAGGGGCCGCTGGGCAACGAAGAGATGGCGCGCTTGTTCCGCGAAATCATGTCCTCATGCCTGGCGCTGGAACAGCCGCTGAAAGTGGCTTACCTCGGCCCGGAAGGCACCTTCACCCAAGCGGCGGCCATGAAGCACTTCGGTCACGCGGTGATCAGCAAGCCGATGGCGGCGATCGATGAAGTGTTCCGTGAAGTGGCTGCCGGTGCGGTGAATTTCGGCGTGGTGCCGGTGGAGAACTCCACCGAAGGCGCGGTCAACCACACCCTCGACAGCTTCCTCGAGCACGACATGGTGATCTGCGGCGAAGTCGAGCTGCGCATTCACCATCATCTGTTGGTTGGCGAGAACACCAAGACCGACAGCATCAGCCGCATCTACTCTCACGCGCAGTCGCTGGCCCAGTGCCGCAAATGGCTGGACGCGCATTACCCGAATGTCGAGCGCGTGGCGGTTTCGAGCAACGCCGAAGCGGCCAAGCGGGTCAGGGGTGAGTGGAATTCGGCGGCGATTGCCGGCGACATGGCGGCCGGTCTGTATGGCCTGACGCGTCTGGCCGAGAAGATCGAAGATCGCCCGGACAACTCGACGCGCTTCCTGATGATCGGTAACCAGGAAGTGCCGCCGACTGGCGACGACAAGACCTCGATCATCGTCTCCATGAGCAACAAGCCCGGTGCGCTGCATGAGCTGCTGGTGCCGTTCCATGACAACGGCATCGACCTGACCCGGATCGAAACCCGTCCGTCGCGCAGCGGCAAGTGGACTTATGTGTTCTTCATCGATTTCGTCGGCCACCACCGTGATCCGCTGATCAAGGGTGTGCTGGAGAAGATCAGTCAGGAAGCAGTCGCACTCAAAGTGCTGGGTTCTTACCCGAAAGCAGTTCTCTAAGGGGCAGTAGCAAATGAGTGGCAACTTCCTCGCTCTGGCACAGCCGGGCGTGCAACAACTTTCGCCATACGTTCCGGGCAAGCCTGTGGACGAACTGGCGCGCGAGCTGGATCTGGATCCGGCGAGCATCGTCAAACTGGCGAGTAACGAAAATCCGCTGGGCGCGAGCCCGAAGGCGCTTGAGGCGATCCGTAATGAGTTGGCCGAGCTGACCCGTTATCCGGACGGCAATGGCTTCGCGCTGAAGTCATTGCTGGCCGAACAGTGCCGCGTCGAACTCAACCAAGTGACGCTGGGCAATGGCTCTAACGACATTCTCGAGTTGGTCGCGCGTGCCTACCTGGCGCCGGGTCTGAATGCGGTGTTCAGCGAGCACGCGTTTGCGGTCTATCCGATCGCCACGCAAGCTGTCGGCGCGCAGGCCAAAGTGGTTCCGGCCAAGGATTGGGGGCATGACCTGCCGGCGATGCTGGCGGCAATCGACGCCAACACCCGCGTGGTGTTCATCGCCAACCCGAACAACCCGACCGGCACCTGGTTCGGCGCTGAAGCGCTGGACGATTTCCTGCAAGACGTGCCTGAGCATGTATTGGTAGTGCTCGATGAGGCCTATATCGAATACGCCGAAGGCAGCGATCTACCGGACGGCCTGGATTTCCTCGCCGCCTATCCGAACCTGCTGGTCTCGCGCACTTTCTCCAAGGCCTACGGTCTGGCAGCGCTGCGCGTTGGTTACGGTTTGTCCACCCCGGTGGTGGCGGACGTATTGAACCGTGTTCGCCAGCCTTTCAACGTCAACAGCCTGGCTCTGGCTGCGGCGTGTGCGGCGTTGAAGGACGAGGATTATCTGGCGCAAAGCCGTGCGCTCAACGAAGCCGGCATGCAGCAATTGCAAGCAGGTTTCCGTGAGCTGGGTCTGGGCTGGATCGAGTCCAAAGGCAATTTCATCTGCGTCGATCTCGCTCAGGTTGCAGCTCCGGTATTCCAGGGCTTGCTGCGCGAAGGCGTAATCGTGCGTCCGGTGGCCAACTACGGCATGCCGAACCACCTGCGAGTGACCATTGGTCTGCCAGCGGAAAACAGCCGCTTCCTCGAAGCGCTGCGCAAGGTTCTGGCCCGTGGTTGATGTCACTGCACTGCAATCTGCTGCACCTATGATCGGTCGCCTTGTAGTGGTCGGTCTGGGATTGATCGGTGGTTCGTTTGCCAAAGGCTTGCGTGAAAGCGGCGTGTGCCGCGAAGTGGTCGGCGTCGATCTCGATCCGCAATCGCGCAAGCTGGCGGTCGAGTTGGGTGTGGTTGATCGCTGTGAAGACGATCTGGCTGCTGCTTGCCAGGGCGCGGACGTGATTCAGTTAGCAGTGCCGATCCTGGCCATGGAAAAAGTCCTCGCCCGGTTGGCGAGCATGGAACTGGGGTCAGCGATTCTGACTGACGTTGGCAGCGCCAAGGGCAATGTGGTGCGCGCAGCAACTGAAGCGTTCGGCGGCATGCCGGCGCGCTTCGTGCCGGGTCATCCGATTGCCGGCTCTGAGCAGAGCGGGGTGGAAGCTTCCAATTCCGAGCTGTTCCGTCGGCACAAAGTGATCCTCACGCCGCTGGCGCAAACCGATCCGCAAGCACTGGCAGTGGTAGATCGCTTGTGGCGCGAACTGGGTGCCGATGTCGAGCACATGCAGGTCGAGCGTCACGACGAAGTGCTGGCTGCGACCAGTCATTTGCCGCACCTGCTGGCCTTCGGTCTGGTCGATTCGTTGGCCAAGCGCAATGAAAACCTTGAGATCTTCCGGTACGCTGCGGGCGGTTTTCGCGATTTCACAAGAATCGCCGGAAGCGACCCGGTCATGTGGCACGACATCTTTCTCGCCAACCGCGAGGCTGTCCTGCGCACACTTGATACATTTCGCAGCGACCTCGACGCCTTGCGCGACGCGGTCGATGCAGGGGATGGGCACCAATTGTTGGGCGTCTTCACGCGCGCCCGGGTTGCCCGCGAGCATTTCAGTAAAATCCTGGCCCGCCGGGCCTATGTGGACGCTATGAATTCCAACGATCTGATTTTCCTGGCTCAACCTGGTGGACGCCTCTCCGGTCGGATTCGCGTACCGGGTGACAAATCAATTTCCCACCGTTCGATCATGCTCGGTTCCCTCGCTGAGGGCGTCACCGAAGTCGAAGGTTTCCTCGAGGGCGAAGACGCTCTGGCAACCTTGCAGGCGTTCCGCGACATGGGCGTGGTCATCGAAGGCCCGCACCACGGCCGCGTGACCATCCACGGTGTCGGCCTGCACGGTCTGAAACCGGCTCCGGGCCCGATCTATCTGGGCAACTCCGGTACTTCGATGCGTCTGCTCTCCGGTCTGTTGGCCGCGCAGAACTTCGACAGCACTTTGACCGGCGATGCTTCGCTGTCCAAGCGTCCGATGAATCGTGTGGCCAATCCGCTGCGCGAAATGGGCGCAGTGATCGAGACCGCCGCCGAAGGTCGTCCGCCGATGGTTATTCGCGGCGGGCACAAGCTCAAAGGCCTGACTTACACCATGCCGATGGCCAGCGCGCAGGTTAAATCCTGCCTGCTGCTCGCCGGTCTGTACGCCGAAGGCAAGACCACGGTTACCGAGCCTGCACCGACTCGCGATCACACCGAGCGCATGTTGCGCGGCTTCGGCTACCCGGTCAGCGTCGATGGCGCGACTGCATCGGTCGAGTCCGGTAGCAAATTGAGCGCAACCCACATTGAAGTACCGGGCGATATCTCGTCTTCGGCGTTCTTCCTTGTGGCGGCATCGATTGCCGAAGGTTCGGAACTGGTGCTTGAGCACGTCGGCATCAATCCAACCCGTACTGGCGTGATCGACATCCTGCGTCTGATGGGCGCTGACATTACTCTGGAAAACCAGCGTGAAGTCGGCGGCGAGCCTGTAGCCGACCTGCGCGTGCGGGCAGCTAAACTCAAAGGTATCGAAATCCCGGAAGCACTGGTTCCGCTGGCTATCGACGAATTCCCGGTGCTGTTCGTGGCGGCTGCTTGCGCCGAGGGTCGTACCGTTTTGACTGGCGCCGAAGAGCTGCGGGTCAAGGAATCGGATCGCATTCAGGTGATGGCGGACGGTTTGCTGGCATTGGGCGTCAAATGCGAGCCGACTCCGGACGGCATCATTATTGATGGCGGGCAGATCGGCGGCGGTGAAGTGCATGGTCACGGCGATCACCGGATTGCCATGGCATTCAGCGTGGCTTCGCTGCTCGCCACTGCGCCGATCCGCATCCATGATTGTGCCAACGTCGCGACGTCGTTCCCGAACTTCCTCGCGCTGTGCGCGCAGGTCGGCATTCGTGTGGCACAAGAGGCTCAGTCGTGAACAACATTGCACCGGTCATCACCATCGATGGGCCAAGCGGTTCGGGCAAAGGCACGATAGCCGGAATTCTGGCCAAGCGTCTGGGCTGGAATCTGCTGGATTCCGGTGCGCTGTATCGCCTGCTGGCATTCGCTGCGCATAACCATGGTGTCGATCTGACCAATGAAGAGCTGCTGAAAAAACTTGCCGCTCATCTGGATGTTCAGTTCATCGCGGCGACCGAAGGTCAGTTGCAGCGGATCATTCTGGAAGGTGATGAGGTCAGCGATGTGATCCGCACCGAGACCGTCGGTTCGGGGGCCTCGCAAGTGGCTGCATTGCCCGCTGTGCGCGAGGCGCTGCTGCAGCGTCAGCGTGCTTTCCAGGAAGCGCCGGGCCTGGTGGCTGACGGTCGCGACATGGGTACCGTGGTTTTTCCAGGTGCACCACTGAAGATTTTCCTCACCGCCAGTGCCGAGGAGCGGGCGCGCCGTCGATATTTGCAGTTGAAGGGCAAAGTCGAGGGTGTTAGTCTGTCGAGTCTGCTAGATGAGATCCGTGCACGCGATGAGCGTGATACCCAGCGCGCAGTAGCCCCGCTCAAGCCGGCGGCTGATGCCATACAGCTGGATTCCACGGAGTTGTCCATCGATCAGGTGCTTGCACGCATCATGAGCGAGATCGCAATCCGCGATATCGCCGGGTGACCAAGAAGCGACGCAGGGGACCAGTCATAGTCCTGCGCTGTTTCTTTAAATGAACGTAACCCACGTCGTCTGGGATGTGGAGATGGGCGTATTCTTCGCCCTTATACTCAGGAATTAAAATGAGCGAAAGCTTTGCGGAACTCTTTGAAGAAAGCCTAAAAACCCTGAACCTTCAGGCAGGCTCCATCATCACCGGTGTTATCGTTGATATCGATTACCAGGCTCGCTGGGTAACCGTTCACGCTGGTCTGAAGTCTGAAGCTCTGATCCCGCTGGAACAGTTCTACAACGATGCTGGCGATCTGACTATCAATGTCGGTGACGAAGTTCACGTTGCTCTGGACTCGGTTGAAGATGGCTTTGGTGAAACCAAGCTGTCCCGTGAGAAAGCCAAGCGCGCTGAGTGCTGGATCGTTCTGGAAGCAGCCTTCGCAGCTGAGGAAGTGGTCAAGGGCGTTATCAACGGTAAGGTTAAAGGCGGCTTCACTGTCGACGTTAACGGCATCCGTGCGTTCCTGCCAGGTTCCCTGGTTGACGTCCGTCCAGTGCGCGACACCACGCACCTGGAAGGCAAAGAGCTGGAATTCAAGGTCATCAAGCTGGACCAGAAGCGCAACAACGTTGTCGTTTCCCGTCGCAGTGTCCTGGAAGCCGAGAACTCCGCCGAGCGTGAAGCTCTGCTGGAATCCCTGCAGGAAGGCCAGCAAGTCAAAGGTATCGTCAAAAACCTCACCGATTACGGCGCATTCGTCGATCTGGGTGGCGTGGACGGCCTGCTGCACATCACCGACATGGCTTGGAAGCGCATCAAGCATCCTTCCGAGATCGTTAATGTTGGCGACGAAATCGACGTTAAGGTTCTGAAGTACGATCGCGAACGCAATCGTGTTTCCCTGGGCCTGAAGCAACTGGGCGAAGATCCATGGGTTGCTATCAAAGCCCGTTACCCAGAAAGCACTCGCGTTACCGCTCGTGTAACCAACCTGACCGACTACGGCTGCTTCGCTGAGCTGGAAGAAGGCGTTGAAGGTCTGGTACACGTTTCGGAAATGGACTGGACCAACAAGAACATCCACCCTTCGAAAGTCGTACAAGTCGGCGACGAAGTGGAAGTTATGGTTCTGGACATCGACGAAGAGCGTCGTCGTATCTCCCTGGGCATCAAGCAGTGCAAATCTAACCCGTGGGAAGATTTCTCTGGCCAGTTCAACAAGGGCGATAAAATCTCCGGCACCATCAAGTCGATCACCGATTTCGGTATCTTCATTGGTCTGGACGGCGGCATCGACGGTCTGGTTCACCTGTCCGACATCTCCTGGAACGAAGTGGGCGAAGAAGCCGTTCGCCGCTTCAAGAAGGGCGACGAGCTGGACACCGTTATCCTGTCGGTTGACCCAGAGCGCGAGCGTATCTCCCTGGGTATCAAGCAACTGGAAAGCGATCCGTTCTCCGAGTACGTCTCGGTTAACGACAAAGGCGCAATCGTTACTGGCACCGTGAAAGAAGTTGACGCCAAAGGCGCCATCATCGTTCTGGCCGACGATATCGAAGCGACTCTGAAAGCCTCCGAAATCAGCCGTGACCGCGTTGAAGACGCGCGCAACGTTCTGAAAGAAGGCCAGGAAGTAGAAGCCAAGATCATCAGCGTTGATCGCAAGAGCCGCGTAATCCAACTCTCCATCAAGTCGAAAGATGATGCTGAAGAGAAAGAAGCTATCCAGAGCCTGAAACAAGCTCCGGAAGCTGAAGGCGCAGCTGACACCACCATGGCTGGCCTTCTGCGCCAGGCAATGGCGGCCAAACAGAACTAAGTTCTGATTGGGCTGTAAAAAGGGCGACTTAGGTCGCCCTTTTTTATTGCCTGCGATTTGGTGCTTATG
Organism: Pseudomonas sp. TWP3-1; assembly: GCF_049896625.1. Lineage (NCBI taxonomy): Bacteria > Pseudomonadati > Pseudomonadota > Gammaproteobacteria > Pseudomonadales > Pseudomonadaceae > Pseudomonas > Pseudomonas sp. TWP3-1. The sequence continues at coordinate 260,393 of NZ_JAFCUQ010000004.1, forward strand.
CCATGCATGGCTTGCTCGGATTACGAATGAAACCAATCACTTCGCCGGACTGTCTGTTCTTTAGTCGGAACAAATGTCTATTCGCGACTAGGCTTAGGCTGAAGATCGCAGTAGTCGGGCAGCGTGCCTGGCATAAGGAAGTGAATGAACAAGTTTATCGTCCTGATCGCAGTCATGCTGTTGGCAGGGTGTACCACCAGCGCCAAAACCCATGCGGTGCGTGGTGTAAGTGGTATCGAAGTCGACTGTTCAGGTTTGGGCTCTGGCTGGGAAAAATGCCAGAAGCGTGCCGCGAAAGAATGCAAAGGGGCGGGCTACAAGGTTGTAGTGCGATCCGATGACGCCAAGGAGGAGGATGATTTTCCGTTTGGTTTCAATCCGGCCGGTTATCTCACGCGCAATATGTTGGTGATTTGTCGTTGAAAGGGCAAATATCCAAACGTAGTGCCGCCCTGAAAAAGTGCGCTCCGACGACGAAGAAGATATGTCAATCCCTGGGCTGTTCAAATTCTTCCGGGCGTGCTAAAACCTTTCAAGCGCTGATCTAGCTGCTTGAAAAAGAAGGGAAAAATATGACGAAGTCGGAGTTGATCGAACGAATTGTCACCCATCAAGGGCTGCTCTCATCCAAGGATGTGGAGTTGGCCATCAAGACCATGCTTGAACAAATGTCCCAATGTCTGGCCACCGGCGATCGCATCGAGATCCGTGGGTTTGGCAGCTTCTCCCTGCACTATCGCGCGCCGCGCGTAGGTCGCAATCCGAAAACCGGTCAGTCCGTCAGTCTGGACGGCAAGTTCGTTCCGCATTTCAAGCCTGGAAAGGAACTGCGAGATCGGGTCAACGAAGAAGAGGAGGAGGGGGTTTGATTGTTACCGTACTCAAAGGGACTGCGCATGCGTAATCTAAAACGCATCCTGTTGGCCGTGCTTATTCTCGTGCTGGTAATGGCAGTGCTCGCCTTCGTTCTGGAGAACCAGCAATCGGTTTCATTGCTGTTTCTTGGTTGGGCGGGGCCGCAACTTCCGGTGTCAGTGGTTCTCGTGCTGGCGTTGCTGATCGGTATGTTGATCGGACCGGTTCTTGGCTGGTTTCTGGGGCGTACGTCCAGAGCTAACCGCAAGCGCCTGGTCTGACATCGGCGTAAAGCAAACCGCGATCCAGACTTTGGCCACTGCTTGTCTATATCCATTAGTAAAACGTTCATTAAGCTGTAAAATGCTGCGCTTATCCGATACTGGCAGATTTCCATATCGGTTCAGACTGACATCGTCAGAAGCCACAGCTGAAATGATGGCTTTTGCATTCATGGATTAGACAGCGCTCGCTCGACGGCCCTGTCAGCAACTCAAGGGTATGGTTTCGCGTGAAAATTCTAGTAACCGGCGGCGCCGGGTTTATCGGTTCCGCAGTGATCCGTCACATCATCTCCAATACTTCCGACGCAGTCATCAACGTCGATAAGCTGACGTATGCTGGTAACCTTGAGTCGCTAGCCGAAGTCAGCGGTGATTCGCGCTACGTATTTGAGCGCGTTGACATCTGTGATCGTGACCAAATCGACCGTGTCCTGCGTGAGCACCAACCGGATGCAATCATGCACCTGGCCGCAGAATCGCATGTCGATCGCTCGATCACTGGTCCGTCCGAGTTTATCCAGACCAATATCATCGGTACTTACACTCTGCTGGAAGCAGCCCGCCAGTACTGGTCGGCGCTGGATGACACCCGCAAAGCTGCTTTCCGCTTTCACCATATTTCGACTGACGAAGTTTACGGCGACCTTGAAGGTCCGGAAGATCTCTTCACCGAAACCACGCCTTATCAGCCAAGCTCGCCATACTCGGCCAGCAAGGCAAGTTCCGATCATCTGGTTCGCGCGTGGGCTCGTACCTACGGTCTGCCAACTCTGGTGACGAACTGCTCGAACAACTATGGCCCTTGTCACTTCCCTGAGAAGTTGATCCCGCTGATCATTCTCAATGCGCTGGAAGGCAAGCCGCTGCCGGTCTATGGCAAAGGCAATCAGGTTCGTGACTGGCTGTATGTCGAAGATCACGCTCGTGCGTTGTACAAAGTCGTAACCGAGGGCGTCATCGGCGAGACCTACAACATTGGTGGCCACAACGAGAAGCAAAACATCGAAGTCGTGCACACACTGTGCGCCTTGCTTGATGAACTGCGTCCGGATTCTGCTCACCGTCCGCATGCCAGCCTGATCACTTATGTTCAGGATCGTCCGGGTCACGACCAGCGTTATGCCATCGACGCGAGCAAAATCCAGCGCGAGTTGGGCTGGACGCCGGAAGAAACCTTCGAAACCGGTATTCGCAAAACTGTCGAGTGGTACCTCACCAACACTGAATGGGTAGAGCACGTCAAAAGCGGTAGCTATCAGCAGTGGATTGATCAGAACTACGCAGATCGCTCGAACAAGGCATGAAAATTCTTTTGCTGGGCAAAAACGGTCAGGTAGGTTGGGAGCTGCAGCGCTCCCTCGCTCCGCTTGGCGAGCTGATAGCGCTCGATCGCCATGCCGTTGATGGTTTGTGCGGTGATTTAGCCAACCTGGATGAGTTGCGCGCAACTATTCGGAAAGTCCAGCCTGATGTCATTGTCAACGCAGCAGCCTACACGGCAGTCGACAAGGCTGAGTCGGAGACGGATCTTGCTTGCCGTGTGAACAGTCAAGCCAGCGAGCTCATGGCCGAGGAAGTGGCGAGTCTGGGGGGGTGGCTGATTCATTACTCCACCGATTATGTTTTTAGTGGACAAGGCTCGACGCCGTGGCAGGAAACCGACGCAGTCGCGCCGGTGAATCACTACGGTTCGAGCAAGCTGGCGGGAGAGCAAGCCATCAGCGCGTCGAGTTGCAAGCACCTGATCTTTCGCACGAGCTGGGTGTATGGCGCACGTGGCAACAACTTTGCCAAGACCATGCTTCGTCTGGCGACGGATCGAGACACGCTGAACGTTATCGCTGATCAGATCGGCGCGCCGACGGGGGCTGACCTGATTGCCGACGTGACGGCCCTGGCCATCCGCCAAGTCATGCAGCGTCCCGAGCTGTCGGGTTTGTACCATCTGGCAGCCAGCGGCGAGGTGTCCTGGCATGGTTACGCAAGCCATGTGATCGCGTTCGCAAAACACAACGGCGAGCAACTCGCCGTCAAGAACGTCAACCCGATCGATACCACTGCTTACCCGACACCCGCACGTCGTCCTCTGAATTCAAGATTGAATACTCAGAAGCTGCGCGACAACTTTTCTCTACACTTGCCGGATTGGCAAAGTGGTGTAACCCGAATGCTTAGGGAAGTTCTGAACAAATGACTACGACAAATCGTAAAGGCATCATCCTCGCAGGCGGCTCGGGCACGCGTCTCCATCCGTTGACTCTTGGCGTGTCCAAGCAAATGTTGCCGATCTACGACAAGCCGATGATTTTTTATCCGCTGTCCGTGCTGATGCTGGCAGGTATGCGTGAAATACTGATCATTTCTACCCCGGAAGATCTGCCTTGTTTCCGCAAGTTGCTGGGCGACGGTAGCCTCTACGGAATTAAACTTACTTATGCCGAGCAGCCTACCCCTGATGGTTTGGCGCAAGCGTTCATCATTGGTGAAGAGTTCATCGGCAATGATCCTTGCTGCTTGATACTTGGCGATAACATCTTTTACGGTCAGCACTTCTCGGACAATCTGCGTTCGGCCAGTGTTCAACAACAGGGTGCTACTGTCTTTGGGTACCACGTTTCCGATCCCGAGCGTTTCGGGGTTGTTGAGTTTGACGAGTCGGGTCGTGCTCTGAGCATCGAAGAAAAACCGCTGAAGCCAAAGTCCAACTATGCGGTCACAGGATTGTATTTCTATGACAACGATGTGGTGGAAATCGCCAAGAGCATCAAACCTTCGGAGCGCGGAGAGCTAGAGATCACGGATGTGAACCGAGCGTATCTGGAGCGCAAAACACTGAAGGTCGAGATGCTCGGTCGTGGATTTGCATGGCTGGATACCGGGACTCACGATTCGTTGCTGGAGGCCAGCCATTTCGTGCATACAATCGAGCAACGTCAGGGGCTGAAAGTCGCGTGCCTGGAAGAAATCGCATTTCACAACGGCTGGATAACTGCCGAGCAGTTGGGTGCGCAAGCTGAAGCTCTCAAAAAGACCGGATACGGGCAATACCTGCAAAAGTTGCTGGACGCGCCTTCTCATTAAGAGAGGGTATTCTCCTTTCCGAACGGCAACGTTCCAACCGGTTTAACAGGATTGGTATGCCAGTAAGACATCCCAGGGTTGCGGTTTTGCTGGCTGCCTTTAACGGTATGCATTGGATCGAGGAGCAACTTGCCTCGATTCTCGAGCAGACTGCGGTTGATGTGACGGTATACATCAGTATCGATCCTTCATCGGACGGTACCGAGAACTGGTGCTACGAATTCGCTGCTGTTAACCCTGGTGTCGTCGTCTTGCCGCCAGCGGGCAACTTCGGCGGCGCGTCGCGCAACTTTTTCCGACTGATTCGAGACGTTAACTTCGACGGCTATGATTTTGTCGCATTCGCTGATCAGGATGACGTCTGGGATAAAGATAAGCTGTATCGGGCAATCCATATACTTCGAACGCAAAAGCTTGATGGCTACTCCAGCAACGTCATTGCCTTTTGGAGTAGCGGCAAAACGCATTTGATCGACAAGGCTCAACCTCAGGCGTCTTGGGACTATCTGTTCGAAGCCGCCGGGCCAGGCTGTACTTATGTTTTAGGTAATAAGCTTGCCGTCGAATTCAAGGCTGCGGTATGTGCCAATTGGCATCAAGTACAGGATATTGGTTTGCATGACTGGTATTGCTATGCGTTCGCCAGGAGTAATGGTTTTCGGTGGTACACCGATCCCGTGCCTTCTATGAAGTATCGTCAACATGAGAGCAATCAGGTCGGCGCCAACGTCGGGATCAACTCGCTATTGATGCGCTATAAAGCCATTCACGATGGTTGGTGGTTTTCTCAAGTAAAGCTGATTGCCGCTCTAGTGGGCAAGCGCGAGGATCCATTCGTTCGCCCTTGGTTTCGACTGGAGCGCCGACAATTGATCGCTCTCTCATTAAAGGCTTGGAATTGCCGCCGGCGTGTACGCGACAAGGTGTTTTTTTTCCTTATTTGCTGGGCCACAGCAATAATCGGGAAAAAAGTTGAATGAATAAACGGCAAGTTTTGGTGACTGGCGGAAATGGTTTTGTGGGTGAAGCGGTATTGCTTCGTTTGTTGCTCGACCGTAAATACGTGCCCGTAGCCGCCGTCCGTGGCAGTTTGCGTTTGTCTGGTCTTTGCCGGGTCGTACCTTTTTCGCTCGGTGATACTTCAGAATTGCCCGCACTGGACGACGTTGCAGTAGTGGTTCATTGTGCTGCGCGCGTTCATGTGATGAATGAGGTAGCGCAGGATGCTTTGGCGGAGTTTCGGAAGATCAACGTCGATGGTACAGCGGCTCTCGCGCGCAAAGCTGCAGAGGCCGGTGTCCGGCGTTTCATTTTTATAAGCTCGATCAAGGTGAATGGTGAGCGCACATCTGAAGCCGCTCCCTTCCGATATGACGACGTTCCTGCTCCCCAAGACCCCTACGCTCAATCCAAGCATGAAGCCGAACAGGTTTTGCTGGAGATCAGTCGAGAGACTGGTATGGAAGTGGTGATCATTCGTCCACCACTGATTTACGGTCCCGGCGTCAAAGCAAATTTTTTGAGTATGATGAATTGGCTTAGCAAGGGTGTTCCACTTCCTTTTGGAGGCATCGCCAATCAGAGGAGCTTGGTTTTCGTTGGTAATCTTGCCGATTTGGTTGTGCTGTGCGTAGATCACCCTGCGGCGGCGGGTAATACGTTTTTGGTCAGTGATGGCGTCAGTTTTTCGACTACACGATTACTTACAAGTATCAGTGAAGCTCTCGGGCGTGCCACATATCTCGTTCCAGTTCCGTCGTGCCTTCTAAAAGGTATGTTGTTTTTGATTGGGAGGCGAGTAGTTGCCCAGCGCTTGTTTGATTCGCTCGAAGTTGATATTTCCCGAACCCGAACTGTTCTCGGATGGTCTCCACCCGTGAGTGTTGAGCGCGCAATTCGTCGAACCGTAGCTCAATATCTGGATGCTCAAAAAAAATGATATTTTCTGGATTTTTGTTAACGGTGTTCGTCGCTTCTTTAGTGCTGACCTACGCGCTCCGGCAGTATGCTTTGGCCAACAGTCTGATCGACATCCCTAATTCACGAAGTTCTCATTCCATTCCGACTCCTCGAGGCGGCGGCGTGGCCATCGTCGTCTCGTTCCTGATTGCGTTGCCTGTATCGTACAACCTGCAATTGGTTGATTTTCCGACCATGATCGGGTTATGCGGTGCAGGTGGACTGGTTGCGATGTTAGGTTTTGCTGATGATCATGGGCACATTGCCGCTCGCTGGCGACTCGTCGGCCATTTTGCGGCGGCCGGTTGGGCATTGTTCTGGCTGGGTGGCGAAGCTCAGATTTCCCTGTTTGGTTATTTGATCGGTTTGAACTGGATTACAGGAATCTTGCTTGCGGTCTACCTGGTCTGGATGCTCAACCTCTACAACTTTATGGATGGCATTGACGGGTTGGCAAGTGTTGAGGCTATCTCGGTCTGCCTTTGTGCATGTCTGGTTTATTGGGTCAGCGGTTATTACGCTCTGATGTGGACTCCTTTGCTGCTGGTAGCCTGTGTTGCTGGATTTCTATGCTGGAATTTTCCTCCTGCACGAATCTTCATGGGGGATGCCGGTAGTGGTTTTCTAGGCCTGATGGTAGGACTGTTAGCAATTATTTCGTGTAGCAAGATGCCTGATTTGCTGTGGTGCTGGCTCATACTATTGGGCGTATTTATAGTGGACGCGACTTGGACTCTCTTGCGACGTCTTGCTCGGGGGGACAGGATCTATGAAGCGCATCGTAGCCACGCTTATCAGTATGCCTCTCGGCATCATGGTAGCCACAAGACAGTCGTGTATGCCGTCCTGGCAATAAATCTGCTTTGGCTCACTCCGCTCGCCGTCATGACCGCTATCGGTTTGGTCTCAGGGGTGCTAGCGCTTGCCATTGCCTACATTCCGTTGATATTAGGCGCAATCAAATACAAGGCCGGAGTGCCGGAAGCATCAGGGCCGGGGATTAACTAATTTTCCCAGATCATCCGATTTCGCTGTCTCTCTGGCCGGCCCTCCTCTATTTCACGCGCCGCTTTGGCTCTTTGCGAAGATGGAGATGCGGAAGTCGAAGCGCCTGCGATCCGATCTGAAGGGTATCAACAGCAGACGTACACTTTCTTGCTGGAATCAAAAAAATAAACAATTGTGTGCAGATTTGGATTTGCTGAATAATGCGCACCTTCAAGTCAACGGCAGGTTACCAATCGGAACAATGCCTTGAAATTTGCGCTCAAGCGATGAGCAGTCTGATTGGTTGACAGAGAAAGACTCGTTTTTAAAGGATAAATTGCTCGATATGAGGACTTCGAAAAAGTCGCTATTCACACGTTTTCTGGCAGGGTTGCGCCTGTCGTTTTCTAACCCGAAGGCAGTTCTCCGGCCTGTGTATCAACGATTCCCTTTTTTGGCGAGTATTCGGGTAAGAGTAGGGATTTTCTTTCGGATCGCTCGGACCAGGCTTCTTGTCCTCGTTAACTCCAAAAATAACCTCGTCGCCCTACAGGCGTTGACGGAAAAACGGTTCTCCCATGTCTTTTCTAAAGTCAAGCTCGGCGAGCATCTGGTCATTGATATATCGATCGTCACTTATAACAGTTCGAAGTGGGTTGACGATTTTTTTGAGTCGTTAAAACGGCAAAGTTATCCGTGTGAGAAACTGAACCTTTTTTTTGTCGATAATGGCTCCGTAGACCATACGGTCGAAAAGCTTGAGCACTGGCAAAGAGAACTCGTTGGCAAGGTCGGTGGGTTTCATATACTGCGTGGAGAAAATGTCGGGTTTGGTGCAGGGCATGATCGTGCGATTGCCCAAGGCCGGGCGGATTATTTTCTGGTTAGTAATATAGATATCCAATTGTCCGATGATGCAATTGAGCAGATAGTTGCTCATGCTGTTTCGCATGGTCAAAACGACGTCGCCTCATGGGAAATGAGGCAAGCTCCTTTTGAACACCCGAAATATTATGATCCTGTCACGCTGGACACTAACTGGTCTTCTCATGCTTGCATCCTTATCAGGCGTGATGCTTATTTGCGTGTTGGCGGTTATGAGAGTCAGATTTTTATGTATGGTGAAGATGTTGAACTGTCTTACCGGTTCAGGTCTTTTGGTTATCGGCTTAAATACTGTCCTTCCGCGGTTGTATTTCACTACACCTATGAGCACGAAAACCAGGTCAAGCCTCTTCAGTATGTCGGAAGCACCCTGGCGAACGCTAATATCAGATTTCGTTATGGTTGCTTTTTCGATAAAGTCGGAGGTCTCGCGCTTCAGATTTTGTTGATGCTACGACCACAGGTGTACCCTGGCTCACGCCTCCATTTAACGAAGAATATTCTTCGCCTAGTGAAAACTGCGCCCCATTTTCTCAGAGGTAAAGGACCTGAGAAAGCGGTCAAACATCCGTTCAGAGGGTTTGACTATGAAATGATCAGAGATGGAGCTTTCTGGAAGGTTGGTGGCCCTCTCGTTGAGCAACCTCTGATTACGATTGTCACTCGGACCTATCGAGGGAGAGCAGAGTTTCTCAGGCAATCAATAATGTCGGTCATCAATCAGACTTACCAGAATATTGAACTGATTGTTGTCGAGGATGGCGGGCGGACAATGCAAGCTCAGGTGGAAGAGGCTTCATTGTTATGGGGGCCAAGTGTGCGATTCTTTGGTTTGGAAAAGGTCGGGCGCTCTGTAACTGGAAATTATGGTCTTGAAATGGCCTCGGGAAAATATTGTATGTTCCTGGACGACGATGACCTGCTTTTTCCTGATCACGTCGAAGTTCTTTTGGATGCTCTTTTGAAAGACCAGCAAGCAGTTGCCGCTTACTCTCTGGCCATGGAAGTAGGTACCGTCATCGACGAGGCTAGTGGGCGGTATGTCGAGGTGAGTTACGAAACGAATGCTGCCTATAAGCAGGAGTTCGACTACGAGACGCTGCTTGATCATAATTACATACCGATTCAGTCTATATTGTTCAAGCGTGACCTGTTTGTGGAACGAGGCGGTTTCGAAACCGATATGAGTAATCTTGAAGATTGGAATCTTTGGTTGCGTTATGGCTATAAGAACCATTTTTGTTATGTTCCGAAGACTACTTCCTTATTCAGGACGCCTGCGGATCCGAGCGTGAGAGTCGGGCGTCATAAGCAACTCCATGATGCCTATTACACAGCGAAGAGTCGTGCAGTGGCATCTTGTGCAGGCTATGAGTAACTTCTGTTTTTTTCTTATGACTCTCCGGAAAAAGCTGCCTGCTCAGGCAAATGCCAGTCAGCCTAGCTGACTGGCATTTTTCTTTATGATCGGGTACTTCGATGATTTCAAGCGAGAAGGCTCAGGTGATCGGCAATAGCTTGTTCAGGCGGCTTTTTTGCTGTTGCTGCTGCAAAGGCTCGGCGGAGTAGGGGGCATGCCACAGTTTTAGGCTGTCGGGCTAGGATTTCTGGCAGCATCGCCAACGCTCGGTAGCTCAGCGCATTTTCGCTTTGGATGTCGACGTGATGCGTGGGAAATTTCGTGTTTCTGCGTGAGTTTGAATGTTATCATCCGCCAGAATATTGGCTTGAAGACGTCTGCTCGGAGAGCTGAGCTAGCCGACCAGCTTGCGAAAATGCAGCATGGGCCGATTGGATATCTGGCGAGTCATCGGTTGATTTCAGCTCCCTCTATATTCGAGATGGCGGTCCGGGGTGCACAGCTTGTTCCTCATTCGACGTGGTCGCACAGGTTTTCGAAGATCTGGCTGCCCGTCTCATTGTTTTTTTGTGTCCCGTGCTACCCACGCACCAATCCCATGGCCGGTCTGACTTCGGCAATAATGGGCTCCGCAAATTTTAAGGAGCTGCGCTTCTATTGAATGGAACTCACTGACTTTGTAAGACAACGCATAGGCTTGTCTCGCGCCTTCTGTAGAAAAATGCGATATTTTTCCAGAGCGCTTCGCTTTTCATTATCGGATATGACCCCTTCGCTTTCGGCCCATGATGGCCGCTGGTACGTATTTTTTTGTTGAGGCTTTTGTTTGATGCGCCGATTTTCTGCCAATCCATTGGAAATGTTCGCCAGTCTCTGGCGCAATACTGCCCTGATCAAAGCCTCAACGATCCGCGAGGTGCTTGGGCGATACCGCGGCTCGGCGATGGGGTTGCTTTGGTCGTTCTTCAATCCGTTGTTGATGCTTGCGGTTTATACCTTCGTCTTCAGCGCGGTACTGCGTGCCCGATGGAGCGTGGATAGCGATTCGAAGACTGAGTTCGCGCTGATTCTGTTTGCAGGGCTGATCATTTTCAACTTGTTCTCCGAGTGCATTAACCGGGCGCCCGGCTTGATTCTCGGCAAGGTCAATTTCGTAAAAAAAGTGGTTTACCCCCTAGAGATCCTACCCGTAGTGGTGCTGGGCTCAGCGTTGTTTCATGCTGCGATCAGTCTGGGCGTATGGTTCATCGCCTATGGGATTTTCTTCGGCGTGCCACACGCCACAGCCTTTTACCTTCCGCTGATCATCATTCCTTTCATCATGTTCATTATGGGGGTCAGTTGGGCACTCGCTTCCTTGGGAGTCTACCTGCGTGATGTTTCACAATTCATAGGGATTTTGACTACCGTTCTGATGTTTTTGAGTCCGATTTTTTACCCTGCGACGGCACTTCCCGAGTCGTATCGTCACCTGCTTTATCTCAATCCGCTGACTCCAGCTATCGAGATGACTCGTGACGTTCTGTTCTGGGGCAAGTTGCCGGATTTTGAAGTATTGGGAATCTATTGGGTTGCCACGACGTGCATCGCATGGTTGGGTTTTGCCTGGTTCCAGAAAACACGTAAAGGATTTGCTGATGTCCTCTGAAGTCGCGATTAAGGTTGAGAACCTGAGCAAGTGCTACGAAATCTATGATCAGCCGCGTGACCGGCTCAAGCAATTTATCGTGCCTCGCCTGCAAGGCGCTGTGCATTTGAAGCGTAGTCAATTCTTCCGTGAATTCTGGGCTCTGCGCGACGTTTCTTTCGAAGTAAAGAAAGGGGAGACGGTCGGAATCATCGGTTGTAACGGCAGTGGTAAATCCACTCTGCTGCAGATGATCTGTGGGACGTTGAATCCCTCTTCCGGTACCGTGCAAACTAACGGGCGTATTGCAGCTTTGCTTGAGCTGGGGTCCGGGTTCGATCCAGAGTTCTCTGGCCGAGACAACGTTTACATGAATGCGGCCGTTCTCGGGGTGGCGAGGGAAGAGGTCGATCAGCGATTCGATGAGATCGCGGCTTTTGCGGATATTGGTAGCTTTATTGAGCAGCCAGTAAAAAGCTATTCGAGCGGCATGGTCGTTCGACTGGCATTTGCGGTTCAAGTGATGATCAAGCCAGATATCCTCATCGTTGACGAGGCGCTTGCCGTAGGGGACGAAAAATTTCAGCGCAAGTGCTTTGCGAGAATGGAAGAGCTGAAAAACAACGGCACCTCGATTTTGTTCGTGTCGCACTCTGGGCCAAGCATTATCGAACACTGCGACAGAACCTTGTTGCTGGATCATGGTGTCCGTTTGATGTACGGCGCCGCTCCACAGGCAGTGAGAGCCTATCAAAAGCTCATCTATGCCCCTGAGACAGAGTACAAAAGACTCGTTGAGGCCTATTTGGCGGCTGATAAGTCCGGGGAGGATATTGACCTTCAGAAAGCGGTTGTCGAGCGATCGGTGAATTCCAGCGAACAGGCGACTGATGCATTTGACGCCGGCTTGGTTCCTGAAACTACCGCGATCTATCCCACGCAAGGTGCCGAAATCAAATCCTTCACCATTTTTGATGCTGAAGGCCGGCTGGTGAATGTTTTGCAGTCCGGGAAGACCTATCAGATTCAAATGGCAGGGCACTTCGACCAGGACTTTGACGCTACGTTCTGGGGTATTCATATCCGGAACGTTTCGGGCGCGGTTTTGACAGGTCAGCGTTTTCCCGAGGACGGTTCTTATTTTGAGCCCGTCCGTGCCGGGAGCGACTTTAATGTTAAATTTTCTTTTCAGATGAATTTATTACCTGGCACCTACTTTGTAGGAGGCGGAGTTTGGTCTAATCAAGAACCAAATTGTGCGCACAGGATCATGGATGCAATCATGTTTCGGGTGGCCCCGGGAGAAAAATCGAATTCTTTCGGCTATGTGGATTTGATGACAAGTGCGCCTCAGGCGGATGTTGGGAAAGGATCCATGATTAAGTAAATGTAAGCGCCTGCCATGATTGTTCGCAGGCAATTGGATGTGAGGTCTGACAGTCAACAACAGCGTTGTTGACTGTTTGATTTAAATCGGCTTGGAAGTTTGATGCTGCATAGCAGCATATTCATAGGGTTTATGACGTACATGCTAAATATCAGTGATTGGCCACCAGGTGACGAAGAAACAGTATTTGAATATCTCCGCTGGAGTGGCTATCGTTCGGAGCGGCACAAGCTTTTCTATGTGAGTACTCCAAAAGTTGCTTGCACCTCTCTGAAGTGGTGGTTTGCATCATTGGAAGGGTGCTCTAAGGCTCTGAACGAAATCACCGATAGTGCTGAAAGTAATCCCGATCAAGTCGTGCATGAAATGCACCGAGTTGCACCGCATGTTACCGGCCTGCACCCGGACGCACTGCAAGAGGCGCTGACATCAGATGCCTACTTCCGATTTGCTGTTGTAAGAAACCCTTACAAGCGCATATTTTCGGCTTGGCAATCGAAATTGCTCCTGCAGGAACCGCAGCAGGTTGGCCCCTATCTTCAGAGAGATTTTTATCATCGACCACTTAAAGGTGCCGAAGATATTGCCTTGGCGTTCGAAGGTTTCCTCGAGCACCTTGCCACTCAGGAGGCGCCAACTTATTGGGATCAGCATTGGACCCCTCAAGTGACGTTGTTACGCCCAGACCTGATCAATTACACCGTGCTGGTGAAAATTGAAGAGACTCTGCCGCTGAGTCAGGCACTGTCCGAGCACTTGGGGCAATTCTTCCCTGATCCCTTTGCCGAACGCCGGGCGAATGAGAGCCTGATTCCCTATCTTCCGGAGTTTTTGACGGAACGTAGCGCCAGCCTGATCCGTACTTTGTACGCCGAAGATTTTTCAGTCTTCGGTTATGACACGCAGTTGCCAGAATCCAAAGAATCGTTTTCCGAAGATGAGCTACAGTTGGCATTGCGCGCAATAATGCTTATCCGTGGACGCCATCAGCGCCTTGGCGAACGCACGGCGCAACTTGCAGTCCTCAGTCAGACAGCGAGCGCGCTTGAGGCAAAAGTGGAGTCGCTGAACGCCTCCATGAGCGAAGGCAGTGTGCAAATCAACGATCTATCTCTTCTAGTGGTTGATCGCGAGACCGAGATAGGAAAGCTCAAGCGTCGAATTGATGAGCTCGAAGCTGATTTATTGAATCACAGCCTCACCAACGCCCGTGTCGTCGAATATGACGAGAAGATCACTGAGCTGTGTCATGCGTTGGTCGAGCGAGATGGCCAGATCGTCGGATTGACGCAAACAATCACCGAGCTGGATGCACAAATCACCAGCCTGAGATATTCCGTTGTCGAGCTCGAAGCTCAGTTGCGAGGCTTTACGCATATTGATAACGCTCGTGAAGGCGAGATCAGCGACTGTACTCAGACGATTAAAAGTCTTAACCATGCGTTGCTCGATCGTGATGGACAAATTTCCCAGCTCCAAAGTGTCGTGGGTGAGCGCGATGGCCAGATCAATAATCTGAAGCACGCCATTGTCGAGCGCGACGGTGAAGTCGGCAGCCTAAAGAATGAAGTATTGCGTATCACTCGGCAAAAAGATGCGGATATTGATTTGGTTCGCCAAGAGCTCCATCAACTCCTGAAGTCTCGTTCGTGGCGTGTTACTGAGCCGTTGCGCAGGGCCGGTGGTCTGAATCGCCGAGTACGGCATATGCTTTCATTGGGCAAGGTTGTCGAAGTGCTGAGGAATCGTCGTGATTTCTACAACAAGACCACTGTTGCGCAGCTTCGCGAAAGCCCTTTGTTTGACAAAGAGTACTATCTCGCAAATAACGACGATGTCCGCGCACTTGGCGTCGATCCGCTCAAGCATTTTATGCTTCACGGGTGGAGAGAAGGTCGAGATCCATCTGGTTTTTTCAGTACCTCCAAGTATCTTTCGGATAATCCGGACGTCGCACAAGGTCGTGTGAACCCGTTGGTTCACTACCTTAGAAGTGGTCAACTGGAGGGGCGGTCGATTGCCTCGCATTCGCGCATCGACGCGGTGACTACGCCTGGGGCTGATGCCACTGCTCCCCAGCAAGTTCTCTCTCCGATTCCTGCATCGATTGTTGATGCGCAGGTCGACGTCATTCAAAAGTCCGGCATGTTTGATGCGGGTTATTACTTTGCGATGTACCCGGAACTGAAACAGGCGGTTCTGGATCCGCTACGCCACTACTGTGAGCGTGGTTGGCGAGAAGGGAAAAATCCGTGCGATGATTTTGATACTCTTTCTTACCTTGAAATGTACAAAGATATCAAGGCAGCAGATATCAATCCGTTTTGGCATTATGTGGTAGCTGGCGCTTCCGAGCATCGAATAGCGGTGCCAAGTTCGGCACTCCGATATCAAGAAGATGTCCGGTTTGGCGCTTTGAACAGTATTGTCAAGCTGATCGCTATTTATGTTTCTCCATGCTGGGATAAGTTGCGCAATGCTCGCTCATCGTCTAAGGGCGGAGCACAGTTGATCCCGAATGACTACCTCGGTTTTTATGAGTCGCTTGATGGCCGTGTACTGCGTAAACAGGCTGAGTTGGCTAAAAATCACGGAGTCTATGGCTTTTGTTTCACATGGGAAGGTGCGGCCCGACAGCCTGTAGATGTTTTCCTTGATAACAAGGAGATCGATTTAAATTTCTGTGTGATGGTTTCCCAAGACGTCGGTATGTTGCCAGTACGTCTGGCGGAAGCGCTTTGCGATCCGCGTTATCTGCGTATTGATGGTCGCCCTGTGATCATCACGCAGTGCTCGGGTGAGAACGATGTCGAAGCGCTGACACTTCTAGAAAACGAGTTCGCCAAGCTTGATATTGATGCTTATCTGATTATCAGGTCGGCTCAAACGAGTGACTTTGTACGAAGCGATAAACTCTCGTCTTTGTGTGACGCCCTGCTGGATCTTCCGGTGGAGCCTGTCCCGGGGGAAACTGGTGCGTTCGAACCTCGTATCCGATCCGGAGTTTCTGCAGTTCCGTATTCGGTGGTTGTGGCCAACGGCATCAAGCGTACCC
Organism: Pseudomonas sp. TWP3-1; assembly: GCF_049896625.1. Classification (NCBI taxonomy): domain Bacteria; kingdom Pseudomonadati; phylum Pseudomonadota; class Gammaproteobacteria; order Pseudomonadales; family Pseudomonadaceae; genus Pseudomonas; species Pseudomonas sp. TWP3-1. The sequence continues at coordinate 275,873 of NZ_JAFCUQ010000004.1, forward strand.
AAACCGCCCAGACGCATTCGTTGCCTGTATTTAACGGGATTACTCTGGCAAGGGATGAATCTGCGGTTAGTGCAGACTTGCCGCTGGTGTACACGCGTTTCACTTCCGCGGAATATCGTCGTTGGCTAGATGCCGCAATTCTTAGTACCCAGCGCATTCACTCCGAGGATCGGCAACTGGTATTCGTGAACGCTTGGAACGACTGGAGTAATGGCCTGTTTCTTGAGCCAGACAAGGTCGCCGGTTTCGGTCGTTTGAACGAAACAAGCTGCGCTTTATTGAATATTGATTCGAATCAACTGATGCCAAAAGTTTCAGTCATTGTGCCGAATTTCAATCATGAGCGCTTTTTGCGTCGGCGCTTGGATAGTATTTATGGCCAGACGTACCGCAATATTGAAGTAATTTTGATGGATGATTGTTCGACGGACCAAAGTCGTGCGGTATTAAGTGAGTACGCCGAAAAGTTTCCCGACGTAACGATCAAGCTGTTCAATGAAACCAATTCCGGTGGCGTATTTCGGCAGTGGGCGAAAGGTATCAAAGCGGCGACCGGAGATCTTGTTTGGGTTGCCGAAAGTGACGACTACTGCGACGAAAATTTCCTGACAGCCCTGGTTCGTTGCTTTGATGATGAAGCAGTGATGCTGGCTTATGCTCGTTGTGAATTTGTTACCAGCGATGAAGTCGTCATGGATGACGAATTCCATATATACGTGAGCGATTTGGATTGCGCCGAAAAGTGGCGGAAGTCTTACGTCGAGACGGCCCACAATGAAGTACGTACTGCGCTGGGAATTAAAAATACTATTCCTAACGCGAGTGGCGTTGTTTTCAAGCGTCCGGTAGATATGCCGTTGCTTGAGGACGAATCGTGGCTTTCCATGCGTGTGGCGGGCGATTGGGTTTTCTACCTGCACCTGATTCGTGGCGGCAAAATCGCCTATTCGATCGAAGGCACGAATTTTTTCCGCCGGTATGTGGGCAGTACTGCACAAACGACGTACAAGAGAGAAGTCTTCTATAACGAACTCGGCATGGCAAGCCGTACAGTTCAGGCACTCTATAATGTGCCGATTTCAGTACTTGAGCTTTGTGAAGAAAGCAGTGAACGGCTTTACAATCATAACGTCGGTAACTCACGTGAAGAGTTTCAAGTGTGGTACGGCCGCGATGCCATCTTTGAAGCGCGCGCCAATCGGTCGCCGAACATCATGGTTTCTACGATTGGTTTCTACCCAGGTGGGGCAGAAATTCTGCCGATTCGACTGGCGAACGAATTCAAGCGTCAAGGCTATTCGGTTTTCCTGTTAAGCGCCGGTCTGACGGCTCGTGAGGACGGTGTTCGCCGTATGCTTCGCCCAGACGTTCCCTTGGTTGAAACCTCTGATCTGGCCGAAGTGAAATCTGTCATTCATGAGTTTGGCGTTGAAGCCATGAACACTCACCAATGGCACATTCAGAAGTACCCGACTCAACTTTCCGACGTGTTCTCGGAGCTCGGATCCCACGTAGCGTCTCTGCACGGCATGATCGAGCATGGTGATGCATTCGCGGTGACTGAAGAACAGCTTCGCGCTGCAGATAGTGGAGTAACAACCTGGGTTTACACTGCCGACAAGAACATTGTCCCTTTCGAGAATTTCTCGTTGTATGACAAAGATTCCGAACGCTTCGTTAAAGTGCCTAACGGCCTGCAACCTCAGGACGTAGTGGCAATCGAGCGGGAGCAACTGGGTATTCCACGGGATGCCTTTGTACTCTGCTGCGTGAGTCGTGCGATTCCTGACAAGGGTTGGGAGGAGACGATTCAAGCCGTCGAGTTGGCACGCGAGCTCTCCGGTCGTGATATACGTTTGCTGCTCGTCGGTAATGGTCCGGTCTATGACGAATACTGCCGGGTAGGTGTTCCTGATTTCGTCTACTTGGCGGGTTTCAGTGACAACTCGGTCGGCCACTATGCGGCTGCCGACATGGGCATCATGCTGACCAAGTTCAAGTCCGAGAGCTTCCCTCTGACAATCGTGGACTGCCTTTTTGGCGGTAAACCGTATATCGCTTCCGATGTCGGTGATATCAGAAACATGTTGACGATAGATGAGAAAATTGCCGGGGATGTGATTGTACTAGAAGACTGGGAAGTGCCAGTTGAACAGGCGGCGAAAGTAATTGCCGGTTTTGCGACTGATAACAAACGGTATAGCTCAGCGCTAGGATTGGTCAAAGAGGTTTCCCGTCGCTATCGAATCGATGCCGTGGCAGCGCAGTACGTTCGTCTGTTCGAGCGCGACATCAAGGCCAGTCGAGGCGATCAGGCTGGTTGAGCGCTCTTGCGTCTACCGCCGCCGGCATGTTGGCGGCGGTAGATCGGCTCAGATGCAGCACACGTTGTAGGGTAAGATCCGAAGCGTCATGAATGAGTTAATGTATTTTATCGACTCGCTTTGTACCGCTTCGCCCGTGACTGATACATTTTATATTTGCAACGCTCTGTGAATGCAGGCTTGCGCGGTGATGCAGTCACTGCATGAGACTCTGGTGACACAGGCTGTTGAGCATTGGAGGCTAACCTTGAAAAAACCCGAGAACACCTCAACCGTCAGAGCGACACGTTCGCTGGTATTGGGCGGGCGAGGCTTCGTCGGTACTCCCCTGATCGATGCATTGCTCGATCAGGGGCATGTCGTGCGTTGTTTTGATCGACCAAACGTAGTCGCGCTTGGAGCCTCTCACGTAGAAAATCCAAATTTCGAACTGTGTGAGGGTGATTTCACGAGCGAGGCCGATATAAGCGAGGCTTTGCAAGGTTGCGATTTTTGCTTTCATCTCGTATCTACAACTCTGCCCAAGTCGTCGAACGCGGATCCGATTTTCGACGTCGAAAGCAATCTGGTCGGTACGATCCGCTTGCTGACATTAGCGGTCGAGGCGGGTATCAAGAAGGTAATTTTCGTTTCGTCGGGTGGCACCGTCTATGGCGATCCAGTCGAGTTACCCATTCCTGAGACACATCCCACGGAGCCTGTTTGCTCCTATGGGATTGCAAAATTGGCGATCGAGAAGTACCTGGCACTTTTTCATCGTCTGCACGGCCTTGATTACACGGTTTTGCGACTGGCGAACCCATTTGGAGAAGGTCAGCGTACGCACGCGAGCCAAGGTGCCGTCGCGGTATTCCTGGGTAAAGTCTTGCGTAATGAGCCTATCGAGATCTGGGGAGATGGTTCGGTGGTACGTGACTACATTCACGTTGCCGATGTTGTGCAAGCCTTGCTGACGTCTCTCGAGCCTTCCGGGAAGGAGCACGTATTCAATATCGGCTCTGGTCGCGGGCACAGCCTGAATGATGTACTTGACGCGATCGAGAAGATTACCGGGCGCAAAGCGATCAGGGATTACCAACATGCGCGCGGTTTTGACGTGCCTTTTAGTGTTCTCAGCATCGAACGAGCGAGGGATGTACTAGGATGGGCGCCGGCCGTCAGTTTTGAAGAGGGCCTGAAGCGGTTTGTGGAGTGGTTGGAGAAGACTTCGTCCGCCAGTTTGCCTTGAACGCAGTTCGCTGATTTTTGCTGGGAATAAGCCCCGTTGGGTGATCAACGGGGCTTATTCATTTCTGCCGTAGAAGACGTCTGCAGAGCTTGCCGAGGAAGGAGCGTTTTTCAGTATGCCGTTCGCCTGTCGCGGTAACTTGTTCGAAGCTTTCGCGCTCCGTGCAGTGGTGTTGCCTTAACAACGGTTTCAAAAGTGGCGCTATCATCATTGCGTGGGCTGTTGGTTCATAGTGATGATCATTAGGATCAGGGTTGCGCAAGATTTCTTTGAGTCGGCCCATCTCGTCGACGGAAGTTTTATCCAGATTCAGATGGCTTATCGCTTGACGATTGCAAAACGATTCCATTAGTGCATTGAATTTTATGGTCAATCGAGTTCTCTCGCGCAGAGACGTTGTTACCTCTTTTCGCAAGTTAGCGACATCGCCCCACTGCATGTCATCTCGAATGGTCGGAAGCGGGGTGCTGATACAGATCACATGGAATGATTGCGCGATCCTCATCAGGAACTTTTGGTAATTGTCGACGGCCCGCTCAAGCATCTGCTCCACGGAGCTCCCGTACTTTTGTGCGCGGTACCAGATCACAAAACCTGTATCGACTTCTCCCAACATCACGATTACCGTTTTAGCCGCAGTCGATTGCAGCGCCGCCAGATACTGCGGCATCGCTTGGGTAGCGGAATTCGGGTTCTGTAATCCCGACACAGTGGCACCGCCCACTGAAATCACTTCAAATGTTTGCTCGGGAAACAAAGCCTTCATCTGCTCTGAACTGAAAACCAAAGCGTGCGAATCGCCGAGTACAAGTACAGACTTCATTATCTGATCAGGTCCTGAAAAGGTTCTTTCGATTGCATTAGAGCCGTGACTTCCGCTCAAATCGTTCAAAACAGGAGCGCCGCGTGCTGAGTAGACGTTCTGTATGCACCCGGCAACTGGCCCCTGCATCATCAAATGGCGCTGAATTTCCTGGCTATTCTTCTGGCGAGGGCTGATGCATACAAACGCAACTCGGGTACTGCTGTGGCTTCCCAGAAGTTGGCCTTGAGCATCGGTCCGACGTAGCTCAGCCATTCGGACGGCATACCTGTTTTGCCGAGGACTGCCAGACTGTCATCGACTTGTACCCCGAGGCCCAGTTCATCGATAGAAATCAAGCCGTCTGTAATCAGCTGCCTAATCAGTGGCTCGCTGATCAAGTGCGGATTGGAGTTTGGCCCCGTGCAATTGATCACGCGGTCAAATTCCAGTTTTTCCAATTTCTCGTTTCCGCGGCGACGGTAAATGATCAATGTTTTTTCACCACAGGTTTCAACTGAATGAATCCGGCCGGCAATCGGGATGATCTGTTTGAGATTCAGCGCCTGTTCAAAGAGCTCGTAAGTTTCTGGCGCTACGCGATGGCGGTGAACATCCCAATAAGGTTGCAGATGGCGAAGAAACCGTCTGCGCTCCTCAATCGGGAGACGCATCCAGAGTTGGGAGGTGATCGGACGAACTGAGGCGATAACATCCCGCCAATCAAGACCGCTTGCTTTCCCGGATGCAATTTGCCTTTTGATTGTGCGCAAGTAACTCAGGACTGTCGCTGGGCCGCTCAGTAAATCATCCTGAAAAGACAATGGCGCATGTAGCGTACTTTTGCTCACGCGGTGAGGCTGAGGTAAAAGTCCGCGTCGCGACAGCATGTGGATTTGAATGCCATCGGAAGCTTTTTCAAGGGTGGAAATGACATCCAGCGCAGTCAGGCCGCTTCCCAGTAAGAGCACTGATGCGTCTTTGCTCTGCGCAGCCGTAATCGACGCACTCCATGGGTTTGCAATGTAGCGTGGAGAGTCGAGAATGCTTTCAAGTGCAGGTGGTGTGCGTGGCGGAAAGTGGCCGAAAGCCAGAATGACGTGATCGGCAAAGATTGTTTTTCCGCAAGACAGTTCCACTCGTGAAGCCCGCTCCTGCGCCGTCAGTGCTGTGACTTCTGCAGTGATGCGTTCGACACCGATCCGCCCTAGGGCGTGTTTTTCCGCGGCTTCCAGAAGAGAGGCGAGATACTCGCCATACTGCTTTCTGGGGACAAAGGAGCCAGAGGTGGTACTGGGTGAAGAACGTTGGCAGGCGCGCAGAAAGGAGTCCGGATCATCTACGAGAGCGCTCATGTTGCCCGCCGGAACATTCAGCAAATGTTTTGAGCTGCTGGTGCCGTAAGCCAGACCTCGGGCCATGGCGCCGGAGCGGTTGATTATGATGAGTCGGGCACCCTCGGGGGCCGCGTGCAAGAACTCGATGGCGGCGACGGTTCCACTAAAACCCGCACCGATGATGACTAAAGTATTCATGTGCGCGGTTGTTTATTGATGAAGTCGATGATGCGCCGTGCCGCAGTTTCCAGGTCATCCTCCAGCGTGCAAATCCTGATTTGGGGATTTTCCGGGGCCTCATAAGCAGAGTCGATGCCGGTGAAATCTTTGATCAGTCCCTGGCGAGCTTTTTTGTAGAGACCCTTGGGATCTCTGCGTTCACACTCATTGAGGGGGGTATCGACAAAGACTTCGACGAATTTGTCTTTTCCGATTACGTCTCTGGCCAGAGCGCGATCCCGCACGAAAGGTGAAATGAATGCAGTTATTACAATTAGTCCGGCGTCAGTAAACAGTTTGGCTACTTCGGAAATGCGCCGTATGTTCTCAATGCGGTCCTTGTCACTGAACCCGAGGTCGTGACATAGGCCCAACCGGACATTGTCACCGTCCAGCAAATAGGTATGACGCCCTTCATTGCAAAGTGCCAGCTCTAAAGCGTTGGCAATGGATGATTTACCTGCGCCGCTAAGTCCTGTTAGCCATATGACGATAGGTGTCTGGTTTTTTATGATGCTGCGGCGCTCGGCGTCGACGGCAGAGATATTAGCTACAAGATTTTCGGACATGATTTCTCGTTGAACACTGAAATAGGAAAATGATAATTGCTGGATCAGAGGCCTGGGCGAGCTGGGGCGAATTCCATGTCCCCTACTTTTCTGATCCATTGCATGTCTCGATGGAGCTTATCGGCAGCAAGGGGCTTGTCATCGCCCCGCAAATTCAAGAGCGTCTTGCATTTTCGGTAGGCGGATTGTAGCCATGCTCCGGCCAAATTGCTCGTGCTGATCGGGGGGCACCGTCGTCTCCACTGGCTTATGGCGCCATGCGGACCAAGTAATGCGCTGAAAATCCAAGCATTGGGGGTACAATGCCCGACCTCGAATGTAGAAGGAGGGAGCCGCGTGCTCTGACTTGCGAATGGATAATGTGCGGATGCTCTTGCTTGGTTTGCCTCGCAAACAAAAGCGATTGTTACAAGTGGTGACGGACGTTGTACTTGTATGGCTCGCGTTGTGGCTGTCTTTCATTGTGCGTTTGGGCATCGACGATATGTACAACCCGATCAAAGCGCACATCTGGCTTTTTGCAAGTGCACCTGTGATCGCAATTCCCATTTTCATTCGCCTAGGCATGTATCGCGCTGTCATGCGCTACTTTGGCAACGACGCGCTGATAGTTATCGTCAAGGCGGTCAGTCTTTCTTCATTGGTACTGGCTGTCGTGGTTTTCTGGTACAGCAATCATGAATCCGTCGTTCCTCGGTCGATCATCTTCAACTATTGGTGGTTGAGCATGGTCATCATCGGCGGACTGCGCCTATGCTTGCGGCAATATTTCATGGGCGACTGGTTCACAGCGGCACAGCACGTTCCTTTCACCAGTCGAGACGACGGGCTGACCAAGGTTGCAATTTACGGTGCAGGTGTTGCCGGTAATCAACTGGTCGCCGCACTTCGCATGGGGAGAGTGCTGCGTCCAGTAGCATTCATCGATGACGATTCTGGTATTTCCGACCGTTCCATTTCGGGGCTGCAGGTTTACAAGCCCAAACACATACAACAAATGATTGACGTGACAGGGGCGCAGGAGATCCTTCTGGCGTTGCCATCTTCCACCCGGGCAAGACGTCGGGAAATCCTCAATCTGCTGGAAGGCTTTCCCCTTCATGTACGCAGCGTTCCGAATTTTACCGATCTGGCTAGCGGTCGAGTCAAAGTCGAAGACATTCAGGAAGTTGACATCGCTGACTTGCTCGGCAGGGATTCGGTCCCCGCGCAGCCCGATCTGCTCGAACTATGCGTTAAAAACAAGACCGTGATGGTGACCGGCGCAGGTGGATCGATTGGTGCTGAGTTGTGTCGGCAGATTTTTGCACTCGGTCCCACCACTCTTTTGCTCTTCGAACATAGCGAGTTCAACCTTTACAGTATTCTTTCTGAACTGGAAGCGCGCGGCTGCAGAGAGTCGGCGCCGGTCAGGTTGCTGCCGATACTCGGTTCGATTCGGCATCAAGACAAGCTGTTGGATGTGATGAAGACATGGAAGGTCGATACTGTTTACCATGCCGCAGCTTATAAACATGTGCCAATGGTCGAGCACAACATCGCTGAAGGTGTTTTGAATAACGTTATCGGGACACTCAACACTGCTCAGGCTGCGCTGCAGTCGGGCGTATCGAATTTTGTCCTTATTTCCACCGATAAGGCCGTGCGTCCTACGAACATCATGGGTAGCACAAAGCGTCTTGCGGAACTGACGCTGCAGGCTCTCAGTCGCGAACTGGCTCCGGTATTGCTCGGCGACAAGTCCAATGTTTCCCGCGTCAACAAAACCCGTTTCACCATGGTGCGGTTCGGTAATGTGCTGGGTTCGTCCGGCTCTGTGATTCCGTTATTTCACAGTCAGATCAAGTCCGGTGGACCGCTGACGGTGACGCATCCGAAGATCACGCGCTATTTCATGACCATCCCTGAAGCCGCGCAATTGGTCATTCAGGCAGGCTCAATGGGGCAGGGTGGCGATGTGTTCGTTCTGGATATGGGCGAGCCGGTACGGATTGTCGAATTGGCAGAGAAAATGATCCACCTGTCAGGTCTTAGTATTCGGTCTGAACGTAATCCTCAAGGCGACATATCCATCGAGTTCACCGGATTGCGGCCGGGTGAAAAGCTCTACGAAGAGCTGTTGATCGGTGACAATGTGGCGGCGACCTCTCATCCGATGATCATGTCCGCCAATGAAGATCACCTGCCCTGGGAAGTATTGAAGGCAAGGTTGAGCGATCTGCTGAGTGCGGTCGAACAAGATGACTATTCGCGCGTCCGCCAGCTCCTCCGGGAAACCGTCAGCGGCTACACCCCCGATGGCGAGATCGTAGACTGGATCTACCAACAGCGCCGCCTCGAACCCTGATTGTTTCACATTCTGTAACGCACGCATTTTTGACATGCCTCCCCCATGGCCTACTTTTGAAGAGCAGCTTCGGAAAAGCTGCTTTCTCAAATGATGATGGAGCGTCACTTATGCGTACTGGTTACTTCTATTCCCTGATTTTTGCCTTGCTCACCAGCGCTTCGATTGCCGCAATTGCGGCGCCCGAGCCGACCCAAGGTGTGCCGAAGGCGCCCCTGGTGATGGGGCAGGCCGCTCCTGCACAAACTGCAAAAGTAGATCTCAACGGCGCTGATGCGGCAACTTTGCAGAAGGAGCTGGCGGGTGTGGGTGAGGCGAAAGCTCAGGCGATTGTTGCATATAGAGATACAAACGGTCCGTTTAGCTCAGTGGATGAGCTGTTAGAGGTCAAAGGTATCGGCAAAGCGATCCTGGATCGCAATCGCGACAAGCTGGAAGTGAACTAAGCTGATTGTCCAACGCCAAGAGGCCGGTCATTGACCGGCCTTTTTTATTTGCTGGCTGTTATGAAAGGAGGCTGCGATTCAAGACCTTTCGTCTTGTGCTTAAAAATTACGGCTATCATATAGTCGTGAGATTATGCCTATAATAAATTCCGCAGCCTGCGAGCCTTGTAGGTCCGGTATCCATTTATTTCTCAAGCATTGCAGGAGTATCGCCATGAATTCCGCTCAGTCCCAAGGTACGGCCCTCGTCACTGGCGCTTCGTCTGGAATCGGCGCGGTTTACGCAGACCGGTTGGCCGCTCGTGGTTTTGATCTATTGCTGGTGGCCCGCGATCAAGAACGTTTGGAGACCGCCGCAAGCAAACTTCGCGAGTCTCACGGCGTGCAGGTGGAAGTACTGAAAGCCGACCTGACGCAAAAGGACGATGTGCTCAAACTCGAGCAACGTCTGCGCAGTGATTCCAGCATCACGTTGTTATTGAACAACGCCGGTGTCGCCGCCGACGGTCTGTTGGCCAACGCGGATCTGGACCAACTCGAGCAGCTCATCCAGCTCAACATCACTACTGTCACCCGGCTGGCTTCAGCGGCCGCAGCGAGTTTCGCCAAGGCCGGCCGCGGCACGATCATCAATATTGCTTCGGTAGTCGCGTTGTTTCCCGAGCGCTTCAACGCAACCTATAGCGCGAGCAAGGCCTATGTCTTGAGCCTCACGCAATCGCTCAATGCCGAACTCGAAGGCACTGGTGTCCGGTTGCAAGCGGTGTTGCCGGGTGTAACCCGTACTGAAATCTGGGAGCGCTCCGGCATTGACGCCAGCGGTATCCCGCCTGAAATGGTAATGGAAGCCGGGGAAATGGTTGACGCCTCGCTGGCGGGGCTGGATCAGGGCGAACTGGTCACCATTCCATCACTTCCCGATGCGGGCGAGTGGCATGCCTTCGTTGCCGCTCGGCATGTAATGGCGCCGAATCTGTCGCGCAGTTCCGCGGCCGATCGCTACAAGTAATACCTCTTTGAAATTGTCAGAAGGATCAGCAGGATGAGCCAGCGTCGAGTAGTAGTCACGGGCATGGGCCTGGTGTCACCTTTGGGAACTGGCGTCGAGCAAGTCTGGCAACGTTTGCTGGCCGGGCGTTCGGGGCTGCGCAATTTGCCAGACGCGGTGATCGCCGATCTGCCGACCCGCGTCGGTGGTGTGGTGCCGACGCTCGCAGAAGATGCCGAGGCCGGATTTGATCCGGATCGCGCCACGCCGCCCAAGGAACAGAAGAAGATGGACCGCTTCATCATGTTCGCCATGGAAGCGGCTCGCCAGGCAGTGGAGCAAGCGGGCTGGAAGCCTGAAGACGCTCACGCGCAAGAGCGCACAGCGACCATTATCGGCTCGGGTGTCGGTGGTTTCGGTGCGATTGCCGATGCCGTGCGCACCACCGACAGCCGAGGCCCAAGGCGCTTGTCACCGTTTACCATTCCTTCGTTTCTGGTCAATCTCGCGGCCGGTCACGTCTCGATCCAGCATGGCTTCAAAGGCCCGTTGGGCGCTCCGGTTACCGCGTGTGCGGCGGGTGTCCAAGCGATTGGCGATGCTGCGCGGTTGATTCGCAGTGGTGAAGCCGACATCGCGGTGTGTGGCGGCGCCGAGGCTGCGATTGACCGGGTGAGTCTGGCCGGTTTCGCGGCGGCGCGGGCGTTGTCCAGCGGCTACAACGACACCCCTGAACGCGCTTCGCGACCGTTCGACAGCGGCCGTGACGGTTTTGTCATGGGCGAGGGCGCTGGCCTGCTGGTCATTGAGTCGCTGGAGCATGCCTTGGCACGCGGTGCACAGCCGTTGGCGGAGTTGGTCGGCTACGGCACCAGCGCCGATGCTTATCACCTGACCGCCGGGCCGGAGGATGGCAGTGGTGCGCGGCGGGCAATGCAGCTGGCGCTGGCCCAGGCCGGGATTACACCGGATCAGGTGCAGCATTTGAATGCTCACGCCACATCCACGCCAGTCGGGGATCTCGGCGAGCTGGCGGCGATCAAAGCGTTGTTCGGCACTAAGAAAAGTATTGCGGTGACTTCGACCAAATCCGCTACCGGCCATCTGTTGGGCGCGGCAGGAGGGCTCGAAGCAATCTTCACGTTGTTGGCGATCCGCGATCAAAACGTGCCGCCCACGCTCAACTTCGAAAACCCCGATCCGGCAAGCGTTGGCGTGGACATCGTCCATGGTCGGGCGCGCTCGATGCCAATCGAATATGCGCTGTCCAATGGTTTCGGCTTCGGTGGGGTGAATGCCAGCGTGCTGTTCAAGCGTTGGCAGGACTAGTCGTCAGAGTTTTTCAGGTGATCGCGGGTGACATCGAGAATGCGTTGGGCAAGCCCCACATCCGCGACACTGCGGGAGAGCAGGAGTGCGCCGACCAGCGTCGACATGATGACGATGCTCCGGTCGGCGGTATGTTCGCCATCCAGAGTATTCTCGATCTGATCCAGACGAGCGTTGAGCACTTGATCGCTGGTCGGGCTCGCTTGACCGCGCAGCCCCAGCTCCGAAGAAATGGTCGGCAACGGGCAGCCCTCATGCGGCGAGGTCTGGTGCCATTCGGACAGATAGGCGTCGATGAACGCTTGCAGCGGCTTTTCCTGTGCAAAGATTTGCTCGCACAACCCTGCGACTTGTTCGCCGGCCGCTTGCAGAGCCTTTTCCACAAGCTCGTCTTTGGATTTGAAATGCGAATAGAACCCGCCATGAGTCAACCCTAGCGCCTTCATCAACGGCTGCAGGCCGGTCGCACCAATGCCATCCTTGCGAAAGCGCGCGGATGCTTCGTCGATAATGCGTTGATGGGTCTGGGCTTTGTGATCCTGCGAGTAACGCATTTAAACTCTCCGCAACTTGGACCCCATCTTAACCAATGAAGATTGAATGGTGACCGTACTTCTACTTCTTAGAAGCGTGCAGATGAGTCCAATGCGATCTGAAGCCGACCGAAAAACATGTAATGCGACATAAACAAACCCCGTCATTTCTGGCGGGGTTTTTTATTCAGCGATCCTGCGCATCCTTGACGTCCGCTTCAGCATTGCGCTCAGCGATACGTTTGCGTTGTTCGTCGGTCAGCTCGACCTTGGTGGCAGTGTCGCGCAGCATCATCAAACCGCCAACGATCGAGCCGATTGCAACGACCAGAATCAACCAGGCATACCAGGGCATAACGGCTCTCCTTAAGGGCAGATCGACGGGCGAGGATTTCGCCGTGCGACGCTGCATACCACGTTTGAGCGATGCTGATTCGCAGTGGTTCCATTCTAGGCCGCTTACACCCCGTATACCCGAAATCCCTTCACACGCCCGTCAACATCGCATCGGCCGGTGCATTCGCACGCGATTGTCCGGTCAGCATGAAGTAAACGAAACCGACCGCCATGAACCCAAGGAAGATCAGTCCGATCAGCGTGTTGAACCAAATCATCGCCACCAGGCACACCACCGCCAATACCAGCGCAATCATCGGAATCAACGGATAGCACGGCGCGCGGAAAGTACGTTCCAGGTTCGGCTCCGACTTACGCAGCTTGAACAGGCTGAGCATGCTCATGATGTACATCACGATGGCGCCGAACACGGCCATGGTGATCATCGCTGCGGTCAAGGTCATACCGCCGAGGTTGATCAAACCGTCGCTGTAAATCGCTGCGATGCCGATCACGCCGCCGGCAATGATCGCTCGGTGCGGCGTCTGGAAGCGTGACAGTTTTGCCAGCGAGCTCGGCAGATACCCGGCGCGGGCGAGGGCGAAGAACTGGCGCGAATAGCCAAGAATGATGCCGTGGAAACTCGCCACCAGTCCGAACAGGCCAATCCAGACCAGCATGTGCAGCCAACCGGAATTGTCGCCGACCACGGTTTTCATCGCCTGCGGCAGTGGATCGTTGATATTTGACAAGGTGCGCCAGTCGCCGACGCCGCCGGCAAAGAACATCACGCCCATCGCCAAAAAGACCAAAGTCAGGATGCCGCTGATATAAGCCTTGGGAATCGTGCGTTTTGGATCTTTGGCTTCTTCGGCAGCCATCGCCGCGCCTTCGATGGCGAGGAAAAACCAGATCGCAAACGGAATCGCCGCGAACATCCCGGCAATTGCTGGCGCGCCGAACACATCCGAACCGGCCCAGCCATTCAGAGCGAAGTTGCTGAAGCTGAAGGCCGGCGCGACCACCCCCATGAACACCAGCAACTCGGCCACCGCCAACACGCAGACCACCAACTCGAACGTCGCCGCCAGTTTCACTCCTAGGATGTTCAGCCCCATGAATACGATGTAAGCGCCGACCGCCGCATGCTTCGGATCGAGCGCCGGAAACTGCACATTCAGGTAGGCGCCAATCGCCAGCGCGATGGCCGGTGGGGCGAAGACGAATTCGATCAGCGTCGCCAGCCCGGCGATCAATCCACCTTTTTCGCCGAATGCCCGGCGGCTATAGGCAAATGGACCACCAGCATGGGGAATTGCGGTGGTCAGTTCGGTGAAGCTGAAGATGAAGCAGGTGTACATGGTCGCAACCATGAACGAGGTCACCAGAAAACCCAGCGTCCCGGCCACGCCCCAGCCGTAACTCCAGCCGAAATATTCCCCGGAAATCACCAGCCCGACGGCGATACCCCACAAGTGCAGCGTGCCCAGTGTGGGTTTGAGTTGTGTGTTCATGCGCTTGCTCCCTGAACGGTTTGGAAAGCTCGGGGGAGGGCGCGTGCAGTGGGCGTGCCATTTTGTATTTGTGCGTCGTAATGCGTTGAATGCCGTCGTATCTGGGATGTTTACCGGTGTAGGGCGGATTTTCATGCGCCAGTCGGGTGCGATATTGACAGTACCGCCGTCATCGCGGGCAAGCCCGCTCCCACAGTGACCCGTGTTGTGCACAAATATTATGTTCTCCGGAGAAACCTGTGGGAGCTGGCTTGCCAGCGATGAGGCCCGTGCAAACACCGCCGTAAACCGCGCGTAAACCCACTCTTTACGCTTTCTTTATGTCCCGCCGCACCCCTCGCTCTCGTTCCTTTACAGCCTCCTTTCCGACAATGCCCCCACACGCGGCAATACGCCGTAACACGGAGATCTTCCATGAGCGTTCTGGACGGGGTGTCACTGCTGCTTGCAGTGGGGCTGTTCATTTATCTGTTGGTTGCGCTGTTGCGCGCGGATCGGAACTAGGAGCGGCTATGCACAGTTATGACTATTGGCTGATCATCGCGTTCTTCGCGCTGGTTTTGCTGCCGGCGCCGTTCCTCGGGCGCTTTTACTACAAGGTGATGGAAGGTCAGCGCACGTGGCTGTCGCCAATCCTCGGGCCGGTCGAGCGTGGTTGCTATCGCGTCGCCGGGGTCAATCCGCAGGATGAACAGAGCTGGCAGAAATACACGCTGGCGCTGCTGGCGTTCAACCTGGCGGGTTTCCTGCTGTTGTTCACTATTTTGCTGTTCCAGGATCACCTGCCGCTGAACCCGCAAAACCTTCCGGGTCAGGAATGGACGCAGGCGTTCAACACCGCCGTCAGTTTCATGACCAACACCAACTGGCAGTCCTACAGTGGTGAAGCGACGCTCAGCTATCTGAGCCAGATGGTCGGCCTCACCGTGCAGAACTTCGTCAGCGCCGCTACCGGTCTGGCCGTGCTGGTCGCGCTGTGCCGTGGCATTGGTCGCAAATCGACCAAAACTCTGGGCAATTTCTGGGTCGACATGACCCGCGCCACGCTCTATGGATTGCTGCCGCTGTGTCTGCTGCTGGCGCTGTATCTGGTGTGGCAGGGCGTGCCGCAAACCTTCGCGCAATATGTGAACGCAGTGACCATGCAGGGCGTCGATCAAGTAATCCCGCTCGGCCCGGCAGCGAGTCAGATTGCGATCAAGCAACTGGGCACCAACGGTGGTGGTTTCTTCGGCGTCAACTCGGCGCATCCGTTCGAGAACCCGACGGCGTGGAGCAACCTGTTTGAAGTGGGCTCGATCATTCTGATCCCGGTGGCGCTGGTGTTCACCTTCGGTCACTACGTCAAAGACCTGCGTCAGAGCCGCGCGATCCTCGCTTGCATGCTCGCGCTGTTCATCATCGGCGGCGCGACTTCGCTGTGGGCCGAATCTCAGCCAAACCCGACACTGAACAACGTCGCCGTCGAACAGACTGCGCCGCTGGAAGGTAAAGAAGCACGCTTCGGCACCACCGCTACCGTGTTGTGGTCGGTGACCACCACGGCGGCGTCGAACGGCTCGGTCAACGGCATGCACGACAGCCTCAACCCGCTGAGCGGCATGGTCGCGCTGGTCAACATGATGGTCGGCGAAGTGATCTTCGGCGGCGTCGGTGCCGGGCTGTACGGCATGTTGCTCAACGTGTTGATTGCGGTGTTCCTTGCCGGTTTGATGATCGGCCGTACCCCGGAATACCTCGGCAAGAAACTCCAGGCGCGTGAAGTGCAACTGCTGGTGGTGACCTTGCTGGTGATGCCGGTCGGTGTGCTGGTGCTCGGCGCGATAGCCGCCAGTCTGCCCGGCCCGGCCGCAGCCATCAGCAACCCCGGCCCGCACGGTTTCAGTCAGTTGCTCTATGCCTACACCTCGGCCAGCGCCAACAACGGCTCGGCGTTCGGTGGCCTGGGTGCTAACACGCCGTTCCACAACCTGATGTTGGGCTTGGGCATGTTGATCGGTCGCTTCGGTTACATCCTCCCGGTACTGGCTCTGGCCGGCAGCCTGGCGATGAAGAAAACCGCGCCGATTGGCCAGAACAGCTTCCCGACCCACGGCGCACTGTTCGTGACGTTGCTGACCGTGACCATTTTGCTGGTGGGCGGCCTGACCTTTTTGCCGACGCTGGCGCTGGGTCCGATTGCTGAACACTTGAGCATGGGCTTCTAAGGAAACCATCATGAATATGCATGTTCCTGCTTCAAAACCAGTGGCGCCTGCCAAGTCGGCCGAAGCCCCTAAAACCGCGATCAGCGCCCTGTGGCGCCCGGCGCTGGTGCAAGCCTTCGTCAAACTCGATCCGCGCCAGCTGAAGCGTTCGCCAGTGATGCTGGTGGTCGAACTGACGGCGATTCTGACCACCGTGCTGTGCTTCATTCCCGACGAAACTGTGCCGGCTTTTGTCGCGGCACAAATCGCGTTGTGGCTGTGGTTCACCGTGCTGTTCGCCAACTTCGCCGAAGCCTTGGCCGAAGGTCGTGGCAAGGCCCGCGCCGACAGCCTCAAGGCTGGCAGCGAAGGCCTCAGTGCTCGTCGTAAATTGGCCAATGGCAGCTTTCAGGTAGTGCCGGCAACAAGTCTGCGCAAAGGCGATGTGGTGCGCGTCGAAGCCGGGGAGATGATCCCGGGTGACGGTGAAGTCATCGAAGGCATCGCGGCAGTCAACGAAGCGGCGATCACCGGCGAATCCGCGCCAGTGATTCGTGAATCCGGCGGCGACCGCTCGGCCGTCACCGGCAATACGCGACTGGTGTCCGACTGGTTGCTGGTGCAGATCACCGCCAACCCCGGCGAGTCGACGCTCGACCGCATGATCGCGCTGGTCGAAGGCGCCAAACGCCAGAAGACCCCGAACGAAGTGGCGCTGGATATTCTGCTGATCGGCCTGACGCTGATCTTCCTGCTGGTGGTCGTGACCCTGCAACCGTTCGCCCACTTCGCCAATGGCAGCCTGCCGCTGGTGTTCCTCGTGGCACTGTTGGTGACGTTGATTCCGACCACCATTGGCGGTCTGTTGTCGGCCATCGGTATCGCCGGGATGGATCGTCTGGTGCGCCTGAACGTGATCGCCAAATCCGGCCGTGCAGTCGAGGCGGCGGGTGACGTGCACGTGCTGTTGCTGGACAAGACCGGCACCATCACCTTCGGTAACCGTCGCTGCAGCGCGGTGTATGCCGCGCCGGGTGTGAGCGGTCGTGATCTGGCCGAAGGCGCGCTGTTCGCCTCGCTGGCGGATGAAACCGCCGAGGGCAAATCGATTGTCGAGTTCCTGCGTGGTCTGCATCCACAACCGGAACCGTCGCCGGAAACCCTGACCGCCGTGCCGTTCAGCGCCGAAACCCGGCTGTCCGGTGTCGACTATCAGGGCCGCGTGTATCGCAAAGGCGCGGTGGATTCGCTGCTGGCGTTTATCGGTCAGACCCGTGCCGATCTTGCTGCGCCACTGTCGCGGGAAATCGACAAGATTGCGCAGAGCGGCGGCACGCCGTTGCTGGTGTGCGTCGACGGCAAACTGCTCGGCGCGATCCATCTGAAAGACGTGGTCAAACCGGGCATTCGCGAGCGCTTTGCCGAGCTGCGCAAACTGGGGATTCGCACGGTGATGGTCACCGGCGACAACCCGCTGACCGCCGCCGCAATTGCTGCTGAAGCAGGCGTCGATGATGTGTTGGCTGAAGCCACGCCGGAGAAGAAACTCGCACGGATTCGTCTCGAGCAAAACGACGGTCGGCTGGTCGCGATGTGCGGCGACGGCGCCAACGACGCCCCGGCGCTGGCTCAGGCTGACGTCGGCATGGCGATGAACGACGGCACGCAAGCGGCGCGCGAAGCGGCGAACATGGTCGACCTCGACAGCGACCCGACCAAGTTGCTGGACGTGGTGCAGATCGGCAAGGAATTGCTGGTCACCCGTGGCGCGCTGACGACCTTTTCCATCGCCAACGACGTCGCCAAATACTTCGCGATTCTGCCGGCGCTGTTTGCCGCGATTTATCCGCAGCTCGGTGTGTTGAACATCATGCATTTGAGCAGCCCGCAAAGCGCGATTCTCTCGGCCATCGTGTTTAACGCGCTGATCATCGTGGTGCTGATTCCGCTGGCGCTGCGCGGTGTTCGAGTGCAGGCGGCGAGTGCGGCGGCGTTGTTGCGGCGCAATCTGTTGATCTATGGGGTGGGCGGATTGCTGGTGCCGTTTGTGGGGATCAAGGCGATCGACATGCTGTTGACGGCGTTGCATCTGGTTTGACGATCGTTGGCCGGGAGGTGCCTTTGTGGCGAGGGAGCTTGCTCCCGCTGGGCTGCGAAGTAGCCCCGAACCCGGCCTCTACAAATAGCCAGACACATCGCATTTACTGGTTTTACGACTGCTGCGCAGCCGGGCGGGAGCAAGCTCCCTCGCCACAGGTGATGCAGAGTTGAATATTCGAAGAGGATCTTGAAATGTCCACAATGATACGTCCGGCCCTGAGCCTGCTGGTGCTGATGACCCTGGTTACCGGCGTTGCCTATCCGCTGGTGGTCACCGGTGTCGCGCAGGTCGCGTTCCCCGAGCAGGCCAATGGCAGCCTTGTCCACGACGCTCAAGGCAAGGTGCGTGGCTCTGCCCTGATCGCTCAGGATTTCGTCGGCGATGCATGGTTCCATCCGCGGCCTTCGGCCGGTGCCTTTGCTACGGTTTCCAGCAGTGCGAGCAACCTGGCACCGAGCAATCCGGCGCTGGCCACGCGGGTGATCGATGACGCCAACAAGTTGCAGGTTCCCGGTCAAGGCCCGGTGCCGCTGGCACTGTTGACCACCTCCGGCAGCGGCCTCGATCCGCACTTGCCACCGGCAGCGATTGCCTATCAACTGGCGCGTGTTGCGGCGGCGCGCAATATGCCGGTGTCGACCTTGCAGCAGTTGCTGGATGCGCATATCGAACAGCCGCTGGTGGGACCACCGGTGGTCAATGTGCTGGCGTTGAACATGGCGCTGGAAAAGCTCTAACCGATGATCAATGACAGAGAACTTCAAGCATGAGTGACTCCGGCCGCGCCGATGCGCTGTTAGCAGACCTGCCCCGCGACGGTCGTGGCCGGCTCAAGGTATTCCTCGGCGCTGCGCCGGGCGTGGGCAAGACCTACGCCATGCTGCAAGCGGCCCACAGCCAGTTGCGCCAAGGCGTGAAAGTCATCGCCGGAGTGGTCGAAACCCATGGCCGCGCCGAGACCGAAGCGCTGCTCGGCGGTCTGCCGCAACAGCCGCTGGTGCGCTCGGAATACCGTGGCGTGACCCTCGAAGAAATGGATCTCGACGGACTGCTCGCGGCCAAACCCAAACTCGTGCTGGTGGATGAGCTGGCCCACAGCAACGCCCCCGGCAGCCGCCACGCCAAACGCTGGCAAGACATTCAGGAATTGTTGTCCGCCGGCATCGACGTGTTCACCACGGTCAACGTCCAGCACCTGGAAAGTCTCAACGATCAGGTGCGCGGTATCACTGGCGTGCAGGTACGCGAAACCCTGCCGGACTGGGTACTGCAGGAAGCCTTCGAGCTGCTGCTGATCGACCTGCCGCCGCGCGAATTGCTCGAGCGTTTGCGCGAAGGCAAGGTCTACGTGCCGGAGCAGGCGCGCGCGGCGATCGATGCCTTTTTTACTCAGACCAACCTCACCGCATTGCGTGAACTGGCGATGCAGACCGCCGCCGCGCAAGTCGATAACGATCTGGCGCAAGGTTATCGCCAACTCGGTCAAGCGGCGCCAGCGGTGCGCGGGCGCTTGCTGGTGGGAGTCGATGGCGATGCGCATGCCGAACGTCTGGTGCGGCATGCCAGTCGCGTCGCTCAGCGTCGACATCTGCCGTGGAGTCTGGTGCACGTCGACAACGGAACCGTACGCGACGAGCAATCGCGCTTGCGCTTGCAGAGCGCTCAACAACTGGCCGAACGCCTCGGCGGTGAAGTGGTTTTACTGCGCGCCGGTGAGGTGGCAAAAACCCTGATCCAGCATGCCGCCGAACGCCGCGCGAGTCTGGTACTGGTCGGCCAATCGCGTCCGAGTCTGCGCCGCAGAATGTTTGGCGGAGGTTTGGCTGCGCGACTGTTGCGACAGGCGCATGGCCTGGAAATCAACGTCCTCGACAGTGACCACGAGCAGCATCAGCCGCGCACACGATCCGCGCCGACGCTGGTGTGGTTCGACTACGCGCTGGCGCTGCTGGCGACAGTGTTGGCCACTGCGCTGGCGTGGGCGGTATCGAGTGTTTTGCCGCTGCCGAACATCTCGCTGGTGTTCCTCGCCGCCGTGCTTTTGGTGGCGGTGCGCAGCAGTCTGGGGCCGGCGCTGGCGTGTGCCGCGTTGTCGTTTCTGACCTACGATTTTCTGTTCATTCCGCCGAATTTCTCCTTCAGCATTCAGCGCGAAGAAGACGTGCTGACCTTGTTGTTTTTCCTGCTGATGGCGGCGCTCACCGGCAACCTCGCGGCGCGTCAGCGTCGGCAATTGCAGGCGTTGCGCGACACCCAGGAAGAAACTACGGAGCTGCTTGATCTGTCGCGCAAACTCACCGCCGCCACTGACCGCCAGGCTGTGGTCAGCGCCGCCGCGCAGCACCTCAATGGCTGGAGCGATCTGCAACTGTGCCTGCTCAATCGCGACGGGCAGGGCGGCTGGAAAGTCGAGACCGGTGGGCCGCTGCAATTCAGCGAATCGGAACGCGCCGCCGCCGACTGGGCCTGGCAACACGATCAACCGGCAGGCATGGGCACCGGCACCTTGCCGTTCGGGCGCTGGTGGTGGTGGCCGCTGTCGGTCGAGGACGGGCCGCTGGCGCTGCTCGGCGTGTGCGCCAAAGAAGGCCAGACTTTGAGCGGCCAGCGTCGGCGTTTGCTCACCGCTTTAAGTCAGCCATTGGCTCAGGCTCTGGCGCGCGCGCAGTTGGCGGATGATCTGGAAGCGGCGCGTCTGCACGGCGAAACCGAACAATTGCGCAGCGCCTTGCTGGCCTCCGTTTCCCACGATTTGCGCACGCCGTTGACTTCGATGCGCGGCAGCATCGACAGCCTGCTCGCACTGGGTGAAGCAATCCCGCTGGAAGATCGCCGCGAGCTGCTTGAAGGCACTCGCGACGAAGCCGAACGCCTCGACCGCTACATTCAAAACCTGCTGGACATGACCCGACTCGGCCACGGAGCGCTAAAACTTGCGCGCGATTGGGTGTCGCCGGCAGATATCGTTGGCAGCGCACTGAATCGACTGCGCGCGGTGTTGGCGTCGTTGCAGGTCAGCACCGATGTGCCGGCCGAGTTGCCGCTGCTATTCGTGCACGCCGCGCTGATCGAGCAGGCGCTGGTCAATGTGCTGGAAAACGCCGCACGTTTCTCGCCGCTCAATGGCCGTCTGCAACTGCGCGCCGGGGCCGATGACAGCGAAGTGTTTTTCTCGGTCAGCGACGAAGGCCCGGGAATTCCCGCCGATGAACGCGCGAAGATTTTCGACATGTTCTACACCGCTGCGCGCGGTGATCGTGGCGGGCAGGGCACGGGACTGGGGCTGGCGATTTGTCAGGGCATGGTCGGTGCGCATGGCGGCCGCATCAGCGTCGATGACGGCATCGACGGCCACGGCACCTGCATCACCTTGCACCTGCCGCTGCCGACACAACCGGGAATGGACGATGAAGCCTGATCGCGCCTGCGCTACTCTCTTGCCAATCTTTTGCATTGATGTGAATTCATGAGCCAGACCGCGACCATTTTGGTCATCGATGACGAACCGCAGATTCGCAAATTTCTGCGCATCAGCCTCGTGTCCCAAGGCTACAAAGTGCTCGAAGCCGGCACCGGTACCGAAGGCCTGGCGCAAGCTGCGCTGAACAAACCGGATTTGCTGGTGCTCGACCTCGGCTTGCCGGACATGGACGGCCAGCAAGTGTTGCGCGAGTTTCGCGAATGGGCAACGGCGCCAGTGCTGGTGCTGTCGGTGCGCGCCAGCGAAGGGCAGAAAGTCCAGGCACTGGATGGCGGCGCCAATGACTACGTGACCAAGCCGTTCGGCATTCAGGAATTTCTCGCCCGAGTGCGTGCTTTATTACGTCAGGCACCGGCCGGAGAGGCGCAGCAAGCGGCGCTGAATTTTGGTCCGTTGACGGTGGATCTGGCTTATCGGCGGGTGCTGCTCGACGGCGTCGAAGTGGCCCTGACGCGCAAGGAATACGCGGTGTTGGCGCAACTGGCGCGGCATCCGGGACGGGTGATTACCCAGCAGCAACTGCTCAAGGATATCTGGGGGCCGACGCACACCGAAGACAGCCATTACCTGCGCATCGTGGTCGGGCATTTGCGCCAGAAACTCGCCGACGACCCGACCCGGCCGCGGTTTATCGTGACCGAGGCGGGGGTTGGTTATCGCTTGATGAGTGAGAACAGCCTGTAATTATGCGTTGACCAGACTGACGCCATCGCTGGCAAGCCAGCTCCCACAGGTATCTCGGGTGTGAATGAAATTTGTGTAAAACACCGATCACTGTGGGAGCTGGCTTGCCAGCGATGAGGCCCTTCCAGGCGATAGAGAACTTCAGGGCTCTCTACTCTGCTCACTCTCATACCGATCCATCGTATCCCGCGCAATCTCTCGACCCAGCGCGATCAACTCCGGCGCTTTGTAGAACTCGAAAAAACGGCACACGCGCTTCGGCACGTTGATCAGTATGTCCGGCGGATACCCGGCAATCTTGTACTGCGCCAGCGAGGTTTGCATCACCTCGAAACTCTGGTTGATCAAGTCCAGCAACGATGCCGGCCCGACGTTATCGATGATGAACGAACCGGTTGCGGATTTTGGCGCACCTTCACGTTCAGGCGCGGCGGCCGGTTGCTGACTTTCCGGCTCCGCGCCTTCGACCCACGGATTGACCTCCGCAGATTGCGCGCGCAGAGCTTCCCGTTCCAGCTCCAGCAATTTCTCGGCCTGAGTCCGGCGAAACGGCATCTTCGAACCCAGCGAACTGATCAGGTTGTCGAAGCGGCTGCGAAACGCCGGTGGACGTTGAATGACCGGCAATTTGTAATGACGCTGGTTGGTCGAGTTCAGATTCACCGCAATGATCAAATCGCAATGGCTCGACACCACCGGCACAATAGGCAACGGATTGAGAATGCCGCCATCGACCAGCATTCGATTGCCTTGCATCACCGGAGTGAACAGGCTGGGAATCGCCGCCGAGGCGCGCATGGCTTGGTGCAGACAGCCTTCCTGGAACCAGATTTCCTGCTGATTGGTCAGGTCGGCGGCGACTGCTGTGTAGGGGATGCGCAGTTCTTCGATGTTGATCTCGCCGACGATCTTGCGGATCTGCCCGAAGACTTTTTCGCCACGAATCGCACCGAGGCGGAAACTCACATCGACCAGGCGCAGCACGTCGAGGTAGTCGAGGCTTTCGATCCAGTTCTTGTACTCGTCAAGTTTGCCGGCAGCATAGATTCCGCCCACGACGGCGCCCATTGAACAGCCGGCGATACAGGCGATTTCGTAACCACGACTTTCGATTTCTTCAATGACGCCGATATGGGCATAGCCCCGGGCGCCACCTGAACCCAGAACCAGTGCAACACGCTTTTTCATCAAACTTCCTCCGACAAGCTTGCACAATGCACCCATCGAGGGCGGGGCTTCAATCGCCGAGGTCGCTCGGGGCAGGGGCGGCGTCGTTTTTTCGATACTTCATGACCCGCTGACGCTATCTTTGCGCTGCGGCGGATTACCGGGGCGCAAGGCACTTTTTGCGCGCCAGACCGTCTTACCTGCACGACTGTTGACCTATCTTTGAGGTGTGAGTGATGAAAGCCTGGATCTGTGTGCCGTTGATGGCTTTGGCCTTGGCCGGTTGCGCCGGTAAAACCGCGTACCGCGACAGCTGCGGCAGCCAACTGGATACCGCGTGGCATGAGCTGGACCTGGCCAAGGCCGAAGGTTTCGCCGGCACCGTCAGCTACTCCAAAGCCCTGTCGTTGCTGACGGCGGCCAAGACTCAGCAGCAATTCGAAGGTTTCGAAGGCTGTGCGAGCAAGGCCGAGAAGGCGCGGTTCTACATTCGCGAATCGCGCGCCGGACGCTAAGCTGCTGACATGGCGCAAGTGCCGAAGGCTTGCGCCAGCGCATATTCGTGCCGAGTCATTGGATCGAGGAGCAAGTGATGTCTGCGTTGGTTGACCGGTTGGTGGCTCAGGTGCTGAGCATTGAAGTGCGGCTGCTGGCCTGTCAGGCACGTCTGACGGCGCGCACCGATCCCGAAGCGCTGCACGATTTGCGTACCACGGTGCGGCGCTTGCGCAGCCTGCTGCGGCCATTGCGTGGCTTGCCGGGTGTCGAACAGCTGGAAACGGCGGCCGCCAGCGTCGGCCAACTGACCACACCGTGGCGCGACCGCGAAGTGTTGGCGGCCTATCTGCTGGAGCATGATCAACCCGAGGCTGCACGTCGGCGCATGGCGCAAATGGCTGAGGCGTATCCAGCGCTGGCGGCGAGCGGCGAAGTGGCTGCGCTGCTGATGATCCTCGACGCGTTTCCGCGTTTTCTGCGCGCGTCCCAGCGTCAGGGGCTGCTGAATGGTCTGGGTAAACGCATCGAAAAACGTCTGAGCAAACAATGGAAGAATCTCGATGTGGCGCTGCACGATCCGGCCCATGACCGCCATCGTTTGCGACTGCTGATCAAGCGTGTGCGTTATGGCATCGAGGCCTATCCCGAGCTTGATCGTCTGCCTGAGCCGGCGCTGGAGCGGTTGAAGTCGGCGCAAGCGGCGTTAGGCGACTGGCACGATTGCTGGCAATGGCTGGCCAAGGCTGAATTGGAAAGCGATCTGCAACCCTGCGTTGCGACTTGGCAGGCGACCATGAGCAAGGCCGAAGCCAAGGCAGACCGGGTCCTCGAAAAACTCAGCTCGACCTGCTTCAAATAATCTTCAAATCAAATGCGGCGCGCGGCCTATCTGTCAGTCTCTTTGACCGGAATAGACGCTGCGCCGCTCTGCCATGCTGGTTAAGATCCCTGCATTCCCTTTCCAGTGTCCGAGGTTTCCATGCGCTTTAGCGATCTGCTCGATGTCGTCCGCGTTAAACCGGAGGTCACTATCCCGGCTGAATGGGGTCAGGGCCGCGCCAGTTTCGGCGGGCTGGTTGCCGCGCTGCAATACGAGGCCATGCGCGCCAAGGTGCCAGCGGAGCGGCCGGTACGCTCGCTGGCGATCACCTTTGTCGGCCCGGTCGAACCGCAAGTGCCGGTGAGCTTCGAAGTCGAAATCCTGCGTGAAGGCAAAGCCGTCATCCAGGTACTTGGTCGAGCCATGCAGAACGGTCAGGTGGTGACGATGGTGCAAGGCAGCTTCGGCGCCTCGCGCACGTCCGAGGTGGCTGTGGATGCGCAACCTGCGCCCGAGATGAAACACTTTGATGAGTGCCAGGAACTGCCCTACATCAAAGGCGTGACCCCGGAATTCATGCGTCACTTGGCGATGCGCTGGAGCGTCGGCGGCATGCCGTTTACCGGCACCAAATCGCGGCAAATGGGCGGCTGGGTGCGCTTGCGTGGGGATGTGAAGGAAGAACCGGTCAGCGAAGCGCATCTGCTGGCGCTGGTCGATGCCTGGCCTCCGGCATTGTTGCCGTATCTGAAGAAGCCGGCGCCGGGCAGTACGCTGACCTGGACCATCGAATTCGTTCAGCCGCTACGCGATTTGAGCACGCTGGACTGGTGCATGTATCTGGCGGAAATCGAGTACGCGGCCGACGGTTACGGCCACGTCGCCGCCAAGCTGTGGAGCGAGCAGGGTGAACTGATCGCCATGAGTCGGCAGACCGTGACCATTTTCGCCTGACTCACTGCCAGCGCTGGCGCTCACGCCCGGTACGAATCTTCGCGGTTGCCGTGGCGATGCAGCGCCAGTGCGGCAACGATGCCGATCACGCCGATGGCGACGCTTGCCAGACTTGTGCTGAACACGCCGGAAACAATCAGCAGAAATGCGACGATGAACAGTGGCACGGCGATCAGGTGCAGGCCCAGATTGGTCGGGTGCTGATGATTACCCAGGTCCGTGCGCCATTGCCACGCGGGAAGGTTGGGATGACGTTTGCCCATGATGCTGCTCCTCAATCCAGGTTCGACTCTATGATTGAAGAATAGGCCCGGGCGGGAAGGGCGGCGAATCAAGGTTGGCTATGGAAGCGATAGGCCAAATCTGATGTCGCTGCGGCTGACGCCATCGCGGGCAAGCCCGCTCCCACAGGATTTCAGGTGCTCACAAAATCCTTGTTCACTGCAAATCCCTGTGGGAGCGGCGGTGCGACGATTCGACTTGCCCGCGATGAGGCCCTCAGAGTTTCAACTGGCCTATAGCCTTGCTCAACTCCCCGGCCAACGTCGCCAGTTCATTACTGGTAGTCGCCGAATCAACCGTTTGCTGCACGGTGTTCTCGGTCACATCACGAATGCTCACCACCGCGCGATTCATCTCCTCGGCAACCTGACTCTGCTGCTCGGCCGCCACGGCAATCTGCGTGTTGCTCTCGCGCATCTGCGCCACCGCTCCGGTGATCTCCGCCAATGCCTCGCCAGCCTCCTGCGCCTGTTGCACACAGTCATCGGCCTTGTACGAACTCTCCTGCATGAAATCCACCGCATCGCGCGTCCCGGCCTGCAACGCCGAGACCAT
Organism: Pseudomonas sp. TWP3-1; assembly: GCF_049896625.1. Taxonomy (NCBI): domain Bacteria; kingdom Pseudomonadati; phylum Pseudomonadota; class Gammaproteobacteria; order Pseudomonadales; family Pseudomonadaceae; genus Pseudomonas; species Pseudomonas sp. TWP3-1. Next base: position 302,573 of record NZ_JAFCUQ010000004.1, read on the forward strand.
AGTGGTGATTTCATCGGTTGAAGCCTGCACCCGCTTGGCGAGGTTGCGCACCTCGTCGGCGACCACTGCAAAACCGCGTCCCATCTCACCGGCGCGAGCGGCTTCGATGGCGGCATTCAGCGCGAGCAGATTGGTCTGCTCGGCAATGCTGTGAATCACGCTGACTACGCCGTTGATTTTCTGACTGTCCTCGGCCAGCCGTTGAATCATCTCGGCCGTCTGCTGCACGCCGCTGGACAGGCTGGCAATCGAAGTCTGTACGCGACTCACCACTTGTTGACCGCTGCCAGCCAGACCATCAGCAGTTTGCGAAAGGTCGCGGGTGGCGCCGGCATGTTGGGCGATGTGGTAAACGGTGGCGGTCATCTCGTTGATCGCGGTGGCAGCCTGATCGGTTTCGCTCTGCTGGCCAAGCATGCCGTGACGTACCTCGTTCATGCTCGCTGCCAGTCGCGCGGCGCCGACATCCAGTTGCCGCGCGGTGTTGGCCACCGTGGTGACCACGCGCTGATAACCGGCCTGCATCGCGTTGAAGGCATTGGCCATCTGTCCGACTTCATCCGTGCAGGCCAACGGCACGCGCGCGGCGAGATCGCCGGTTTTCTCGACGTGCAGCATCACGTCTTTCAAGGTGTTGAGTTGGCTGAGCAGGAAGCGAATCAGCAGTTGCGAAGCGCCGAGCATCGCCAGCATCAGGATCAACACCGCGACCGCGTAATTGGTGAAGCGCTCGCCGAACACCTGGCTCAGGCTCGGGCCGTAGGCAATCACTGCGACCTGCTGACCATCGGCACGGCCGAATACTTCGGCGCCGATCAGCAGGTTGTCACCGAACAGCGGCTGGTGATTGATCTCGATCCAGCCCGTGCTGTCGCTGATTTCCAGCAACGGTTGATCGTTGAGGCGCGGTGCTGCGCCCCGTTTGAAGGTCAGCACCTGATCGGCTTTGGGCAGCGCTTGATCGGCCGGCCAGGCCTTGAGCAATTGCGCCTGAGCTTGCGCAGAGATTTGCGCAGCATGGCTGCGTGCCTGCTGTTCGAGTTGCACGGCGTACAACACCAGCAGCAGCGTGGTGACGAAGGCGACCGCGTTGACCGCCCAGAATTTGTATTTCAGCGAGATATTGCTAAGCCAGGCACCCATGGAAGGTCTTCTCTGATAGCGGAAACAGCATTGGCAAGGTGCCAGCATTGTGCCGCTATACAGAGGTTCGAATCTTGATATGCATCAATGGCGCGTATCAGGGGAGATTCGGCAGGCCGAAGAATGCCCGGGCACACGCGGTGGTATGCGTCGCCAGATCTACCTCGGTTTCACCGCGATGCAACGCCACCTCGCGCAGCACTTCGGTCAGATACGCCGGCTCGTTGCGCCCGTTCTTCGGTTTGGGCCGCAAGGTGCGCGGCAGCAAGTACGGCGCATCGCTTTCCAGCATCAGCCGTCCACGTTTGATCTCTTTGACCAGTGGATGCAGATGCGTACCGCGCCGCTCGTCACAGATCCAGCCCGTGATGCCGATGTGCAAATCCATATCCAGATAACTGAACAGCGCCTTCTGCTCGCCAGTGAAGCAATGCACCACGGCGGCGGGCAATTGATCACGATAGTCGCGCAGTATTTCCAGCAAACGCTGGCTGGCATCACGCTCATGCAAGAACACCGGCAATTGCAGTTCGACCGCCAGCGCCAGATGTTCTTCGAGAACTTTTTCCTGCTGCGGACGCGGCGAGAAATCACGGTTGAAATCCAGCCCGCATTCGCCGACCGCAACCACGTTCGATTCCTTCAGCAGGCTGCGCAAACGGCGTGCGCTGTCCGCATTCCAGTCGCTCGCCGAATGCGGATGAATGCCGGCGGTGGCGAACAGTCGCTGGCCGGTTTCATCCAGCTGTTGGCACAGCTCCAGGGCTTGCTCGCTGCCCTCGACGCTGGTGCCGGTCAGCACCAGTTGGCAGACCCCGGCGGCATAGGCGCGCTCGAGGACTGCCTGGTGTTTGTCGGCGAAACTCGGGTTGGTCAGGTTGACGCCGATATCGATGAGTTGCATGGTGCTACCTCGGGCCGAAGGCCGGAAAGCATATCAGAGCTGTCGGATTATAAAAAAATCCAAGAACTACAAAGACTTATGACTGTCTGTTGAGGCCGCGTGACCGGTTGGGGTGGCAGCGATGCTATCACTGTGCCAGTCTGCTGCACTTTGCCAGCGCTCAGGCGCTCTGTTTTCGTCGGTGTTGTTGCCGCTTTCAACGGTGATTGCGCCCCGTATTATTTCCGGAGAGTGGATGGTTCGTCCCTCGGTTTTGCTTCTGCTATGTGGCTCGTTGTTGCTGCCGATGACGGCGGTCGCGCGCCTGCCCGGGCCGCTGCAAGCCGTGCCGGCCGCCAAGGTCCGCGATCTGGCGGAAATCCGCAGCAGTCGCGTGCTCAAAGTGCTGGTCAACCAGAGTCGCAACAGCTCCGGCGAAGTCCAGGGCCAGTCCATCGGCGTCGAATACCATCGCCTGCGCGCCTTTGAGCAATACCTCAACGGCCATGCCCGCGACGGCCAGGAAGTTACCCTCAAGATCATCCCCAAAGCCAAGGATCAACTGCTCGGCGCGTTACGGCGTGGCGAGGGTGATCTGGTGGCGCCGGGAGAACTGCTCGATCTACAACCCGGCCTCGCCGTCGCCAGTAGCGAACCGATCGCCAGCAACGTGCCGCTGGTGTTGGTCGGAATCAAAGGTGAACGGCGCTACGCCAAGGTGGAACAACTCGCCGGTAAAACCGTGGCACTGCCGACCGGCAGCGTGGCGGGGGAGGCGGTCAACCAGATCAACCAGAAACTCGCGCTGCACAAACTCGCGCCGATCAAGATCGAATGGGTCGATCCGACGCTGGCGGTCGAGGACGTGCTGGAAATGGTCCAGGGCGGGATTTTCCACCTGACCATCGTCGAGCAACCGATAGCCGAGCGCTGGGGCAAGATCCTGCCCAAGCTGCGCGTCGACCGGCAAGTGATGATCAGCGAACCGGGCGAGGAATACTGGTTTGTGCGCCGTGATGCATCGATGCTGCGCGCGAGCATCGACCGCTTCCTGACCGGCTACAAAAAACCGTCCAATGAAGATGCAGCATTCCTGCGCATCTACCGCCGTCTCTATCAAGTCCACTATCCGTTGGCCAAGGCTGATCGCCAGCGTCTGGAAAAACTCCGTCCGACCCTGCAAAAACATGCGGATGCGCAGAACATGGACTGGCTCAACCTGGCGGCGCTGGCCTTCAAGGAGTCGAGGCTGCAACCCAACGCGCGCAGTGGCAGCGGCCCGACCGGGCTGATGCAGATCACCCCGTCTGCGGCGCAGCGGGTCGGCGTCAGCAATATCCAGAATCTCGAGGCGAATGTGCAGGCTGGGGCCAAGTATCTGGCGATGATCCGCCGCAAGTTCTTCAACAGCCCCAAGCTCAACGAGCGCGAACGCATGGCCTTCACCCTGGCGGCGTACAACATCGGCCCCGAGCGTGTGCAAGGCATGCGTGCCGAAGCGCGGCGCCGCGGCTTGAATCCCAATCAGTGGTTCTTCCAGGTCGAGCGCGTGGCCATGGAGCAGGTGGGAATGGGCCCGGTCAGCTATGTTAATAGCGTGAACAAGTATTACTTGGCGTTTGATCGGGAGCGGGAGTCGCTGGAGCCCCGTGCGCAAAAAGTAGCTTCACGCAAATGATCTAATAAATCGATTGTTATGGCGGAATATTTACGCTTTTAACATGAAATTAACTGATTAATATAGCGGCCAACCAACAAGCACTTCTCACAACAAGGAAACGCAACATGAGCTCTCTGATCAACAAGGTACTGTTCACCCGCGCCGGTTACGGCCTGACCATTCTGCGTATTGCCGTCGGCGTGATCTTCGCCGCTCACGGTGCGCAGAAACTCTTCGGTCTGTTTGGTGGCTACGGCCTTGCTGGCACAGCGCAGTACATGGAAAGCCTCGGCCTGACCCCTGGCTACCTGATGGCCACACTGGCTGGCGGCACCGAATTCTTCGCCGGTCTGGCGCTGATCATCGGCCTGCTGGTTCGTCCGGCAGCACTTGGCCTGACGTTCCTGTCGCTGGTCGCTATCTTTACCGTGCACATCAGCAACGGCCTGTTCATGGCCAACAACGGTTATGAGTTCGCGCTGGCGCTGCTCGGTGGCAGCCTGGCAGTCATGATCGAAGGTGCAGGCAAGTTGTCGGTGGACCGCGCCATCGCCGGTTGACCGCTCTGGCTCAAGCCAAAGGCCCGCATTGTGCGGGCCTTTTTTGTTGCCGCTGATTCTTGACACTGGCCAGTCACGTTCTCTAGGATGCCGCTCATGCGCCGATTTAAACAGCTACTTGCGGGGCGCCAGGTGACTACACTTCAGTTGCCGTCAGAAGCCGGAACACTGGCTTCGAAATACCGCTAAAGCGCTGGTTCGGTGTTGCCTCTCACCTGCCATGCAGACTTTTGAGGCAGAGACACGACACGATGAATGCACTACGCCCTCCAGCACGTCCCGCGCCGATCACGGCACACGCCACTCAGCGCAATCCGAAAATCCTGCTTGGCGGTAAACACCAGCCGACCCTGTTGCGTTATCTCGATGGCTGGCCACGTCGCAGCGGCGGTCCTGCGGCGTTCCTGATCCAGTTTGTCGAAGACGGTGAGTCGCTCGCGCGGTTCGCCACAGACAGTTTTGATCTGGCGGTGATTCAGTCGCCGAGCACCGAGGATGCCCCGGAAATGATCAAGCAACTGACGCGCGTCGCCCGCCAGGGCTTGATTACCCGGCGCTAAATGTCAGAGATACTCGATTGCGACGATGTAGACGAACTGCTCGCCAGTTGGCGTTTCGACCCGGACTTCGGCGTCGAGCGCCTTGCCGATCAAGGCGCGGGCCAGCGGTGAGTCGATGCTGATCAGACCCAGTTTCAGATCCAGCTCATCCGGGCCGACGATGCGGTAGCGCGACTGCTTGGCGTCTTCATCTTCGATGGTCACCCATGCGCCGAAATACACCTTGTTCGGATCGCTGGGTTTTTCGCTGACCACCTTCAACGCTTCCAGACGTTTAGTCAGAAAGCGCACGCGACTGTCGATCTCGCGCAGCATTTTTTTGCCGTAGGTGTACTCGGCGTTTTCCGAGCGATCACCCTGAGCTGCCGCTTCGCTGACCGACTGCGTCACTTGCGGGCGGCGCACATGCCATAGCTCATGGAATTCGGCACGCATCCGCGCTTCACCTTCAGGGGTGATCAGCGCGGTGCCGGCGGTGCGGGGAGGGCGATAACGGCTCATGGCGATTTCTTGTGATAGAGACGGCGGGAGTCTATCAACCCTCGCGCAACACTGTCAGTGGACTTGCATTCAGTGCCCGGCGCGTGCCGAACACTCCGGCGCCACCGATCAGCGCCGCACCGATCAACGGCAGCACCAACAGCCACGGATGTGGATGCCACGGCAGGTCGAAGGCGTAGCGATACAACACCAGACTCACCACTTCCGAACCGATGGCTGCGAGCAATCCGCTGACCGCGCCCAGCAGTCCGAACTCGATCCGTCGCGCCTTGACCAGCAACTTGCGCTCGGCCCCCAGCGCACGCAACAGCGCGCCTTGGCGAATGCGTTCATCCAGCGTTGCCTGCAACCCGGAGAACAGCACCGCCATGCCCGCCGCCAGTACAAACAACAACACATATTCCACCGCCAGCGTGACCTGGGCGAGGATGCTGCGCAGCTGTTCGAGCAAGGCTTCGACCTGCAGGATGGTCACGGCCGGGAACGCGCGCGACAGTTCGACGATCTGCTGATCGTGACCGGGTGCCAGATAGAAACTGGTCAGGTAAGTCGCTGGCAGATCCTTCAGAGTGCCGGGCTGGAAGATCATGAAGAAGTTCGGCTGGAAGTTATCCCAGTTGATCTCCCTCAGGCTGGTGACCCTGGCTTCGCGATTGACCCCGCCGACGGTGAACACCATGTGGTCGCCAAGTTTGAGCTTGAGGCTTTCTGCGACCTTGCCTTCTACCGATACGCCGGGAACAGCGTCCGGCGCTTGCTCGGTCCACCAGGAACCGGCGGTGAGCTTGTTGCCGTTCGGCAAATCGGCGGCCCAGGTCAGGCTCAGGTCACGTTGAATCGCGCGGTCACCGGCCGAGTCCTTGCTGACCAGTTGCTGCACCGGTTCGCCATTGATGCTGATCAGGCGTCCCGGCACCACCGGATACAGCGGCGCCGCTTGCGCGGAGACTTTGATCAGATGATCAGTGAACGGCTGTTTGTCTGCCGGCAGAATGTTCAAAGCAAAATAATTCGGCGCGTTTTTCGGTAACTGGTTCTGCCAGGTGTCGAGCAGTTCGCCGCGCAGCAAAGCGATCAGCGCCATGGACAGCAGGATCAGCCCGAATGCCAGCGCCTGACCCGCCGCTGCCAATGGATGACGCAACAACTGTCCTAAGCCCAAGCGCCACGGCAGTGACGCGCGGGCGAGCAGGCGGCGCAGGCTGTTGAGCAGCAACAGCAGCAGGCCGCCCAAAACCACAGCGGCAACCACGCCACCCCCGAGCAGGGCGAAAGTCAGCAGAAGATCCAGGCTCAAGCGCCACATGATCAGGCCCAGCGCGCCCAGTGCCGCGCCGTAAACCATCCAGGTGCTCGACGGAATCGGCAGCATGTCGCGACGCAGCACGCGCAACGGTGGCACGCGACCCAACGCCGCTAATGGTGGCAAGGCGAAACCGGCCAGCGCCACCAGCCCCGTGCCGATCCCGGCCAGCGCTGGCAGCAGACCGCCCGGTGGTACGGCAGTCGGCAACAAGTCATGCAGCAACGCAAACAGTCCCAGTTGCGCGAGCCAGCCAAGTATGGCGCCGGTCAGGCTGGCGAACAGCCCGAGCACCGTCAGTTGCAGACTGAAGAGCACCATCGTCTCGCGTCGCGACAAACCGAGGCAGCGCAGCAGGGCGCTGGCATCAAATCGACGGCTGGCGAACCGGTTGGCCGACAGTGCCACGGCTACCCCGGCCAACAGCACTGCGACCAGACTCGCCATATTCAGATAACGCTCAGCCTTGCCCAATGCACCGCCAATCTGCTGGTTGCCATCACGGGCATCCTGAATTCGCTGATTCGCCGCCAGTCCCGGTTTGATCAATTGACGATAGGTTTCCAGCGCCTGCGGTTCACCTCGCCACAGCTCACGGAAGCTCACCCGGCTGCCGGGCTGCACCACGCCAGTGGCGGCAAGGTCTTCGAGATTGATCAGCACCCGCGGGGTCAGGCTGTAGAAATTGCCTGCGCGATCCGGTTCGTAAGTCAGCACCCGCGTCAGTTTCAGCGTCTTTGAGCCGACGTCGATGCTGTCGCCGATCTTCAGATCCAGTGCGACCAGCAGGCGCGATTCCACCCAGGCTTCACCGGGTTGCGGTTCCCCGCCAGATTCTTCGGCAGCGAATGGCGCCGGGACGCTCTTCAGTTCTCCGCGCAGAGGATAGGCGCGGTCCACTGCTTTGATGCTCGACAGTTGAATGCCGTTGTCAGTGGCGACGACGCTGGAGAATTCGACGATCTGAGCATGATCAAGACGCAGCTCGGTGCCGCTTTTTATCTGTTCCTCGCGTGCCGGTGAGCTGCCTTCGAGCACCAGATCGGCGCCGAGAAATTCGGTGGCGCGCAACGTCATCGCGCCATTCAATCGTGCACCGAAGTAACCGATGGCGGTACTCGCCGCCACAGCCACCAGCAAGGCAAAAAACAACACGCGCAATTCGCCGGCGCGGGCATCGCGCATCAGTTGGCGCAGGGCGAGACTGAACAGACGCAACAGCGGCAGACGTGCCATCAAGGCTCCAGAGGGGCGACCAACAGGCCGGCTTCAAGACGGATCAGGCGCCGGCAGCGATGTGCCAGGCGTTCGTCGTGGGTCACCAGCACCAGTGTGGTGCCGCGTTCCTTGTTCAATTCGAACAGCAAGTCGCTGATGCGCTCGCCGGTATGGCTATCGAGGTTGCCGGTGGGTTCGTCGGCGAACAGCACATCCGGCTCGGCGGCAAACGCCCGGGCAATCGCCACGCGCTGCTGTTCACCGCCGGAGAGCTGGCGCGGCGAGTGCGTCAGGCGTTGGCCGAGGCCGACACGCTCGAGCAACTGGGTGGCGCGTTGGCGCGCGTCTTTGCGGCCGTCGAGTTCCAGCGGCAGCATGACGTTTTCGAGTGCGTTGAGACTGTCGAGCAATTGGAAGGACTGAAAAACGAAACCGACGTGCTCGGCGCGAATGCGTGCGCGCTGATCTTCGTCGAGACCGCTCAGGCCCTGGCCAGCGAGGGTGACTTCGCCGCTGCTCGGCAGATCGAGGCCGGCGAGCAAACCGAGCAGGGTGGATTTGCCGGAACCGGACGCGCCAACGATGGCCAGGCTGTCGCCCTTGTTCAGTTCCAGGCTGAGTTCGTGCAGGATGGTCAGTTCACCTTCCGCGCTGGGAACCACTTTGCTAAGGTTCTTCGCGGTGAGAATACTTGCGCCCATGGAGAATCCGATGCGTGTGTGGTTTTTGAGTGCTGGCCTGGCCTTGATGTGCATGGCCCAGAACGCAGCGGCGGGTACTGTCCTGATCGTTGGCGATAGTATCAGCGCCGGTTTCGGACTGGATACCCGCTTGGGGTGGGTATCGCTGCTTGAGCAACGGCTCAAGGCCGAAGGTTTCGACGACAAAGTGGTCAATGCGTCCATCAGCGGCGACACCAGTGCCGGAGGCCAGGCGCGCCTGCCCGCGCTGCTTGCAGAGCATAAACCCGAGTTGGTAATCCTCGAATTGGGCGGCAACGATGGCCTGCGCGGAATGCCGCCAGCGCAATTGCAACAAAATCTTGCCTCGATGATCGACAGCTCGCGCAAGCAAGGCGCCAAGGTGTTATTGCTCGGCATGCAACTGCCGCCCAATTACGGCAAGCGTTACACCGATGCTTTTGCGCAGGTCTATGGCCAGCTTGCCGAGGATAAAAAGATCCCGCTGGTGCCGTTTTTCCTTGAAGGCGTCGGTGGTCATCCGGACTTGATGCAGGCTGATGGTCTGCACCCGGCGGTCGGGGCGCAGGGCAAGTTGCTGGAAAATGTCTGGCCGACGCTAAAACCGCTGCTTTGAGGCTTTTCTAGCGGCAGGCTTTCGGCTAATGTGGCGCCCCCCTGATCGGAGGCCCCGATGTCGCGTTCTGCCTGGTCCCTTTTTGCCTATCAACTGATCGAGCCTGACGAGCAGTTGGATCTGTTCGCCTGCCAGGAAGTGCGGGTGCATCTGGTAACCCGTCAGCTGGAGCTCGGCGGCTCGGCCGATCGCACTCTGTGCGGCAGTCTGCTGCCAGCGCAACCGCGTCTGTCGAGCGTGGATCGTCGGGTGTTTCAGGATCAGCGTTTGTGTTCGCTGTGCCGGGCTATTCTCGAATCGCAGAAGCGCGGGACTTCGCCGATCTGGCCTGAGTTGCGTTTCGAGCTGTAGTTGGGGTGAAGAGGGCCGCTGCGCTGCCAATCGGGGGCAAGTCCCCTCGCCACAGGTCTTGTGGCTGCCCGAATATCCGAAGTGCGGTGTACAATCGCGCTCTTATACCCTTGTTGATCATGCGAAGGATGTTCCGGATGTTGCCGCGCTTGCCTGCCGTCACCCGCTGCCTGTCTCTTGCCGCCCTGTGTGTGGCCGGTCCCGTTGCTGCATTGGAGTTGCCCCTGCCACCGCCCGGTGAAGACATCATCGGCCAGGTGCAGGTGATCAAGGCCAAGTACGAAGACACCTTCGCCGACCTTGGCACCACCTACGATCTGGGCTATTCGGAAATGGTCGCGGCCAACCCGGGCGTCGATGCCTGGTTGCCGGGCGCCGGTACCGAGATCGTGCTGCCGACGCGTTTCATCCTGCCGCCGGGCCCGCGTGAAGGCATCGTGATCAACCTTGCCGAATACCGCCTCTACTATTTCCCGAAAGGCCGGAACGTGGTTTACACCTTCCCGCTGGGTATCGGTCGCGAGGGCTGGGGCTCGCCAATCGCTCACACCACCATCACCGCAAAAACGCCGAATCCGACCTGGACTCCGCCAGCGTCGATCAAGGCTGAACATGCCGCCGACGGCGATCCGCTGCCGAACGTTGTGCCGGCCGGTCCGGATAACCCGCTGGGTCCGTTCAAGTTCACCCTGGGCACGCCGGGCTACTTGATCCACGGCTCGAACAAGAAGTTCGGCATCGGCATGCGCACCAGCCACGGTTGCTTCCGCATGTTCAACAACAACGTGCTGGAAATGGCCGGCATGGTTCCGGTGGGCACCTCGGTACGGATCATCAACGATGCGTACAAGTTTGGTCGCAGTGGCGGCAAGGTCTACCTGGAAGCGCACACGCCGATCGACGACAAGGGCAACCCGTCGGTGGTCGACAAGCACACCGCTGTGATCAACGCGATGCTCAAGCGTGAAGACATCACCAACAACCTGCGCATGGACTGGAATGTGGTGCGTGACGTGGTCGCGGCCGAAGATGGTCTGCCAACTGAAATTGGCACGCCAGGTGCGGCGGCACCGATGGTTTCCAGCGCACCGCTCGATCTGCAGCAGTAAGCGCAGACAAAAAACCCGCCGATGCGTGATGCGTCGGCGGGTTTTTTATTGCATGAAGAAAATTTCAGGCAAAAAAAAGCCGACCCAAAAAACGGGTCGGCTTGATAACAATCCCGAAGGACTATTACTTGCGGCTAGCTTTGTCCAGCATACGCAGAGCGCGCTCGTTAGCTTCGTCAGCAGTCTGTTGTGCTTTTTGAGCAGCAGCCAGAGCTTCATCAGCTTTACGGTAAGCTTCGTCTGCACGAGCCTGGGAGCGAGCAGCTGCGTCTTCAGTAGCGGTCAGACGTGCTTCAGTTTCTTTCGATGCGCTGCTGCAACCGGTAGCCAGAACTGCGGCCAATGCCAGAGCAGAGAATTTCAGAACGTTGTTCATCGTGTTCCCCTTCAAGGACTTTCAATTAAGTGGCTGTCTCCTCCGATTGAGGAAATAGCCGGCGTACATACTACCCATTACTTGTAGTAAGTAAACTGACGTATGGCAAGAAGCAAAAAAATTGTAGGCGTTGATTCTTTTTCGAGCAACTTTTAACTGCATTGTTTAAAAAATAAACAGCTGCAAGCCCCGAGCTGAGCGAGTCAAGGCAAAAAAGTTCCCGCTGTCACAGACTGCTTTACCCAGTCTTGGCTAAAGTCTGTCTACATGGATTCGTCCATACTTTTGTTGTGAATTTGCGGGCTGCCTCGCACATCTTTGTCCATGTTGAGGTGACTTTAAAACAGGTCGCACGTCTTAAGTCTCAACATCCGGCAATGTTCAGGCTTTGGCTTCGGGAGGATATTTCCTCCCGGCCGCCCCTGCGTCCACCGGAGCAGCCCGTCGCGGGCGAGCACGATGACGAGTGCACCTTGAGCAATTATGCCAATGGTGCCTACTATTTATAACGTGCTCGGGTTCGCGAGATCGGTGTGGCTCTTCTCGGTGACCAGCAGGCACGGGGTGGCGTAGATGTTCCTTCGCCGGGAAAACATCGGTAAGGTAGGGTCGAATCCAAGACCCGCGAGGAGTAGTGATGAGCGAGGCGTTGTCCATCCACCATGACCAGGCTGGTCATCAGTTCGAGACCAATGTGGACGGTCATCGTGCCTATCTGACCTATATGGATCTGGGGAAACAGACCCTGGATATCTATCGCACCTTCGTGCCTAACGCCCTGCGCGGCCGAGGCATTGCAGCGGCCCTGACTGAACAGGCGCTGCAATATGCCGACGAAATGGGCTACACCGTGATTCCGTCGTGCTCCTACGTCGAGCGCTACATGGAGCGTCACCAGCGCCGCGCTGCCAAGATCTGACGCAGACAAAACGAACACACAAAAACGCCGGGCAATGCCCGGCGTTTTTTTATGCGTGCGAAACGCCGATCAGCTGCGCTGACGCTTCGGCAGCACATCCTTGAGCTTGGCGTGCATGCTGCGCAAGGTGTTTTCGGTGGCGGACCAGTCGATGCAGGCATCGGTGATCGACACGCCGTATTGCAGGTCGGCGAGGTCTTTCGGGATCGCCTGGCAGCCCCAGTTCAGGTGACTTTCGACCATCAGACCGATGATCGACTGGTTGCCTTCGAGGATCTGGTTGGCGACGTTCTCCATCACCAGCGGTTGCAGCGCCGGGTCCTTGTTGGAGTTGGCGTGGCTGCAATCGACCATGATGTTCGGCTTGATCTTGGCCTTGTTCAGCGCCTGTTCGCACAGGGCGACGCTGACCGAATCGTAGTTCGGCTTGCCGTTGCCACCGCGCAGCACCACGTGACCGTAGGCGTTGCCCTTGGTGGTGACGATCGACACGCCACCTTCCTGGTTGATGCCGAGGAAACGGTGCGGGCTGGACACCGACTGCAAGGCGTTGATCGCCACGGTCAGGCCGCCGTCAGTGCCGTTCTTGAAGCCGACTGCCGAGGACAGGCCGGAAGCCATTTCGCGGTGAGTCTGGGATTCGGTGGTACGCGCGCCGATGGCCGACCAGCTGATCAGATCCTGCAAGTATTGCGGGGAGATCGGGTCGAGCGCTTCGGTGGCGGTCGGCAGGCCTTTCTCGGCCAGATCCAGCAACAGTTGGCGACCGATGTGCAGACCGTCCTGAATCTTGAACGAGTCATCCAGGTACGGATCGTTGATCAGACCTTTCCAGCCGACGGTGGTACGCGGCTTCTCGAAGTACACGCGCATCACCAGATACAAGGTGTCGGAGACTTCCGCCGCCAGCACTTTGAGACGCTCGGCGTATTCGTGAGCAGCCTTGATGTCGTGGATCGAGCATGGGCCAATCACCACGAACAGACGGTGGTCGGTGCCATCGAGAATGTTGCGGATGACTTCGCGGCCCTTGGTCACGGTGCGCAAGGCAGCGTCGCTCAGAGGGATATCGCGCTTGAGCTGATCGGGAGTGATCAGCGTCTCGTTGGAAGCGACGTTTAGGTCGTTGATCGGTAAATCAGCCATCGTTTACTCGTCAGGTCACGGGTGCCGGCCGCCAGCGATCCCCGCGCGGCGGAGCACAGCGAATTTAAGCGCGTCGGGGGAGCAGAACCTTAGCGCGTTAGACGCCCGCTCGACAATGGGCAAACCGCGCTTTGCAGCCAGTTAATCCGGCGTTTGCTCGGCAAAAGCCTTGCGCACGTTGTCGTGGGAGAACTCATCGGCGTGCTGCTCGACCCATTGCAGCGCCCGCGCCTGAATATCCTGCAGGTCTTCGTGGGCTTCGTTGATGCGGCAAAAACGCTCGATCTGACACACCTGCTCACCCATTCGCGCGCTGAACAGCGTCTGTTCATCAGTGAAGGCAATCCCCAGCAGATAGCCCTTTTTACGGCGCAGGCACCAGGCGACATAGCCCGGATAGGCGAAGTCGGCATTCAGCGTCGGCATGCGCACTTGCAGCGCCGTGCCATGGCGCCAGGCGCGGTGGTAATTGCAAGCGATGCCGCCGAGGCTGATAGTGTGCAGCCGTTGTCGCGAAATACACTCAGGTGTGAGCAAAGTCAGTTCGACTGGCACATCTTCCGGATGAGGAATGAAACGTCCCATGAGCACAGACTCCCTGTGTCGGCCATTTGACATTGTTTCCCCCAGTATAGTGGTCGAATTGCACCTGACCGATTTCGACGCCGACCAACGGCTGCTGGCGATGGATGGCGTTTCGCTGGTGATTTTCACCAGTGTTGGCTGCGCCAGTTGCCGCTTTGCCCGCGAAGTTTTGCCGGGGCTCGAACTGGCCGTCGATCGCCTGTGCTGGATCGATGCCGGTGACAGCGGTGGGCTGGTCGAGCGTTATCAGGTGTTTCATTTGCCGGCGCTGTTTGTGGTGCGCGACGGCGAATTCTTTGGGGCGTTGCACACGCGTCTGAGCGCCGACGAGCTGAACATAGCCGTGGCCCAGGCGCTGGGTCGAACTGCAGAGGAGTTGCCATGATGGGGGCAGTCAATAAGCCGGTGGTCGGGATCATCGGCACCGGGGCAATCGGTGGTTTCTACGGCGTGATGCTGGCGCGCGCCGGTTTCGATGTGCACTTTCTGTTGCGCAGCGAATTTGCCGCCGTGGCCGAGCGCGGCTTGCAGGTGGATAGCGCGGTGCACGGTTTGCTCACGTTGAATCCTGCGCAGGCCTATTCCAAGGCCGACGATATGCCAGCCTGCGACTGGCTGCTGGTCGGTGCCAAGACCCACAGCAACGCCGATCTGGCGCCTGCAATCATTCATGCGGCCAAGCCCGATGCGAAAGTGCTGTTGCTGCAAAACGGCCTGGATGTCGAAGACAGCCTGCGTGAGTTGTTGCCCGACTCCCTGCATCTGCTCGGCGGCTTGTGCCTGATTTGCGTACACCGCGAGGGTCCGGGCTTGATCACTCATCAAGCTTTGGGCTCGGTGAATGTCGGCTACCACAGCGGCCCGGCGCCGGATGACGCAGCACGCATGGCAATCGTCGAGGAGGGCGCCGGACTGTTCCGCAGTGCTGGCATCGACTCGCAGGCCATGGCCAATCTGCATCAGGCGCGCTGGCAGAAACTGGTGTGGAACATCCCTTACAACGGGCTTTCAGTATTACTCGGCGCGAGCACTACGCCGCTGATGGCCGATGCCGACAGCCGCGCGCTGATCAAGGATCTGATGGCCGAAGTAGTGCAGGGCGCCAAGGCCTGTGGTCACGACATCCCGGCGGGTTACGCTGATTTTCTATTCGGCATGACCGAGAAATTGCCCGATTACTGGCCGAGCATGCATCACGATTTTTTGCACAAGCGTCCGCTGGAACTGGCAGCCATTTACGCTCGGCCACTGGCAGCGGCGAAGGCGGCCGGTTGTGAGTTGCCGGGGATTGAAGCGCTGTATCGCAGTTTGAGTTTTATCGACCGGCGTAGCGTTTAAGCCGGTCGCTTTGGGGGAAATGCATGGCCAAGAATATCGATGACAAACTGGTGCTGGCGATTTCCTCGCGAGCGCTGTTCGACCTGAGCGAGAGCCACAAGATTTATCTGGCGAGCGGTGTCGAGGCCTACCGGCAATATCAGATCGAGCACGAGGACGAAATTCTCGCGCCGGGTGATGCGTTCCCGCTGGTGGAAAAACTGCTGAACCTCAACAGCCGTCTCGGTCGCGCGCGGGTCGAGGTGATTCTGGTATCGCGCAACAGCGCCGATACCGGGCTGCGCGTATTCAACTCGATCACTTATTACGGCCTGGCGATTTCCCGCGCGGCGTTCGTTGGCGGGCGCAGTCCTTATCCGTATCTGAAGGCGTTCGGCTGCGATCTGTTTCTCTCCACGCACGCCGAAGATGTGCGCGCCGCGCTTGACGCTGGTTTCGCCGCGGCGACGATCTTGTCCGGTGGCGCCAGTCGTGCGGCGAGTGACGAATTGCGCATCGCTTTCGACGGCGATGCGGTGCTGTTTTCCGATGAGTCGGAGCGGGTCTATCAGTCCGGCGGACTCGAAGCGTTTCAGGCCAAAGAACGCGAATCGGCACGCGAGCCATTACGCGGAGGCCCGTTCAAAGGCTTTCTGGCGGCGCTCAATCTGTTGCAGCGCGAGTTTCCGGATGAGGACTGCCCGATCCGCACAGCGCTGGTTACCGCACGTTCGGCACCTGCGCATGAGCGGGTAATTCGCACTTTGCGCGAATGGGATATTCGTCTGGATGAGTCACTGTTTCTTGGCGGACTGACCAAATCGGCATTTCTCGAAGCGTTCGCCGCTGACGTGTTTTTCGACGATCAGGCCGGTCACTGTGAGCTTGCGCGCGAAGTGGTCGCCACCGGCCACGTGCCTCACGGCATCAGCAACGAGCCCGCGACCTAAAGCCCACATTGTTCAAGACGTTGCGTCACACGTCGTACTCGCCAAGGCACTGCTAAGCTGAATCAAATCTCCGCCAATCTTGGCTTGCGAGGAGGTCATATGATTCGTTCGATGCTGTATGCCACTGACCTCGGTCTGTACGCACCGTTAGTGATGCAGCATGCCTTGGCGATGGCGCGAACGTTCAATGCCGACTTGTATGTGGTGCACGCGGTCGAGCCGATGGGCTTGTTCGCCGAGTCGGTGTTGCAGAGCTATCTCGACGAGCAGGCGTTGAACGAATTTCACAGTCAGGGTCTGAAAACTGTGATCGCCAATATCGAGCAGCGGGTGCTCGACAGCTTTCGTGAAGAGCTGGGGGACGAGGGCGAGCAAGACCTGCTGCGGATTCGCGCGGTACGCGTGCTGCAAGGCGATCCGGCGCAGGTGATTCTTGATCAGGCGCAGAAACTCTCTGTCGATTTGCTGATCGTAGGCAGTCATAGCCATGGAGTCGGTGCGCAGACACCACTGGGGCGTACGGCAGCGCGGGTGCTGCAAATGGCCCCGGTGCCGGTTTACATGGTTCCGCTGGTGGAGCGTCGGCGCCGGGAGGATCGCTGAAGCAGAATAATGGCGCTTTGATAAAAAAGTTCTAGATTTATTCTTCAAACCATTAATATAGTTATATACCGTCGCTGATGCCCGTGGCGTCTACCTGCTTTGAGGGACACATATGAAGCTTCAACAACTGCGCTACATCTGGGAAGTGGCGCACCACGACCTCAACGTTTCCGCTACAGCCCAAAGCCTCTATACCTCTCAACCGGGCATCAGTAAGCAAATCCGCCTTCTCGAAGACGAACTCGGCGTCGAAGTATTTGCCCGCAGCGGCAAGCACCTGACCCGCGTCACGCCGGCCGGCGAGCGCATCATCACCACCGCAGGTGAGATTCTGCGGAAAGTCGAAAGCATCAAGCAGATAGCCCAGGAATTCTCCAACGAGAAGAAGGGCACCCTGTCGATCGCTACCACCCACACCCAGGCGCGTTACGCGTTGCCGCCGGTCATCAGCAATTTCATCAAGCAATACCCGGACGTGGCGCTACACATGCACCAGGGGTCGCCGATGCAGATCGCTGAAATGGCCGCTGACGGCACCGTCGATTTCGCCATCGCCACTGAAGCGCTGGAGCTGTTCGGCGATCTGGTGATGATGCCGTGCTACCGCTGGAACCGCTGCGTGGTCGTGCCGCAGGGCCACCCGCTGACCAAACTGCCGAAGCTGACGCTCGAAGCATTGGCCGAATACCCGATCGTGACTTACGTGTTCGGTTTCACCGGCCGTTCGAAACTCGACGAAGCTTTCAGCCATCGTGGCCTGACGCCGAAGGTAGTGTTCACCGCGGCCGACGCCGACGTGATCAAAACCTACGTGCGTCTGGGTCTGGGCGTCGGCATCGTGGCGAAGATGGCCGTGGATACCAAACTCGATAACGATCTGGTGGTGCTCGATGCCAGCGAACTGTTCGAGTCCAGTGTGACCAAGATCGGTTTCCGTCGCGGGACCTTTCTGCGTGGCTTCATGTGCGACTTCATAGAGAAATTCGCGCCGCACCTGACTCGTGAAGTCATGGCCAAAGCCATTGCCTGCCACAACAAGCAGGAACTGGAAGAGCTGTTCGACGGCGTCGAACTGCCGGTCCACTAAGCGATCTTCTAGAGCACCTCGGTGACAGCAAACTGTTGCCGAGCGCCCGCCACCAGAATCTCCACCTCATCACCCTCGAACTTGCCCAGCAGGCTTTTGCCCAGCGGTGAGCGCGGGGTGATGACGGTAATCGGCTGACCGACCATGTCGATCTTCAGGCCCGCCGCATCCGGGGCCAGAAACAGCCATTGTTCGCGACCCTTTTCGTCTTCCAGACCGAGCAGGGCACCGATTTCGATTCCCCGCTGGTCGTCATATGCACGCAGAACCATGTTCTGGCACAGCAACAACGACTGACGAATTTCCTCGACCCGCTTGGCCTGACCGGCCGCCAGATAAGACGCCTCCAGCCCCAAAGTGTCGTACTTGTTTTCGGCGATGTTCTCTTCGTGAGTCGCAGTTTCGTAAGCGGTCTGTGCGGCGCGCTCGGCGATGTCCAGGTCAAGCCGCAGTTTGTCGAGAATTAATTGGTGCACGGTTTGCTTGTTCATGATCAATCGCAAAATTGCAGGACGTTGGCGCGACTTTTTTCGCTCGGGGCATTCTTGTCCTGTTGCAGCCAGAACTGGCATTTCGGATTCGCCTGATTACGACTGCTGGCGCGCGCTGCATCCAGACGTTGCGCCTGTTCATTCTTGCGCAGGTTTTCTTCGTATTGCTCGAACATGCGGTTTTGCGGCTCCGGTTGCGGCGCGGGTTCCGGCTGAATTACCACGGGTGGTTTGCTCAACTGCTGCACGGCTTCGGCGACTGGCGCGAGTTGCTTGCTAAAGAGCATCGAGGCCAGCCAGCAGGTCAGTGCGATCGCCAGGAAACCCAGCCACAGTCCCAAGGCAATGCTGCCGGTCAATTGCAGCGCGCTAAGCTGAACAGGCAAGGGGCGACGCGGGTTGGGACGGTAGGGCATGACTGCCTCCTGGCGGATGAATGCGGGCAAGTGGCGATTGTCGCAGAAAGATTAATCGCCGTCGGCTCTTCTGCACCGACAGATTTATGCGGACAATCAGCACTTTTGCCAACGGGAGTCAGGAATGCCGCAAGTGAACACCCGCTGGGACATCTTTTGCACCGTGGTCGACAACTTCGGTGACATCGGCGTGACCTGGCGACTGGCCCGGCAACTGGTGGCCGAGCATGCAGTGAACGTGCGGTTATGGGTCGATGACTTGCGCGCGTTCGAGAAGATCTGCCCGCAGATCGACGCCAGTCTTCAACAGCAAACCCAACAAGGCGTGGAGGTTCGCCACTGGCCAAGCGAGTGGCCGCAAGCAGATTCTGCCGACGTAGTGATCGCCGCGTTCGCCTGCCAATTGCCCGGCGCCTACATGGACGCCATGGCCGCGCGGGACAAGCCACCGTTGTGGCTCAATCTCGATTACCTCAGCGCCGAAGACTGGGTAGTCGGTTGCCATGGTCTGCCGTCGGTGAAATACAAGTCGGTGCAGAAGATCTTCTTCTTTCCTGGCTTTCATCCAGACACTGGTGGGTTGTTGCGTGAGCACGGATTGCTGGAGCGGCGTCAGACATTTCAGCAAGATCCGGAAGCGCAGCGACAATTCCTGCAAGAGCTGGGGATCGACCCTGCCCCCGGATCACAGCTGATTTCGCTGTTTGCCTACGAAAACGCCGGGCTGGCCAGTTGGCTGGATGTGCTGGCCGCCGATGCCACGCCAACGCATTTGCTGGTGCCGGAAGGGCGGATTCTCGGCGATGTAGCGCGCTGGCTCGGTGCGGATTCGCTGGCGGCGGGCGCTTTGCACGTGCGTCAGTCACTCTCCGTGCAGGTGCTGCCGTTCGTGCGCCAGGATCAATACGATCAATTGCTCTGGTGCTGCGATTTCAACGCGGTGCGCGGCGAAGATTCGTTCGTGCGCGCGCAATGGGCCGCACGACCGATGCTCTGGCACATCTATCAGCAAGACGAAGACATCCATCTGGACAAGCTCGACGCCTTCCTGAATATCTATACGAAAGGTCTCTCGCCGGCTGCGGCCGAGGCGATCAACGGTCTGTGGCACGCCTGGAACGCCGGCCAACCCATCGACACGCACTGGCTCGCGGCCCGCGAACATTGGCCCGAGCTGCAAAAGCATGCCGAACAATGGTGTCTGGAACAGGCCTTGCAGGCTGATCTTGCCGCAGCGCTGGTAAGCTTTTACCTAAATTGGATATGATACGCGGCCTAGATTTTTGTAAATCCCATCCAAATTCGGATATTCGTAATGAAAACTGGTAAAGAACTGAAACCCGGGATGGTGATCCGTCTCGAAAACGATCCTTGGCTGGTGCAGAAAGCTGAGTTCACCAAGTCGGGCCGTAACAGCGCGATCATGAAGACCAAGCTGAAAAACCTGCTGACCGGCTACAAGACCGAGATCGTTTACAGCGCCGACGACAAACTGGACGACGTGATCCTCGACCGCAAAGAAGCGACCCTGTCCTTCATCAGCGGCGACTCCTACACGTTCATGGACACCACTGACTACACCATGTACGAGCTGAACGCTGAAGACATCGAAGCTGTTCTGCCTTTCGTTGAAGAAGGCATGACCGATGTTTGCGAAGCGATCTTCTTCGAAGAGCGTCTGGTTTCGGTAGAACTGCCGACCACCATCGTACGTGTAGTTGACTACACCGAAGGTTCGGCTCGCGGCGACACTTCCGGCAAAGTAATGAAGCCAGCCAAGCTGAGCAACGGTACCGAGCTGCAAGTTGCTGACTTCATCGAAATCGGTGACAAGATCGAGATCGACACCCGCGAAGGCGGTTCCTACAAAGGCCGTGCCAAATAAGCACCGTTTTTTACGGAAAGAAAAAGCCCGACCATCGAGTCGGGCTTTTTTGTGCCTGCGATTTGCCGTCAGACGGTGACGTGCAGACGTACTTCGACATTGCCGCGAGTGGCGTTGGAGTACGGGCAAACCTGGTGGGCGGCGTCGACCAGGCTTTGTGCGTCGGCTTGTTCCAGGCCCGGCAGGCTGATGTGCAGGTCGATGTCCAGACCGAAACCGCCAGGGATCTGGCCGATGCCGACATGCGCAGTGATCGCGGCGTCGTTCGGGATAGTGCGCTTGGTCTGGCTGGCAACGAATTTCAGCGCGCCGATGAAGCAGGCCGAATAGCCCGCAGCGAACAGTTGCTCAGGGTTGGTCGCTGCACCGCCGGCACCACCGAGTTCTTTCGGAGTGGCGAGTTTTACGTCGAGCACGTTGTCGCTGGAAATCGCACGACCGTCACGGCCGCCAGTGGAGGTTGCGATTGCGGTGTAGAGAGTTTGCATGGTCTGAGCCTCGAACGATGTGGGTTATGTGCGCTAATTGTTTGCGCGTTAACTAAGTGCGAGGCGAATGTATCGCGCTAATGTTTAGTGCGCAAGATAAATATTCAGATTTTTCTGTCTCGTGGGAAATCATGTGGAAGCCAGCTACCACAGGGCTGGGATACACCCGAGAACCGCACTTCGCTTTTCACCACTCAACACAATGAGCGTTAGCTCGAGTAAAGCTCTTGATCTCAAACGCCCATCGGCAGGCTGAGTGGAGGGATTGATCCGGGGGAGGGAGCGAAGCGACGTTTGGCGCAGCCAAACACATCGAGAGGAGGTGCAGCGAAGCAAACCGTAGGCGATGCCCCCGGATCGATCCCGGAGCGAAGGAACCCGAGCCACAGCGAGGGCCTAACGTCAGGGTGAAAGACCTTTGGTTACTTTGGGGCATTTGCCAAAGTGACCCGCCGTCAGGGCGGAACCCCGATAAGCCATCACCGCAGCAACGGATATGCACACCAAAAAAAACCACCGCCCGCCCCGACGCCATCGCTGGCAAGTCAGCTCCCACAGGAGTCAGGTGCAGGCCTTAGATCAGGCTTTCCTGCAGATGACCGCGCAACGCCTGCAATTCGCTCTGTAGATTCTGCAACCGTTCCAGGCTAAAACCGCTGGCGCCAAGGATGCACGGCGGAACACTCCGCGCCTGCTCCTGCAGCGCTCGGCCCTTGGCGGTCAGTTCGACAATCACCACCCGCTCATCCTCACGGCTCCGAGTGCGGCTGAGCACACCTTCGACTTCAAGTCGCTTGAGCAACGGCGTCAATGATCCCGGATCGGTCAACAAACGCGTGCTGATTTCTCCGACAGTCAAACCATCCTTCTCCCACAGCACCATCATTGCCAGATACTGCGGATAGGTCAGGCCCAGCGCTTGCAACAGCGGCTTATAGACCTTGGTCATCATCAGCGAAGTCGAATGCAGCGCGAAGCACGCCTGGTTGTCCAGTAACAGTTCTGCGCAATGGTCGGTGGTAGTACGGTCGGTGGTCATGTCAAAGCCTTGATCAGTAATGGGATGAATCTAGCGTCCGAATCTTTAACGCGCCAGATAATTCTAGCCAGCGTGCCGCTGCAGATCCCGTTGCAGCGCCAAGTCCCATGGCGGTACCGGGCTGAAGCGGGTTTTCAGGTATTCCAGCAACAAACGGCTGCGCGAACTGGCTTGTTGCTCAAGACGCAGTGCATAAATACCTGTGGATTCCGGCTTCGGCAGGCCGTTCTCGCAAAACAGCGGCAGCAATTCGCCACGCAACAGGTATTCGCTGGCCAGCCACGTCGGCAAGTGCGCGATGCCCAGCCCCGCGAGTGCGCCACAGACCAGCGCTTCGGCATTGTTGGCACTCATGCGAATCCGCGCTGGACGCTGCAATTGCATCTGTCCGTCGCGTTCGAAGCGCCAGGCGAAGGGCGGGGCGAGGCCTTCCCAGTCGAGGCCGTCATGCTCGCCGAGTTGCGCCGGATCGCTCGGTACGCCACGCCGATGCAGGTATTCGGGGCTGGCGCAGGCGATGCGCACCATGCTCGCCAGCGGCGTGGCGACCAGTCGCGTGTCAGCCAGTTGTCCGGCACGCAGCACCAGATCGACCTTGCCCAGGTTCGAGCCGCCCATGTCGACGAAACTGTCGATCAGATGCAACTGCACATCGAGCCCCGGGTACAGCACCAGAAAATCGGCAATCACCGGCGCCAGATGCCGGCGGCCGAACGCGGCGGGGGCATCGACCCGAATCAAGCCTTCCGGTGCACTGCTCAGCGACACGGCTTCCGCTCGAGCCAGTTGCAGCTCGGCAACAATCCGCCGCGCCCGTTCAGCAAATGCCAGACCGGCCGGTGTGGCGCGCACCGCATGAGTGCTGCGGATAAACAACTGACTGCCGACTGCCGCTTCGAGACTGTCGATACGCCGTGCGACCGCCGAAGGTGTCAGCGGATGGCGGCGCGATGCGGCGGAAAAGCTGCCGCTCTCAAGAACATCGAGAAACAAGCCGAGCTGGTCGGTCAGTTGATTGGGATTCATGGCTATAACCGCTGCTTGTGCGAAGTTGGCACAGCCATTGTGCGTTGCTGTGCGTTTCCGTGCCAGCGTCGACTGCGTAGGATGACTCGCCTGACATATGAGGATGGTGCTGTGATCGAGTTCTTGTTGTACCTGTTGTTTGGCGCCGCCCTCGGCACCCTGGGTGGCATCTTCGGTATCGGCGGTGGCCTGATCGCGATTCCATTGCTCGGCGTGTGGTTCGGCCTCGATCAACAACTCGCGCAAGGTACGGCGCTGGTGATGGTGGTGCCCAACGTGATGCTGGCGCTGTGGCGTTATCACCAGCGCAATCGCATCGAACTGCGCCACGCGTTGCCACTGGCGCTGATGGGTTTCTGTTTTGCCTGGCTCGGTTCGATCTGGGCGGTGGGCATCGACGCACAAACCATGCGCATCGGCTTCGTCGCGTTTCTGGTGGTGCTGTCGGCGTACAACCTGATCCGCATGTTCGGCGCGCGGCCGTCGACCACTTCCGAAATGCGCTACTCATGGCCGTGGCTTGGCGTGCTGGGCGCGGCGTCCGGCACCATGGGCGGTTTGTTCGGAGTGGGCGGGGCGGTGGTGGCGACGCCGGTTTTGACCAGCCTGTTCGGCACCACGCAAGTGGTCGCGCAGGGTTTGTCGCTGGCGCTTGCCTTGCCGAGCACTGGCGTCACGCTGGTGACTTACGCGGTGCATCACGAGGTGGACTGGATGATCGGCCTGCCGTTGGCGGTTGGCGGTTTACTGAGCATCAGTTGGGGCGTGAAGATCGCCCACGCGATGCCTGAAAAACTCCTGCGTGGGCTGTTCTGCGGTTTTCTGGTGCTGTGCGCGCTGATGCTCGCCTTTAAAGTTTGAAGCCTTCGACGATGTGCTCGGCCAGGCACTCGGTGATCGGCGACGGATTGTTCAAGTTGCGGATCAGCATGATGCTCGCCTCGGGCAGCAGCGGCAGATCTTCGGCAGCGCCGAGAATGCGCATGTCCGGGGTGATCAGGCTTTCCAGTTGCGCGGTGATCGCCAGACCCGCGCTGACCACCGCCATCAGCGCCGACAGGCTGGTGCTGTTGTAGGCGATGCGGTAATCGCGGCCCATTGCGTCCAGCGCATTGCACGCCCACAAGCGGCAGAAACAGTCACTGTTGAACATCGCCAGCGGCAACGGCGTCTGCTCGTGGGCGCTGAAATTCTGCGCCTCGGCCCAGACGAAACGCTCCTTGCGCAGTAACTGACCAATCTCGTTGCCCGGTTCGCGGGTCACGATCGACAAATCCAGATCGGTACGTTGCAGCAACTGTTTGGTCGATTCGCAATGCACTTCAATCTGGATCAGCGGATAGAACTGGGCGAAGCGCGACAGAATCCCCGGCAGGAAGCGCATCACATAGTCGTCCGGCGTGCCAATCCGCACCGTGCCGACCATGTGCGGCTCGCGCAAGGTGTTGAACACCTCGCTGTGCAGCTTGAGGATGCGTCGTGCGTAACCCAACAAAACCTGGCCTTCGGCAGTCAGTCGCACCTGACGCCCGTCGCGCTCGAACAATTGGCGCTGCAACACGTCTTCTTCCAGACGCTTCATCTGCATGCTCACCGCCGACTGCGTGCGGTTGACCATTTCGCCGGCGCGGGTGAAACCGCCCTGATCGGCAATCGCGACAAAGGTGCGCAGAACATCGGTATCGATACTGGGGTAGGCGGACAATTGATGAATCTCCGTGATGCTTGCCATCAGAAACATTCGTTGGATTGATCGTAGTCCTGGCGCGAGACTGAAGCCATCCCTAAAGGAGGGCGACACGATGAAAGGTCAAAAAGCGTATGTAAGTGATGAGCGCGTTTCGGTCCATCTCATTTCCGATCTGTTGCATAAATTCAACCGCTGGTACGAACTGCACCGCGAGCGTGAACTGCTCGCCAGCCTGAGCGACGAAGCGCTGAAGGATATCGGCGTTAGCCGTGCCGATGTCGAGCATGAGTTAGTGCGGCCGTTCTGGGACGATCCGATGCATAAATGATGAGGGCGGCGCTACACAAAACCCTTTGCGGTGAGGTAGGTTGCGAGCAGACACGGAGATGCTCATGCCCGCGACTTTGTCCTTTTCCATTAAACAGGCTCGACGTCTGGCACTGGCCGCCCAAGGGTTCAACGGGCGCCAGCCGCCGGTCGTCAAAGCGCCGCATCTCAACCGGCTGATCGAACGGCTCGGTCTGCTGCAAATCGATTCCGTCAACGCGGTGGTGCGCTCGCACTACTTGCCGCTGTTTTCCCGCCTTGGTTCTTACTCTTCTGAATTGCTCGACTAGGCTGCCTGGAGTTCGGGCCGGCGTCGTACTTTGTTCGAATACTGGGGCCACGAAGCGTCGTTGCTGCCGCTGTCGATGTATTCGCTGATGCACTGGCGTATGCAGCGCGCCAAACAAGGCGCGGACATTTATCAGCAATTGGCGCGGTTTGGTCGTGAGCAGCAGGAAACCATTCGCCGCGTGCTGGGATTGGTCGAGGAGCGGGGCGCGTTAGGGGCGGGCAGTGTCTCGACCCGTCAGGACAAGGCCGGGCCTTGGTGGGACTGGAGCGCCGAGAAGCATGCGCTGGAATGGCTGTTCGCGGCGGGCGAAGTCACCGTCGCCGGGCGCCGTGGTTTTGAGCGTTTGTATGACTTGCCGGAGCGCGTGCTGCCAGCGTCAATCCTGCAACAGCCGTTGCCGGATGAGGCCGAGGCGCAACGCGGTTTGTTGCTGCACGCTGCAACGGCGTTGGGCGTCGGCACCGAGAAAGATCTGCGTGATTACTTCCGCTTGAACCCCAGCGATGCCCGCCCGCGTCTGGCTGAGCTGGTCGAGGATGGGCAATTGCTGACTTGCGAGGTCGCCGGTTGGCGGCAAATCGCCTATTGCCTGCCCGAGTCGAAAATCCCGCGCAAGGTCGAGGCCAGTGCGCTGTTGTCACCGTTCGATTCGCTAATTTGGGAGCGTAGCCGCACTGAGCGCTTGTTCGATTTCCGCTATCGGCTGGAGATCTACACGCCGCAGGACAAGCGGGTGTTCGGCTACTACGTGTTGCCGTTTCTGCACAACGAACGGATTGCCGCGCGGGTTGATCTGCGGGCGGAGCGAGCGTTGGGGCGGTTGGCGGTGCATGCGCTGCATGAAGAGGAGCAGGGGCTGGATGACGCGGGGATGCAGGCGTTGGCGCTGAATCTGCGGCGGATGGCCGATTGGTTGGGGCTTGAGCGAGTGCAGCTCAATTGTCAGCGCGAGAGTGCCAGTCGGCTCCGGGTGGCTATGATTCACATCGGCTGCGACTGATCGGGCCTCATCGCTGGCAAGCCAGCTCCCACAGTGTCCGTGTCGTTCACAAAATAAATGTACGACACCAATCCTGTGGGAGCGGGCTTGCCCGCGATGAGGCCAGTTCAATCAGTGAAGATTTCGGAACTCAGCGTCGAACCTGTTTAAGGGTTTCAGCAATCAAAAACGCCAATTCCAGAGACTGATCAGCATTCATCCGCGGATCACAGTGGGTGTGATAGCGATCCGACAAGCCGTCTTCAGTAATTGGCCGCGCACCGCCAATGCATTCGGTCACGTTCTGCCCGGTCATCTCGATATGAATGCCGCCGGCGTAAGTGCCTTCCGCTTCGTGCACCTGGAAGAATTGCTTCACTTCGCCAAGGATCTGCGCGAAGTCGCGGGTCTTGTAACCGCTGCTGGCCTTGATCGTGTTGCCGTGCATCGGATCGGAACTCCACAGCACTTGCTTGCCTTCGCGGCGCACGGCGCGGATCAACGCTGGCAGATGATCGCCGACCTTGTTCGCGCCCATCCGCGCGATCAGGTTCAAGCGGCCCGGGTCGTTGTCCGGGTTAAGCACGTCGATAAGACGGATCAAATCGTCCGGATTCATGCTCGGGCCGACTTTGACGCCGATCGGGTTGTTCACCCCGCGCAGGAATTCGACGTGGGCGCCGTCCAGTTGACGGGTGCGGTCGCCGATCCACAGCATGTGCGCCGAGCAATCGTAGTAATCGTTGGTCAGGCTGTCGCGGCGCACGAAGGCTTCTTCGTAGTTCAGCAGCAGTGCTTCGTGAGCGGTGAAGAAACTGGTTTCGCGCAATTGCGGCGAGCTGTCCATGCCGCAGGCGCGCATGAACGCCAGGGTTTCATCAATACGGTCGGCGAGGTGGCTGTATTTCTCGGCCAGCGCCGAGTTGGCGATGAAGTCGAGGTTCCACTTGTGCACCTGATGCAGATCGGCGAACCCGCCCTGAGCGAACGCGCGCAGCAGGTTCAGAGTGGCGGTGGACTGGTGATACGACTGCAACAGGCGTTCCGGATCCGGCACGCGGCTCTTTTCATCGAAGCCGATGCCGTTGACGATGTCGCCACGGTAGGCCGGCAGGGTCACGCCGTCGATGGTCTCGTCGTTGGCCGAACGCGGCTTGGCGAACTGACCGGCCATGCGCCCGACTTTGACCACCGGGCAACCGGCTGCGAAGGTCATGACGATAGCCATTTGCAGCAGTACTTTGAAAGTGTCGCGAATCTTCGCGGCGGAGAACTCGGCGAAGCTCTCGGCGCAATCGCCGCCCTGCAACAGGAACGCGCGGCCTTGGGTCACTTCGGCAAACTGACGGCGCAACTCCCGGGCTTCACCGGCAAACACCAGCGGCGGATAGCTGGCCAGCGTCTGCTCGACCTGGCGCAGGTGCGCGGCGTCGGGGTATTGGGGTTGTTGCTGGATCGGCAAGGCGCGCCAGCTGTCAGGGCTCCAGGGTTGGCTCATCATGTTCTCTAAAAGGTTCTACGCACGGACGGCCATGTTAGCAGCAATTAGTGCGTGACCTGCTCGCGCCGCATCGCCGACAATCGCCGCTTTGCCACGGCGCCATCGGTGCGCCATCGCGTCACCGCGCCCGGTGACCATCAGGAGACGAAATGACTGAGGAGCGCGTCGAGCTGTTGCTCGCCGAAGTACAGGATGAATTCGGCGTGATTCGCGTGCTGGAAGTCGCCGACTACCGTTTTCTGGAATTCGGCGATGCCATCGAGCAAAGCTGCGTATTCACCGCCGACCCGAGCTGGCTGGAGTACGACTACACCCGTGCAATGTTGATCGGCGCGCTGTGCCACGAACATCCGGAGAGCGCGCTGTTTCTGGGGTTGGGGGCGGGAACGCTGACTCAGGCTTGCCTGAAGTTTCTGCCGCTGGAAGACGTCGAAGCCATCGAGTTGCGCCCGGATGTGCCGCGTCTGGCAATCGAATACCTTGGGCTGGATGATGACCCGCGGCTTTATATACGCGTTGGCGATGCGCTGGATCTGCTGCCGACCGCCGAGCCTGCGGATCTGATCTTCGTCGACCTGTACACCGACGTCGGCCCCGGCGCTGCGCATCTGGCGTGGAATTTCCTCGGCGATTGTCAGAAACGTCTGAATCCGGGTGGCTGGCTGGTGATCAATCAGTGGGCCACCGATGACGGCAAGCCGCTAGGCGCGGCGTTGCTGCGCGGGCTCTATCACCGGCATTACTGGGAACTGCCGGTGAAAGAGGGCAACGTGATTCTGATCGTGCCGGCGGATCTCGATCAGGAACTGGACATGGACGCACTGAGCGCCCGAGCTGAAGCGCTGGCGCCCAAGTTGGGTTACTCGTTGCAGTCGTTGATCAAAGCGATTCGCCCCGCCACCTGAATATGGCGATACCCCCCTGTAGGAGCTGCCGAAGGCTGCGATCTTTTGACTTTGACCTTAAAAACAAGATCAAAAGATCGCAGCCTTCGGCAGCTCCTACAGGGAGTGTTTAAATGCCTTTGAAAACCCCGGGTCGGCGCTCCACCATCGAGCGCACACCTTCTTTGGCATCTTCACTGGCGAGCAACTTCTTCACCAGCGGCGGCAAACCTTGCGCGGCTGCCGTCTCGCCTTCATAACGCGCCTGCCGCGCTGACTCCAGCGTCGCCTGCACTCCCAACGGCGCCTGTCGGGCAATCCGTTCGGCCAGTTCAATCGCGCGCGGCAGCAAGTCTTCGCTGGCCATCACCTCCTGCACAAGCCCCAGTCTTAAAGCATCATGTGCATCGAACTCATCACCGGTGAGCAACCAGCGCATCGCATTGCCCCAACCCGCAACTTGGTGAAAGCGCAATGTCGCACCACCAAACGGAAAGATCCCGCGCTGCACTTCCATCTGCGCAAAGCGCGTATTGCTCGCGCACAGGTTAATGTCAGCGGCCAACATCAACTCGATACCGATGGTCAGGCAATAACCCTGCGCCGCGACGATCACCGGTTTGCTCACCCGTGGCCCGACGAACACGCCCCACGGATCGCAACCGCCGGGCGGCACTTGCCAGCCGTCGGCGAGGGCGGCGCTGGCGTTTAGCAGATCCAGCCCGGCGGTGAAGTGCTCGCCATGCGCGAACACCACCGCTACACGCGCCTCGCTGTCGGCCTCGAACTCGCCATAAGCCAGGCTGAGTTCGTTCAGCAGGTCGAGGTCGAAGGCATTGCGTTTGGCCGCTCGATCCAGCCCGATCAGATGGACGTGACCACGACGTTCACGGCTGACGCGGCCGGGACAGGGCTGATTCATGGGAGTTTCCTCGAGCGGGAAGGGAAAGTGCAGCGACCACATGCCGCACGTCGGTGAATCGTTTAAGCGCCATCGCCAGCAGGGCCGGGCCTGTGAAAAATAGTCCTTTGCGCGATTATCCGCAAAAGCCCGTGACACAGCGGTGACAGACGGATTCAGGCGATAAAAAAAGCTCCCTTTTTCGGTAATTTCCGGTATAGTGCGCGCCGGCCTTTAGCCGGGCCGCGTCAAGGTAGCGCAATTACCGAAGTCAGCTTCGGCTGCATGTCCGCACTGCGGGCTCTTCCAGGACGTTTCTTTTTTTCTTTCATTCGTTTTCGCAAATCCCCGCCGACAAAGCTGCCAGGGCGACTCTTGAGTCTTACACGGCATGCGCAGCTTTGGAGCATGGGTCTTTGCGGATGCACTTAGAGGCAGACCCATGACCCAGGAAACCGGCGGATTCGCCGCTTTTAATCTTAATCCGAACATTCTTGCAGCCGTCATCGCGACTGGCTACGAAGAGCCTTCGGCTATTCAGCAGCAATCGATCCCGATCATCATGGCCGGCCAGGACATGATCGGTCAGGCGCAAACCGGTACGGGTAAAACCGCCGCGTTCGCACTGCCAATTCTCCATTGCATCGATCCTGCAAAGCGCGAACCGCAAGCCCTGATCCTGGCGCCAACCCGTGAGTTGGCGCTGCAAGTAGCAACCGCTTTCGAAACCTACGCCAAGCAAATGCCGGGCGTTACCGTTGTGGCCGTTTACGGCGGCGCGCCTATGGGCCCACAACTGAAAGCAATCCGTAATGGCGCACAGATCGTTGTCGCCACTCCGGGCCGTCTGTGCGACCACCTGCGTCGTGACGAAAAAGTCCTGTCGACCGTGAACCACCTGGTTCTCGACGAAGCGGACGAAATGCTCAAACTCGGTTTCATGGACGACCTGGAAGTTATCTTCAAGGCTCTGCCAGCTACCCGTCAGACCGTTTTGTTCTCGGCGACCCTGCCGCAGTCGATCCGCGCCATTGCCGAACGCCATCTGCGCGATCCGCAACACGTGAAGATCCAGACCAAGACCCAGACCGTTACCGCGATCGAACAGGCTCACCTGTTGGTTCACGCTGACCAGAAGACTTCGGCCGTTCTCAGCTTGCTGGAAGTGGAAGATTTCGACGCACTGATCATGTTCGTACGCACCAAGCAAGCGACCCTGGATCTGGCAAGCGCCCTTGACGCCAAAGGCTACAAAGCCGCTGCGCTGAACGGTGACATCGCCCAGAACCAGCGTGAGCGCGTCATCGACTCGCTGAAAGATGGCCGTCTGGACATCGTTGTAGCGACCGACGTAGCTGCTCGTGGTCTCGACGTTCCGCGTATCACTCACGTGTTCAACGTTGACATGCCGTACGATCCAGAGTCCTACGTGCACCGTATCGGCCGTACCGGCCGTGCTGGTCGCGAAGGTCGTGCACTGTTGCTGGTGACTCCGCGTGAGCGCCGCATGCTGCAAGTGATCGAGCGTGTAACTGGCCAGAAAGTTGCTGAAGTCCGTCTGCCGGACGCTCAGGCCGTTCTCGATGCGCGCATCAAGAAACTGACCAACAGCCTGTCGCCGCTGGTGGCTGATGCCGAAGCGACTCACGGTGATCTGCTTGATCGCCTGACCGCCGACATCGGTTGCACCCCGCGTGCACTGGCCGCTGCTCTGCTGCGCAAGGCCACCAATGGCCAGGCGCTGACTCTGGCTGCGATCGAGAAGGAACGTCCACTGGTGCCGAACAACGCACCGCGTGGCGACCGTCCTGAGCGTACCGGTGATCGTCCTGATCGTGGTGAGCGCGAGCGTCGTGCGCCAATGCCTTTGGGCGAAGGCCGTGCTCGTTGCCGTACTGCGCTGGGTGCGCGTGACGGTATCGCTGCGAAAAACCTGCTGGGCGCCATCCTCAACGAAGGCGGTCTGGCCCGTGAAGCGATCGGTCGCATCCAGGTGCGTGACAGCTTCAGCCTCGTCGAGCTGCCGGAAGATGGTCTGGAGAAACTCCTGGCCAAGCTGAAGGACACTCGCGTTGCCGGTAAGCAGCTGAAGCTGCGTCGCTACCGCGAAGATTGATCCGCCCTTGGGCTGATTGATCGAACATAAAAAATCCCCGACTGGTTCGGGGATTTTTTTTGCCTGCGATTCAGGCTTAGCCGAAGCGATAGATATCCATACCCAACGCGCCCATGGTGAAGCCTTGGTGCGCGACACTGAACTCGCCACCCGAACCCCGGGCAAAGTACAGCGGCAGCAGGTGTTCGTCGCTTGGATGGCTGCGCGCGGCATTCGGTGCCTGCTGGCGATAGTCGTGCAGCGCCGCTTCATCATTGGCTGCGAGTTTCTCTATCATCCAGTCACGGAAGTCGCGCGCCCATGGCTCGACGCTTTCCGGACCGGCGTGCCAGTCCAGTTCACGCAGATTGTGGGTGATGCTACCGGAACCGATCAGCAGATAGCCCTGAGCGCGCAAGCTGCCGAGTGCCTGGCCGACGCGCGTCTGTAGCGCCGGGCCACCACGAGTCGGCAGCGAAACCTGCACCACCGGGATGTCCGCTTGCGGGTACATCAGCGACAGCGGCACCCACACGCCATGGTCGAATGGCCGTCGCGGGTCGAGGCGCGCCGGCAGGTTGTTGGCGGTCAGCAGCTCGGCGACTTGCGCGGCCAGTTGCGGATTACCCGGCGCCGGATACTGCACTTCGAACAGGGCGCGGGGGAAACCGCCGAAGTCATGCCAGGTTTCCGGCTGCGCATGGCTGCTGACCAGCAGCTCGTGGCTTTCCCAGTGAGCGGAAACGATAACGATGGCTTGCGGTCTGGGCAGTTCGGCCGCCAGTTGCGCCAGAGCCGGGCCGCTGGCCCCGGGTTCCAGCGCGAGCATCGGTGAACCGTGAGAGATAAACAGGCTGGGAAACATGGAAGGGTTCCTGAGCGTTAAGATGACCCATCTTCAGTCAGATGATTGATCTGAATCTAATATAAGTTTTAACGCCTTTTGATCGAATTTTTGGGGGTATGCATGCAACCGGAGTTTTGGCACAAGAAGTGGGAAGCGAATCAGATCGGCTTTCACCAGCCTGAGGTGAACCCGTATCTGGCGCGGCACTGGCCAGAGCTGGATATCCCGGCGCAGGCGCGCGTGTTGGTGCCGTTGTGTGGGAAAAGTCTGGATTTGCTGTGGCTGGCCGGGCGCGGGCATCAGGTTCTCGGCGTTGAGCTGACGCAAAAAGCCGTCGAGGATTTCTTTCGCGAGCAACAGTTAGAGCCGGAAATCAGCGAGGAGGGTGCGTTCAAGGTTTATCGCGCCGGTGCCATCGAACTGCGGTGCGGGGATTTCTTTGCGCTGACGGCTGACGACGTTGCCGGTTGCTCGGCGTTGTACGACCGAGCCGCGATCATTGCCCTGCCGGCACCGATGCGTGAGCGCTATGTGGCGCATCTGCACGCGATCCTGCCAGCGGCATGCCGAGGACTGCTGGTGACGCTGGATTACGATCAAACGCAAATCCCGGGGCCGCCGTTTTCGGTGGATGATGCCGAGGTGCGGCGCTTGTTTGCCGGTGCATGGCCGGTTGAAGTTGTGGAAGAGCAGGACGTACTCGCCGAGAGCGACAAATTCCTTCAGGCCGGGGCGACGCGACTGGCGGAGCGGGTGTATCGGATCGGCAGCAAGTAAGCGACCAACAAAAAGGCCCGCATCGCTGCGGGCCTTCTTGTTACTGCCTGTTCACTTAGCCGCGACGACGCAGGGCGTCAATACGCTCTTCCAGCGGCGGGTGGCTCATGAACATGCGGGCGAAGCCCTGTTTGATGCCACCGTTGATGCCGAAGGCGTTCAGGGTGTCAGGCATATGCACCGGCAGGCCCTGTTCGGCGCGCAGGCGTTGCAACGCACCAATCATCGCGCTGGTGCCAGCCAGGCGGGCACCGGCTTCGTCCGCGCGGAACTCGCGTTTGCGCGAGAACCACATCACGATCGAGCTGGCCAGGATACCCAATACCAGTTCGGCGAAAATGGTCGCCACGTAGTAGGCAATGCCCTGGCCGCCTTCGTTCTTGAAGATCACCTTGTCGACGAAGTTGCCGATGATCCGTGCGAAGAACATCACAAAGGTGTTCACCACGCCCTGGATCAGCGCCAGGGTGACCATGTCACCGTTGGCCACGTGACCGATTTCGTGGGCCAGAACCGCTTTCACCTCATCTGGCGAGAAACGCTCCAGCAGACCCTGGCTGACCGCGACCAGTGCGTCGTTCTTGTTCCAGCCAGTGGCGAAGGCGTTTGCTTCGTAGGCCGGGAAAATACCCACTTCGGGCATCTTGATCCCGGCTTCGCGGGACAGTTGCTCGACGGTTTGCAGCAGCCATTGCTCATGCCGCGTGCGCGGCTGAGTAATGATCTGGGTGCTGGTGCTCATCTTCGCCATCCACTTGGAGATGAACAGCGAAATCAGTGAACCGGCGAAACCAAAGACCGCACAGAAAACCAGCAGCTGACTGAGGTTGAGATCAACCCCGTTGGCCGCCATGAACCCGTTGAAGCCGAACAGGCTCAGGGTGATGCTGGCTATCAGCACGACCGCCAGGTTAGTGGCCAAAAACAGCAGGATGCGCATCATGGTTGTAGAAATCTCCTCGAGCTAAAGATGTAGCGTACTGCGGGGTATATAAGGTGCGGCACCGGGCTATTCAACCGGGTGACTATTTCAAACTGTGTCCTACAGCGAATTCCGTGCTCCGCAGGCATTTCCCACGAGCAATAGCGACATGGACGACGCACAGGCAATCCCCGTCGGCATTACGTCAGACGCATGCAGTGCAGACGCAGCGCAAGTGTAGAAGGCGTATAGGAATGGGGGGCGCAGAAGTGTTGCTGAATCAGACAGTGCGCAACGTCCGGGGCCGTTGCGCACTGATGGCCAGTTACTGGCGGTAGGACTTGAGGAAGTTGCCGATGCGTCCGATGGCCATGTCGAGGTCATCAACGCGTGGCAGGGTCACGACGCGGAAGTGATCCGGCCACGGCCAGTTGAACGCTGTGCCCTGGACCACCAGCAGCTTCTCGGACAGCAGCAGGTCGAGGACAAATTTCTCGTCGTTGAAGATCGGGCAGACTTTCGGATCGATGCGCGGGAACGCGTACAAAGCGCCCATCGGCTTGACGCAGCTGACGCCGGGAATGTCGTTGAGCAACTCCCATGTGCGGTTGCGCTGCTCCAGCAGACGACCTTGCGGCAACACCAGATCGTTGATGCTCTGGTAGCCGCCGAGGGCGGTCTGGATCGCATGCTGGCTCGGCACGTTGGCGCACAGGCGCATATTAGCCAGCATGTCGATGCCTTCGATGTAGCTCTGGGCGTTGTGCTTGGGACCGGAAATCGCGATCCAGCCGGAGCGGAAGCCCGCCACGCGATACGACTTCGACAGACCGTTGAAAGTCAGGCACAGCAAGTCTGGCGCCAGTGAAGCGGTGCAGATGTGCACGGCGTCGTCGTAGAGAATCTTGTCGTAGATCTCGTCGGAGAACACCACCAGATTGTGCTGGCGTGCCAGTTCGAGCATGCCCAGCAATACTTCTTTCGAATACACCGCGCCGGTCGGGTTATTCGGGTTGATGATCACCATGGCTTTGGTGTTCGGGGTGATCTTGGCTTTCATGTCGGCCAGATCCGGGAACCAGGCGGCACCCTCGTCGCACAGGTAATGCACCGCGTTGCCGCCAGCCAGGCTCACCGCAGCGGTCCACAGCGGGTAGTCCGGCGCCGGCACCAGCACTTCGTCACCGTTGTTGAGCAGTGCCTGCAACGACATCACGATCAGCTCGGACACACCGTTGCCGAGGTAGATGTCTTCGATGCCGACGCCTTCAACCTGCTTCTGCTGGTAATACTGCATCACGGCCTTGCGCGCGCTGAACAGGCCTTTGGAGTCGCTGTAGCCTTGGGCGGTCGGCAGGTTGCGGATCACATCCTGAAGAATTTCGTCCGGCGCTTCGAAACCAAAAGGCGCCGGGTTGCCGATGTTCAGCTTGAGGATGCGATGGCCTTCCTCTTCCAGACGTTTGGCGTGCTTGAGCACCGGGCCGCGAATGTCGTAGCAGACGTTGGCGAGCTTGTTCGATTTGCTGAACTGCATGGCGATGTGATCCCGAAAATGAACGATCCAGGCGGCGGATGGACTACCGTGCTGGGATTGCTGCGTCTTCACACAGGCAAGTGTCTTGAGTGGCGGTTACCAGAATCCGTTTGAATGCGCAGGATCCCGCTGCCAGACTGGCGTATGACGAGGCGCAATCATACGTGCCACCCGATCCGTGGAAAAGGTACAGATCGGGCTTTTTCAGCCGCTGAGGTGTGATGATGGAAAAGTTGCAGAAAACCCTGGAAGAATGGAAAGCCATGCTCGATCCGGAGCAGTACAACGTCTGCCGTCTGAGTGCGACCGAGCGACCGTTTTCCGGCAAATACAACGACACCAAGACCGACGGCGTCTACCACTGCATCTGCTGCAATGAGCCGCTGTTCGATTCGAAGACCAAGTTTGATTCGGGCTGCGGCTGGCCGAGCTTCTACGCGCCGATCGGCGACAATGCGATGAGCGAAATCCGTGATACCACCCACGGCATGATCCGCACCGAAGTGAAGTGCGCGCGCTGCGATGCGCATCTGGGTCACGTATTCCCCGACGGCCCGGCGCCGACTGGCCTGCGCTACTGCATTAACTCGGTATGCCTGGATCTGGTGCCGCGCGAATAGGGTGTCCGGGCGATCCACGGGTCGCCTTTCGGATAATTAAATTGCACACAATTCAATTGCTCGCTACTTTTAGCGCTTCTCAACTATTTCGAGTGCGCACCATGAGCGATAACCTGCTGAGCATCCCGTGCACCACCATCAAGGGTGAGCAGAAGACCCTCGCCGATTTCGCCGGCAAGGCGGTGCTGGTGGTCAACACCGCGAGCAAGTGCGGGTTTACCCCGCAATACAAAGGTCTTGAAGAGTTGTGGCAGACCTACAAGGACCAAGGGCTGGTGGTCCTGGGCTTTCCGTGCAATCAGTTCGGCAAGCAGGAGCCGGGCAATGAGGGCGCGATCAGCGAGTTCTGCGAGATCAACTACGGCGTGAGCTTTCCGCTGTTCAAGAAGATCGACGTCAATGGCTCCGACGCGCATCCGCTGTTCGTGCAGTTGAAGAAACGCGCACCCGGTCTGCTCGGCTCACAGGGCATCAAGTGGAACTTCACCAAGTTCCTCATCGGCAAGGACGGCAAGTTGGTCAAGCGGTTCGCCCCGACCACCAAGCCGCAGGATCTGAGCAGCGAGATCGAAGCCCTGCTCAAATGAGCAAGCTGTCGGTTGATTCGCTGCAGCTCGATAACCAGCTGTGTTTCAAGCTGTATGCCGCATCGCGCGCGGTGATCCGCGCCTACAAGCCGATGCTCGATCAGCTCGGCCTGACCTACCCGCAATACCTGGCAATGCTGGTGTTGTGGGAATGGCAGGTCGCGGCGCCGGAGCAACCGACGGTGAAGGCGCTGGGCGAACGTCTGGCACTGGACTCCGGAACGCTGACGCCGCTGCTCAAGCGCCTGGAGCAGTTGCAACTGGTGCAGCGCCAGCGTTCGGCGCGGGATGAGCGCGAGGTGCATCTGAGCCTCACGCCCGATGGTCAGGCATTGCGTGAGCAAGTCGGGCCGATCAAGGCCCGTTTGCTGTGTGACAGCGGGGTCGATCTGGATCAGCTCAACGATTTGCGCAACGGCCTCGATCACCTGTTGGGGCAGATCAAAGCGCTGGCGTAGCGGGAATCCACTGATCCAGCAGCGCGGCCAGTTCTTCGCGGCGAAACGGCTTGGCCAGGTAGTCGCTCATGCCCGCCTGGCGGCAGCGTTCGCGTTCTTCGGACATCGCATTAGCGGTCAGGGCGACAATCGGCAAGGCTGGCCAGCGGCCGCTCTGGCGGATCTGCCGGCTCGCCTCGTAGCCATCCATCACCGGCATGTTGCAGTCCATCAGCACCAGATCGAATTCGTCATGTTCCAGCTGATCCAGCGCTTCAGCGCCGTGCGCGGCCACCACCACCTCACAACCGAGTTTGCCGAGCATGCCTTTGGCCACCAACTGGTTGACCGGATTGTCTTCGACCAATAGCACGCGCCCGCGTCGTCGCGATGGCGGCGCTATCAGGCGCGTGTCGTCGATCGTGGCGATGTCCGGTTGCAGGGTGCGGCGCAGATTCTGATACAGCGCATTGCGCGCCAGCGGCCGTGCCTGCTGCTGCAACGGCGCCAGTGCAGCGGCCTCTTCGCTGGGCAGAAAGCTGCCGTAGGCCGTCACCAGCAGAATCGGCGCAGTCAGCGTCGGGCGCAGGCCGAACAGGCATTCCGGGCAATCGGTGATCAGCACATCCGGCGCCAGGCCCAGTAGCGAGTCATCAATCGTGCGTTGTTCATAACTCAGCCCCCAGACCGGCAGCTGGGTTTTCAACATTTCTGCCAGACCGCTGCTGGTGCCTGTGATAGCGAGGATTTTGCCGTTCAATGGCGGGGGCGTTACCGCGCGGGTGTGGCAGGGCAGCGGCAGCTCAGCGCAGAACTGACTGCCGAACCCGGCCTCGGAGCTGATGGTCAGGCGCCCCTGCATCGCTTCGCACAGGTTGTAGGTCAGCGCCAGACCCAACCCGGTGCCGCCGTACTGACGAGTGATGCCGG
The DNA here is from genome assembly GCF_049896625.1 of Pseudomonas sp. TWP3-1. Lineage (NCBI taxonomy): Bacteria > Pseudomonadati > Pseudomonadota > Gammaproteobacteria > Pseudomonadales > Pseudomonadaceae > Pseudomonas > Pseudomonas sp. TWP3-1. The sequence continues at coordinate 340,832 of NZ_JAFCUQ010000004.1, forward strand.
CGCCGGCCTGGGTGAATGGCTGGAAGATCTTCACCTGCGCGTCCTGCGCAATACCGATGCCGGTATCGCAGACCTCAATGCGCACGCCGTCCTTGCAGGTCGACAAGCGCACGTCGACCCGGCCGAAGCGGGTGAATTTCAGCGCGTTGGACAGCAGGTTGCTGACGATCTGCCGCACCCGCGTGGGGTCGCCGAGTACCAGCGCCGGAAAATGCGGATCGATCAGGCAAGTCAGCTCGACGCTAGGAGCGGCGTTCTGCGACAGCAGGTTGGCGGTGTCTTCGATCAGCGAACCGAGGTCGAACGGGATGTGCTCAAGCTCCAGTTGCCCGGCGTCGAATTTCGACAGGTCGAGAATATCGTTGAGCAACTCCACCAGGACCTTGCCCGAGTCGTGGGCAATCGACAGTTGCTGTTGCTGTTCGGCGTTGAGCGGGCCGTCGAGCGACAGCGCAATCATTCCCAGCAAGCCATTCAGCGGCGTGCGGATTTCATGGCTCATGTTGGCGAGAAATGCCGAGCGCGCTTCGGCCATGTCCAGCGCAGTGCTGCGCGCGACTTCCAGTTCCTGATTGGATTGGCTGAGCCGGGCGTTGATCGCTTTGAGTTCAGCGGTGCGCGCCGAGACGATGTCTTCCAGTCGCGCGAGGTATTCGGTCAGGCGATTTTCGGCGTTGCGCCGTTGCTGGATTTCCGTGGCGATGTTTTCAAACTGTTGATTGGCGACTTTGACCAGTACGCCGATTTCGTCATTGGCGTGCCCGGCCGGGCATTCCAGTGTGGTCGGTTCGGCGCTGCGCGGATCGCGACTGCTGAGTTCGCGGATCACCCGTACGAACGGTTTGGTCAGCATCACGTAGAACAACGCCAGCAGTATCCCGGTGAGGATCAGGCTGCGGGCGAAGCCGTTGAGCAGAGTGATCTCGGCCCGGCGCAGGAAGCGGCTGCCAAACGCGTAAGTGTCGACTTCAAGGCTGAGGATGCCGAGGGATTCGTTGGGTAAGTGATCGAGGTACAGGCGGTCCTCGAACTGGCGTTTGGCACCAAACAGAAAGTCGCTGATCATCCGGTAACCGCTTTGCAGCTCCGGGCGTTTGACGCTGGCCAGCACCGTCTGGTTGTTGTCGGTCAACTGCGCGGAGATGATTGCGGGCGAGCGCAGCAGGCCCAGTGTCAGCTCTTGCGCCAGTTCAGCGTCGATGTTGTAGGCGATGCGCGATGCCGGGTTATGGCTGATTTCCAGCAACGAGAGGATTTCCCGGTTGATGGAGGCGTCTTCGCTGGCATAATCGATACCGATTTGCAGCAGGCTGAGCAGCGTGCCCAGAATGAACCCGACCAGCACGGTAAGCCGGGCCTGTTTGTATGACAGCCGGTGGGTGAATTTGATATCCATGGGGTGTTGAACCACTTCCGTTTCCCTTCGCTGCTCAAGCATAGTCGATCACGTACGGATAACGGGGTTCCCGAATCGCCTTGTAACAAGGGTCGGGCCGGTGTCGAACGCTGTACATCATCGCCGCATCGCCATCATCACTGTGAACGAGCCCGAGGAGAAGACGTGGATTCCCGATTGAATGCTTTTCTTGAGCGCGCCGAGTCGGTTCTGGCACGTATCGAACCGTTGTTGCCGGCAACACGCCCGGTCATCGACTGGAACACCTGCCTCGCCGCCCGCTGGCAGCGTGACGGCCGCACGGGCTATTTGCTGCCGCTGGACGTCAGCCTCGACATGCGGCTGTCCGACCTGATCGGCGTGGATCGGCAGCTGGAGCAACTGGGGCGCAACACCCGGCAGTTCCTCGATGGCATGCCGGCCAACCACGCTTTGCTCTGGGGTTCGCGCGGCACCGGAAAATCCTCGCTGGTGCGCGCGCTGCTGGCTGAACACGCCAGCGCCGGCCTGCGTTTGATCGAGATCGAGCGCGACCACCTGGCAGACTTGCCGCGCGTGGTCGAGCAGATCGGCAAGCTGCCGCAACGTTTCGTGTTGTTTTGCGACGACTTGTCGTTCGAGTCTGGCGAAGGCGATTACCGCGTACTCAAAAGCGTGCTCGATGGCTCGCTGGAACAGGCGCCGGACAATGTGCTGCTGTACGCCACCTCCAACCGTCGCCATCTGGTGCCGGAGAAAGAAAGCGACAACGAAAACTGGAAGCGCGTCGACGGCGAACTGCATCCGAGTGAAGCGGTGGAAGACAAGATCGCGCTGTCGGATCGCTTCGGCCTGTGGCTGTCGTTTTATCCGTTTACCCAAGAACATTTCCTCAACGTCGTTGAACACTGGATCGGCCAGTTGGCGGCCAAGGCCAATCTGAGCTGGCAGCGCGACGAAGCGCTGGACATCCTCGCCGTGCGCTGGGCCACTGGCCGCGGCAATCGCAACGGACGCTGCGCGTACCAATTCGCCCGATATTGGGTGGGACTGAAATTGCTGGAGCACAAGGCATGATTGATTTGCAACAGAGCGGCCAGGGCCTGGAAGGTTATGGCATGTTGGCCGCGCAACTGGAGTCGCTGCTGGCGGACGAGCGCGATTTTATCGCCAACGCGGCGCAGTTTTCAGCGTTCCTGTTTAACCAGCTCGATGATCTGAACTGGGCCGGGTTCTACCTCAACCGCAACGAAGAGCTGGTGCTCGGCCCGTTTCAGGGCCAGATCGCTTGCGTGCGCATTCCGTTCGGTCGGGGTGTATGCGGCGCAGCGGCCGCGAGTTTGCAGACGCAGCGAGTGGAAGACGTTCACGCGTTCCCCGGCCATATCGCGTGCGACAGTGCGTCGAACAGTGAATTGGTCGTGCCGTTGGTCAAGGATGGTCGCCTGATCGGCGTGCTTGATCTCGATAGTCCGAAAATTGCCCGATTCGGTGCTGCTGATCAGGCCGGTATCGAGCAACTGGCGGCGATCTTTCTGCGTCTGACCGACTGCTGATCAAGGCTTGATCCCGGCCTTGAGCAACACGGCGTCGGGGTCGACTGCATCGATCTGCTTTGGATCGAGAAAACGCAGGGCGTATTGCAGGTACACGCCGTCGCTGATGAACAGCCCGAACAGTTCGGCATCGATATGCGCCTCGCGGCACATGGTGGCCATGATTCCCAGCGCCTCGCTGAGAGTCTTGGCCTTCTTGTAGGGGCGGTCGGCGGCGGTCAGCGCTTCGAAGATGTCGGCAATCGCCATCATCCGCGCCGGCAGGCTCATCTCTTCGCGCTTGAGACGTTTCGGATAACCGCTGCCGTCCATTTTTTCATGGTGACCGCCGGCGATCTCCGCGACGCTGTCCAGGTGGCCGGGGAAGGGCAGGTGGCTGAGCATCAGGATCGTCTGCACCATGTGATGGTTGATGATGTAACGCTCCTCGCGCGTCAGCGTGCCGCGGGTAATGCTCAGGTTGTACAGCTCGCCGCGGTTGTATTTATAACGCGGCACGTCGAGTTTGAAACCCCACGGATTGTCCGCCGGAATCAGTTCGCTGTCGGCGCGTTCGAGCAGATGTTCGGGCTTGTCCGCCAACAACGATTCGCTGACCGGCAAGATCGGTGGCGGTGTTTGCGCCTGACGCCGGTTCTCTTCCCAGGACACGCCCAGGCGGTCGTCCAGCGTGCGGCTCCAGGTGCGCTGAGCGATTTGTGCGAGGCGTTGCAGATCGGCTTCCGCCATGGCTTCGCTGCCCAGATTGCAGCGCGCGACGAAGGCGAAGTCATCGTCCAGACCGGCGAGAAGTTCGTCGCGTAATTTGGCCAGCTGCGTTTCATCGCCGCCAAGGGCCAATGCCTGCCAGTAACTGATCCAGGCATCGCGTTTAAGCACTTCGAAGCGGGTGCGGATTTCATGGATACGATCGTTGATGGTTTCCAGTTTGGTGGCTTTATCCACCACGTATTCCGGTGTGGTGACCTTGCCGCAGTCGTGCAGCCACGCAGCGATGTGCAGGGCTTCCCACTCATCCTCGCTGGGTTGGTAGTCACGAAATTGGGTTTTCTGACTGGCAGCGGCGGCATGCGCGAGCATCAGCGTCAGTTCCGGTACGCGCTGACAGTGCCCGCCGGTATAAGGACTTTTGGCGTCGATCGCCCCGGCCAACAATTGAATGAACGCATCCAGCAGTTGTTTCTGTCTGGCTTGCAGGCGCTGGCTTTCGATACTCACCGCCGCCGCGCCGGACACCGCTTGCAGGAAGGCGATGCGGTCAGGACGCAGCTTCTCCAGATCGGCCTGAGCGCCGCTGTCATTGATCAACAGAATCAGCAGGCCAACGGTTTCATTGTGGCGATTGCGTAGACGGATGCCGATCAGGTGCACACGCGGCGCAGCCATGGCCAGCAGGACTTTTTGCAAATCGGCGGCCTGTTCGAAGCCGAGGTTGCTCACCACATTGTCGGCGTTCGTCAGTTGCTCAAACCATGCCGGACTCTGCGCGGCGTCGAGACTCTGGCCTTGGATATCGAACGACGCCAGCGCTTGCGAAGTCCCGTCGATCACCAATCCGGAAGGCTCCATGCGATTGCCGTCGCTCTCGCGCAGGTAGATCAGGCCGGCCTGGGCCTGAGCAATCTGCACCGTTTCGAACAGCACCCGTTGCAGCAGCGGGGCGAAGCGGGTTTCGGCGGTCAGGCTGTCGGTGATGCGGAAGAAGCTCGAGAGTGTCTCCTTCATGCGCGCCATCGACACGCTCAACTGATCGACCTCCAGCACCGGGGAGCGGCGGGTCACGGGAAAATTGAAATCGAAACTGCGGATCGCATCGGCTTCCTTGACCAGTGCGTGCAGTGGTTTGACCAGAATGCGCGAAATCAGCCAACCGAGTGGCAGGCACAGGAGCAAGGTCGCGAGGGTGATCAGCGCGCCTTGCCAGCGCATGCGGTAAGCGTCGACCAGCAATTCGTCTTCGGGCACCAGCAACGCCATCTGCAGACCTTGCGGCCCGCCTTCCTGCAGGCTGCTGCGGGCGACGATCCATTGCCGACCCTCGGCTTCCAGGCGGTTGCCGGTATGTTCACCAGTCAGCAGTGCATGCAGGCTCGGACTCAGGTCGGCAGCTTTGGCCAGGCGCGCAGTGCGATCATCGACGATCAGTCGGCTGCTATCGGGGTAGGCCACGGCGTTGCCGTCGGCATCGAACAGGACGATCTCCGTCGCTGGCGTCACCACGTGTTTGGTCAGGGTTGCGGAAAGGGTATCAAGGGTCAGATCGGCGCCGATGACGGCATGGTCGCCACTGCGGCGGGCGAGGGTGGTGCCGACGTTGTGCGTGGAAAAAAACACGTAGGGTTCGGTGGTGATCTGCTCGGTTTGTTGCCGCGCGTTGCTGTACCAGGCGCGACTGCGCGGATCATAGGCGTCGTCAGGATTGTCCTGGCGGCCCAGCGGCACCAGCAGTTGATCAAAGAACAAGGATTGAGAACGCGATTCGCCGGTGGCGTCATGCTCGATGCTCCACACCTGATACGCCGCGGTTTCTGGCGCCTTGAGCAAGGTTTTCAGTGCTGCGCTGCGCAAGGGCCGCACCATGAAAAAATCACCGTTGGCATAACCGAGGTAGAGCGACGCCAGATCCGGGTTGTCGGTGAGTGAGCGGGCAAAGGGTTTGAGCAACGCCAGCCGTTGTTCGAGACCGGACGCCTCGGTGGCCGGGTTATCCGCCAGCAGGCTCAGCAGATGGCGGATTGGTGCGTAAGTGGTCTGCAAGTCAACGCGCACATCCTGCTCGATGCGGTTGAACAGCTTTTCGCTGCTCGACAGGATGATCTGCGTGGTCTGCCGGTAATTGAACAGCCCGAGCACGATTCCGGTGAGCAGCAGCAGAAAGGTGAACATGACGCTGATGTGTACGTGCAGAGGAAACCGGCGTTGATCCGGGCGCAGTGGGCTGGGCATTGCGGTCGCTCCGTGATGTTAAACACACTGCTCAGCGCCCAAGCATAGTTAACCCGGGCTCATTTCGCTTTGCTCACTCAGCACAAGTTGTTGTTCGAGTGCCCGCTCGAGTTCGAGGATAGCCAGGCTGCTTGCTTTGCAGCGCCGTTCGATTTCTTCCAGCGGCATTGCTTGCAGGCAGGCTTCTTCGAGTGCATCGCAACTGTCGATCAGGCGCGTCGCCTGAGCAATGCGCGCGGCGCCCTTGATTTTGTGGGCAATCGCCGCAAGCGCCTGACGATCATGCTCGGCGGACAGTGCCAGCAGGTCTTGCCGATCGATCCGGCTGCTGTTGAGCAACTCGGCCAGCAAGCGCCGCGCCTGGAGTGGGTTGCCGCCCGTCAGCAGGTTGAGGCCCTGCACATTGAATGCCGGGGTCTGAAACAGCGGCTGGATGCTGTTGACCCACTCGCTCAGGACACTCAGGCTCAGCGGCTTGAACAGGCAATCGTTCATGCCGGCCTGCTTGCAACGCACAATCTCCTCGGGTTGAGCGTTGGCGGTAAAGCCCAGCACGGTGCACGGCGGGCGTCGAGTGTGCTGTTCATGTCGGCGAATCGCGCGGGTCAGCTCGTAGCCGTTCATGACCGGCATGTTGCAGTCTGCGATGACCAGGTCGAACGAGCCGTTCTTCCATTTTTCCAGCCCGCTGCCGCCTTCTTCGGCGATGCAGAAGTGATGCCCGAGAAACTCCAGTTGCTGGCACATCAACAGGCGATTGGCCGGATGATCGTCGACCACGAGCACGCTCAGGGGCGCAGCGGCAGGCTGGATTTCAGGTTGGCTGGTTGCTGATTTGACCTCGGCGGGCAGAATGTTCAGGGGCAGGGAAACGCTTACTTGCGTGCCGATTCCGGGCTGACTGCTCAGCTGCAGTTTGCCGCCCATCATTTCGCACAGGTTGCGGCTGATGACCAGGCCAAGGCCCGCGCCGCCTCCGGTTTTCAGTCCGGGATTGTGCGCCTGGGTAAAAGGCTGGAACAGTTGGCGCTGGTCTTCGGCGCTGATACCAACGCCGCTGTCCTGGACGGTCAACTGCACCAGAGAGCAACTCGGGGAATCACTGGCCAGAAGATCCAGCGTGACCCGCACATGCCCGCTTTCGGTGAACTTGATGGCATTGCTGATCAGGTTCGACAGTACCTGCTTGAAGCGCAACGGGTCGAGGCAGACGTCAACGTTCAACTCCGCCGGCGAGACGCTCAGAAGCAGGGTGAGCCTTTTTTGTCGGGCCAGACCTTCGAAAATTCTGATCACCGAGCCAATGGTGTCGATCAGATTGATCCGCTCCGGGCTCAGGCTCAGGCGCCCGGATTCGATCCGCGCAATATCCAGAATATCGCCGATCAGGCCCAGCAGGTCTTTGGCCGAGTGGTAGGCGGTTTCAATGCTGGAGCGGTCCGGATGCTCCTGATCCATACGCTTGAGTGTCAGCTCAAGCATGCCGATCACGGCATTCATCGGGGTGCGGATTTCATGACTCATGGTGGCCAGGAAGGTACTTTTGGCCCGATTGGCATCGTCCGCGCGCTCTTTCGCGCTACGTAGCTCGTCCAGTAGTTCGCGGCGTTCACTGATATCGATCCAGCCACCGATGATCCCTTGCACTTCGCCGCTGGAGTCGCGATACGGCAGGATCCAGTGATAGATCGTCAGCCGGCGATTGCCGATATGCAGTGGCCGGTCGAGCACCAGCGCCTTGCCTTCGGCCACCACCCGCTGATAGTCCGCCTGATAAACCCTGGCTTCGAAAGCGTTGTTCATTGCGCCCTGCATCACGCTTTTGCCGATCACGTCTTCGCGGCGGGCATTGAACGCCTGGAGATAGCTGTCGTTGCAACTTTGCAGCAAACCCTGGCGGTCACGCACGTAGATCGGGTGCGGCGTGCCATTGACCAGCGAACCCATGAACTCCAGCTGGTCGTTCAGCGCCCGCTCGGCGGCCTTGCGCTGATTGATCTGGCGGCGCATGTAGGCATTCCACAGCAGTGACAGCAGCAACAGCAGACAGCCCGTGCCGATCACTTGATAAAACAGGCGCTGGTAATGGCGCCAGGTGCCTTGCGAAAGGCTCGAATAACCGCGCCAGCGACCGTTGATGATGCCCAGCTCTTCAGGCGTGATGCTCATCAAAGTCTTGTCGATGATCGAAGCCAGCTCGGTGCTGTCCTTGGCGGTCGCCAGCGAGAAAGCCGCTTGGCGCGTGCCTATGGTGGTGGTGATCTGCAAAGGATGTTCAAAGATCCGTGAGCCGATGAAATAGTTGGCAATGACCAACGAATTGACCGCGCCTTCGACCTGGCCTTCGTCAAGCATTGCCACTGCGCTGAAGGTGTCAGGTGTTTCGATCAACTGAATCCGCGGAAACTCGCGGCGCAGGTACGCGATCATCGGGTTGCCCTGGGCAATCGCCAGCCGCTTGCGTTTGAGCTGTCCCAGATGGGTTGGACTGTCGGCCGATTTGCGGGTCAACAGCACGTAGGAATTCTCGAGGTAGGGACGACTGAAATTCAGGGTTTCCTCACGCTGATCGGTTGGCAGCAAGGCTGCAATCAAATCTGCCTGATGACTTTCAACCTGTTTGATCATTTCTGCATCGCTGCGGCTGCGACGGATTTCGAAGCGCAGCCCAGTGCGCAGGCGGATCAATTCGAGCAAGTCAGCGCTGATGCCGCGGAAGTTGTCCTCGCTGTCGAAGAACGTCAGCGGCGCGAACGCCTCGTTGACCACTACGCTGGCCACCGGGTTCTTTTTCAGCCATTGCTCTTCGCGTGTGGTCAGTTGCAGTTTTTGATCGGTGAGCAATATGTCGCTGCCGGCGCTCCAGCGCTTGGCGATGTTTTCCCGTTCGTTGCCCGACACAGCCTTGAGCGCTGCGTTGATGACGCCCAGCAGTTGCACGTTGCTGCGCAGCACTGCGAAGCTGAACCCATGGGCCTCGTGCTTGCCGAAGTTGGCCATCCGCACGTTGTTCAGGTAACCCTTGTTGATCATGTAGTGAGTGGAAATGGTATCGCCGAGGAACACGTCGGCCTGATCGAAGGCGACCGCATTGATCGCGTTCTGATAGGACGGCCAGGAGGTGATCAGGGCTTTGGGGTATAAAGTCCTGACCTCGTTCAGCGGGAGATAGTGATAAACCATGCTCAGGCGCAAGCCGGCCAACCCCTCCGACAGGGCGCGGGTTTCGCCTTCCCGGGTCACCAGTACTGGCTGGTCGATGGCGTAGGGTCGCGACAGGACGATATTCGCGTTACTGGCCTCGAAGCCGTTGGCGGTACCGAGCATGTCGATATTGCCATCGATCAATGCACGAATTGCAGCATCGCGCGAGGCAAAGCGTTTGACCTTGATGGGTAGCCCCGTCGCCTGGCCAACGAGGCCGGCATAGTCCGCGGTATAACCTTCATAATCGTTGCCACCGGCGGTCATGTCGAACGGTGGGTAGTCTGGAGCTGACGTGCCCAGAATCAACTCGTTGCGCGTGCGCAGCCATTCCTGTTGCGAGGGGTCAAGCAAGAGCGGTATTGATCCCTTCATTGAGCGACTGAGCAAAGTGAGCTCTTGCGCACTATTGGGCGTGGCGGTCGCAAAAGTGCTGAAACAAAAACCAGCGCCAAGTGCAATCAGGAAATTCTTTAAACCGCGGGGCATGTTGGCTCTCACACAAGTGCGTTACGTTTGGCCATTTCGATAAGTTCTACCAGGGACCTGGCCTTGAGCTTCTGCATCAGACGTTTTTTATAAGTGCTTACGGTCTTGTTGCTCAGAAACATGCCTTTGGCAATTTCCTTGTTGGTACGTCCCTGGGCGAATAGTTGCAAGACCATGAGTTCGCGGTCATTGACGGATTTGAATAGTTCCAGTTCTGCATAACGCACATCATCATTGCGAACAGGGTTCAAGGCTTGACTCGGGAAGTAGTTATAACCGGACAGTACGGCTTTTATCGCGCTGACCAGTTCACTCAAGTCTTCCTGTTTGCACACATAACCCGACGCCCCGGATTGCATGCAGCGAATACCGAACAAGGTCGGGCACTGCGCGGTGAGTACCAGAGTCTTGAATGGCGAGCTCATGGCGTTGAAGCGGGCGAGGACTTCCAGGCCGTCCAGCTTGGGAATGCTGATATCGAGAATGATCAGGTCGGGCAAGCATTCGCGAACCATCTGCATGGCATCGACCCCGTTATCGGTTTCTCCGACGACTTTATAACCTTCATGTTCCAGTAACATTCGAACCGCGAGGCGAATGACCGGGTGATCGTCGACAATAAAAACGGAGTTCATAATCAAATCCCATACGAGCGCAAATAAAGGGCGCACCTTAGCTCAGATGGACGAGTGGTCGCATGGACTGACAGGCCTTCAGCGGCAATCTAGGATTAATCCTACAAGTAATGAGGAATGTGACTACGCGCGAACTAGGTATGACGTAGGTAGAGAAGTGGCTTCGGCAGTTGTGATATTTCGATGGGGGCTGCGTGTATTGCTGAAAGTCTGTTTGTTTAATCTCAAATAACAGCTGGAGACTAATCTTCAGTTGTTATTTGAGGTTTTATTATGCTTGGGCCGGTCAATCACTGGCGGCCCGGGCAGTGTTTCAATGGCTGGAGCGTCCAGTCATCTCCAGCGCCATATCACTGGCGTAGCTGTCGGTCATGCCCGCGATGAAATCGATCATGCGCAAGAACGAAGCGTGTAACGGACCTTGCGGGTCTGGCGCATTGTTGCCGAGCAGGTCGAGGATCCTGCGACTCTTGAACGAAGGCGTTCGCCCATTGTGTTGTTCCAGGGCCGCGCCACAGAACGCATTGAGCAAGATTTCCAGCGTGGTGTAGGCGCCGATCTCATGCAGAGTCTTGCGTTTGTCCTGGAAGATTTTCCGGCGGGCGATGTCCTTGGCGTTCAACACGCAACGTTTGGCCGGGCCATGCATATGCTCAACCAGGTCGCCGGACAAGGTACCCGCGAGCAAGGCGTCCTGCTGCTCGACGAATGCCCGGGCGGCGGCGTTGGTCAGGTGTTCGATGGCCTTGCCACGCAGGATCGCCAGTTTGCGCCGGCGCGAATCCTCCGGCCCGAGCAGGCGATAGGTTTCCGGCAGATCGTCGCCGACCAGGCCGAGCAGCAAGGCTTCGACTTCGGAATACTCGAGCAGCTCCATTTCGACGCCGTCTTCCAGATCGATCAGCGCATAGCAGATGTCATCCGCCGCTTCCATCAGGTACACCAACGGATGGCGCGCCCAACGCTGGTCTTCGATCTGCGGCAGGCCGAGCTTGTGGGCGATCTGTTCGAGCAACGGCAACTCGCTCTGATAGCAACCGAACTTGTGTTTCTTGTAGCCGAGGGCGTCGGCGTGGCGCGCAGTCCACGGGTACTTGAGGTAAGTGCCGAGAGTCGCGTAGGTCAGCCTGGTGCCACCGTCGAACTGGTGATACTCGAGCTGGGTGAGCACGCGAAAGCCTTGGGCGTTGCCTTCGAAATTGAGAAAGTCGCCGCGTTCGGCCTCGCTCATCGCATCGAGCCAGCCGCGTCCGGCCGCTTGCTGAAACCAGTGACGAATCGCATCTTCGCCGGAGTGGCCGAATGGCGGGTTGCCGATGTCGTGCGCCAGGCAGGCCGATTGCACGACCATGCCCAGGTCGCTCGGGTCACACCAGTCGGGCAGGGCGCTGCGCAAGGTTTCGCCGACACGCATGCCCAGCGAGCGGCCGACACAGCTGACTTCCAGCGAATGGGTCAGGCGTGTGTGGATGTGGTCGTTGCTCGACACCGGATGCACTTGGGTCTTGCGCCCCAGACGGCGAAAGGCGCCGGAGAAAATGATCCGGTCATGGTCTTTGTGGAAGGGGCTGCGGCCGAGTTCTTGCGGGCTGTGCAGCGGTTTTCCGAGGCGTTCGCGGTTGAGCAGGGTCTGCCAATCCAAGGCTGATTCTCTCCGTCAGGTGACTGATGCCGTAGCTTCCCGGTTCGCGCTGGCATCCGCAAGCGCAACTAAAGACCCGCAGCGTCGATGTCGATCAGCAGCAGGCGTTCGCCGTTGTCGAAAAACTGTCCGGCAGTCAGGCAGTACTGGTTGCTGGTGGCGTCGCGGTAGGTGTTGGACAGCGTCAGTCGACGCTCTTCCCAGCCCTCTGCCAGCAGATGATAGAAGTACGGTCGCCACGACCAGTTGTGGCCCAGATAACGGTTGTCGGCGATCCAGCCGCTCGCGCGCCATTCCAGATTCGGCGTCAGTTGCGTGCCATGCCGATCGCACTGGTAGAAACGCAACAGCCACGGAAAGGCGTCCAATTGCGGCAGGGCGCTGAGTGGCGCGCGCGCTTGAGCCCAGGTTTGCAGAATGCTCATCAGCTCGCCGAGTTGGCGGCGCATGCTCATCAATTGACCGCGTTCGGCCAGTTTCTGTTTTACATAGCGCTGACGCAGTTCGGCGAAGCGCGGGACGAATGCGTCGGTGGAGAAAAACGCTTCCTCCGCCCGTGCAAACAGAAAGCCTTGCACGTAGCGCGATCCGCATTCGAGTGCGAAATTCAGCTGCGCTTCGGTTTCCACGCCTTCGGCAATAATCCAGCAGCCGGTTTTCTCGGCCATTTGCGCCAGTGCCTTGACCACATCGCTGCTCGGCCCGCCGAGGGCTGCCGCTTGAAACAGACGCATGTCGAGCTTGAGGATGTCCGGTTGCAAGGCCAGCACGCGGTCCAGTTGCGAATACCCGGCGCCGAAATCGTCGATGGCAATCCGCGCCCCGGCATCGCGGTAGCGCTTGACCACCTCGACCAGACGCTGGCTGTTGCCGCCCAACTCAGTGATTTCGAAGACGATGCGCTGCGGATCGACGCCGTGTCGGGCGATTTGTTTGAGGCTCGGCAAATCCTGATCGGCGCGCAGGCGGCTGATCCAGCGCGGCGATATGTTCAGGCTGAGAAACCAGTCGGGCGGCGCTTCATGCAGGCGACTCAAGGCGTTGTCACGAATCTGTCGGTCGAGGCGTCGCAATGCAATTGCCGGAGTGTGCGGGACGGCGAACAGCGGGCCGACCGAGGTCAGTTGACCATCGGCCTGACGCAGCCGCCCCAGTGCTTCAACGCCGGCAATGCGTCCGGTAGCGGTGTCGATGAAAGGTTGAAAGCAGGCGAGCGGTTGCCCGTCGATCACGGGGCCTCCTTAGTCATTCTTGTTCTGGATGTTCCAGTCGGCCGGATAGGCGCGCGGGATTGAACCTCCGGATAAGAGATTCAATCCCGCAGCCTTTGCAAGAATGCAGCCAGATGCGCGGCGTCAGCGTTTGCCCGAGCTCTGCATGACCAGTTTGATCAGCGGCCCGAGGCTGGTGCCCAGGCGAACCAATCGGGTCAGACCACCGACACCGCCGCTTTTCGCGCCTTTGCCGGTGATGAAACCGAGCAGTGTGACAGCGGCTACGCCCCAGAGCGGCGCGTGCTTGATGCCGAAACCACCTTGCAGGTTTTGCGTCATGCCGCGCATGCGCTGCAAGGGTTGCAGCACTTGCGCAGTTTCATGACGAATTTCCTGGCGATGCATCTCCATGCGCAGACGGATCAACGCCTTGCGCATTTCCCGGCGTGAGCCATTGTGTGGAAGTTCAGGCAGGCTCATGGCAGCAGGCGCTCCCGGTCGTTGGCCAGCTCTTCCAAAGTACCGTGGAAAGGCGAGGACTCATCGAAGATCGCCGCCTTGAGGCGCAATCCACAGAAAATTGCCGCCAGGGTGTAGAACACGCACAGCCCGATGATCGCGGCCAGACGATAGGTGTCCCAGAACACGATCAACACCAGAGTCGACAAACCTACCAGCAGTAGCAAGCCAAACACTAAAGCCAGGCCTGCGAACAACAGCAGGCTGACGGTGCGGGCTTTCTGCTCCTGCAATTCGATGCCGAACAATTCCACATGACTGTGCAGCAAGCCGAGGACGGCGGCGCCCAGACGCCGCGTGGAGGAACTGGTGCCCGCTGCAAACGGGCCGGATTCGCCGATCGACATAATCAGCGCCGAGTGGCCAATAGGCCGATCAGAAAGCCCACGCCAGCGGCGATGCCCACCGATTGCCAAGGATTGGCCGACACGTAGTCCTCGGTGGCGGTAACCGCGGCCTGACCGCGATCGCGCAAGGTGTCCTCGGTCAACTTCAGCGTTTCGCGCGCGCGCAGCAGGCTGTCGTGGATCTGATCGCGCAACTCGTCGGCCTGATCGCCGGCGATAGCTGCCGTGTGTTCAAGCAGACGTTCGGTGTCGCTGACCAGAGTCTGGAAGTCGTTCATCAGGATTTCTTGAGCAGTCTTTGCCTTGATGCTGGCCATGGGTGATCTCCGTAATTGGCTGTTCATAGCTTCGGTAAAAAGCCGCGTTCTGAAGCGTTCGAGTATGAGCCATGCGTGAAGGTTCATTACAAGTCGCAGGTACAATTTTTGCTGTGTCGTGGTGCGTTGACCGACTGCCATGCGCTGTTGCCGGGCGTGCAGCCGGACAAATTCCGGTCTGGATAATAGCGGCGGCTTCGCGGTTTCCGGTGCTGATCTGTCGCTGCGCACGATCGGCGCGGTAAGGCAGGATTAACTTTCTTCATCCTCAGCCCCCGGGTAAAAGCCGTGTAGCAAGCGATAGCGGTCAATGCGCACCTGATCGACTTTCTCCTGCACTTGATGCGCGGGCAACCCGAGCAGGATCAAGGCGTGAGACGCGAGCATCAGGCTCGATTCCAGCAGCTCCGGCACCACTTCAGTGGCGCCGGCAGCTTTGAGTTCCGCCCACTGACCGTCATCGCGGGTGCGTACCAGAATCGGCACGCGCGGATTGAGTTGCCGCGCTTCCTTGAGCACGCGCAAGGCGATATCGCTCTGATCTACGGCAATCACCAAAAGCCTTGCGCGTAGCAGGCCGACAGCTGTCAGCAGCTCGCCGCGCGTGGAGTCGCCGTAGTGCACGTCGCTTTCGGCAGCCGCGGCTTCCTGCACGCGCACCGGATCACTGTCCAGGGCAATGAAAGGTTGGCCGGCGTTGCGCATGAAGCGGCCGATGGATTGGCCGACACGGCCATAGCCACAGATGACCACGTGCTGATTGAGCCCGGCATTGAGTGCGCTGATCTGTTCGATCTGCGCTTCCTGATTCGGTTTGCGGTGCAGTGCGCCGGCAACGCGCGGGGCGGCACGCAACAGTAACGGCGTCAGCAGCATCGAACAGAAGGTTGCGGCGAGGAGCAGGGGGCCGAGATCGTCGGGCAACAAGCGGTTCTGTTGCATCTGCGCCATCAAGGCGAAACAGAATTCGCCGCCTTGAGCCAGTGCCAGACCGCTGCGCCAGGCGGTTTCACTGTCGCTGCCGCGCCACTTCACCAGCAACGCCACTACAGTGCCCTTGATCAACAGCAGGCCGAGGGTCAGGCCGACGATCAACAGGCTGTGGCTGACGAACAAATGCACGTCGATCAGCATGCCGATGCTGACGAAAAACAGCCCGAGCAGGATGTCGCGAAACGGTCGGATATCGGCCTCGATCTGATGCCGATAATGGCTTTCCCCCAATAACATACCGGCAAGGAATGCGCCGAGAGCCGGGGACAGGCCGAGCAGGTGCGTCAGCCATGCGGTCAGCAACACAATCACCAGTGCCAGCAGCACGAACAGCTCCGCCGACTTCGACGCCGCCACTTCCTGAAACAAACGCGGCAACAGCCAGCGACTGGCCAGCAGCAGGCCGAGAAACAACACCACGGTTTTCCCCAGCGTCAGCGGCAACGCCCAATACCAGGCTTGCTCACTGCTGCCGGCGAACACTGGCACCAGCGTCAGCAGCAGAACCGCCACTACATCCTGAAACAGCAGAACACCGACGGCATTCTGGCCGTGGCTGCTGAATATCTCGCCCAGACTGCCCAGTTCCTTGGTCACAATGGCGGTGGATGACAGCGACAGGCCTGCCCCGAGCAGCAGCGCAGGGGTGAGCGGCATGCCCAGCAGCATCAACACGCCACCGAGCAGGATCGCGCTGATCAACACCTGCTGGCTGCCCAGACGAAACACCACCTTGCGCAGGGCAATCATTTTCGACAGCGAAAATTCCAGCCCAAGGGAAAACAGCAGAAACACCACCCCCAGCTCAGCCAGATCCGGCAGGTGTTCACTTTCGTTGATCCAGTTGAACGCGGTCGGCCCGACCATCAGGCCCACGCACAGGTAACCGAGCACCGGCGGCAGGCGCAGGCGGCGGAACAGGGCAATCATCACCAGGGATGACGCAAGAATGATCAACAGGTTGGCAAACACAAAACACTCCGCAGGCAGGGTCAAGCATTTCAAGCGTAGAAGTAAAAAACACCGGAGCATGCTGCAAATCAGAATTCGCCTGACTGATTTGCGTCAGGATTTTGCGCAGGGCGGGATCGAGCCACATAGGCGGGTCGACGGACTTTCGACGCAGGCTTAGAATGGGCACTCGAATTTTTGGACGAGCAATCATGCCTCCTGAATGCCAATTGTTCGGCACCTTGGGGTGTCATCTGTGTGAAGTCGCCGAGGCCGAGCTGATGCCTTTTGTCGAGCATGGCCTGCTGGTTGAACTGGTGGATATTGCCGAAGACGAAAGCTGGTTCGAGGCTTACAGCCTGCGGATTCCGGTATTGCGTCGGGTCGATACCGGTGCGGAACTGGGTTGGCCGTTCAGTGCCGATGAGGTCGTGGCGTTTCTCAGTTAAGCGCTCCTTGCCCCTGATCGCTTAATACTCCGCTGATCGCAATCGGTCGCCCCTTGGTTGGCACTCTCGGGTTTATTCGGTTACTGTATGTGCATACAGTAATTGGATTGGCCTGCTCGGATCGTTGCTTTTTTGCGGCAGGCAGGCGAACCGGAAGTCAGAGGGCAGCACCGTGGTCAATGTCGAACAGTTGAAGAGCAGCGTGAACCGGATGTCGGCAGAGGTGGTGCGCGAGGCCGTCATTGAATTACGCCTGGACGGCTTGGTCACGGAGGGCAAGACGCCGTTCAACAAATTGCACTTCAACACCTGTTTCGCCGAAATCGAGGCGCTGTTCCAGCGTGCCGGCTACCACAAGCAGCTGGATGTGGTTGGCTATCAGGGGTTGTTGTACGCCTTGTACGATCCGCAGCGTTGGGAAGCCGTCGATGTGTTGCGCTGGCTCAAGGAATTCACCGAAGCCGCAGCGCTCAAATCGATTCCGGCCTGAATCACGCAGAGGAATCGGCGCTAGGTTCGTTTCGCGGCGTGTTGGATAATGCCTGTCTGCATTGAGGGTTCGAATTTCGTATGTCCAGTTCAACATTTTCCGCGGCACACAATCAGGCCAGCACGCTGTATCTGCCACCGGGTCCCTGGCTTACGGTGCTTGATTGTCTGTGCGAACATTTTCGTGCTATCAGCCGCGAGCAGTGGCTGGACAGAATTGCCCGCGGCCGGGTGCTGAACGCCGAAGGGCAACCTATAGCGCTGGACTTGCCATACAAGGAAGGCCTGCGCATTCACTACTTCCGCGAAGTGCCGGATGAAAAACCGATTCCGGTGCTCGAGTCGATTCTCTACGCCGATGAGCATCTGGTGGTGGCGGACAAACCGCATTTCCTGCCGGTGACCCCGGCGGGTGAATACGTCGAGCAGACCCTGCTACGCAGGCTGATCCGGCGTTTGGATAATCCGCATCTGGTGCCTTTGCACAGGATTGACCGGCACACGGCGGGGTTGGTGATTTTCTCGGCCAATCCGCAGACGCGCTCGGCATATCAGTCGTTGTTTCCGACGCGGCAGATCGAAAAACGCTATGAGGCGATTGCCGCTGCGCTGCCCGAACTGAACTTCCCGTTGGTGCACAAGAGCCGTCTGGTCGATGGCGAACCGTTTTTCCGCATGCAGGAAGGGCCGGGTGTCAGCAACACTGAAACGGCAGTGGAAGTGCGGGAAATGAATGGCGATCTGTGGCGTTACGGGCTGTATCCGGTGACCGGCAAGAAGCATCAGTTACGCGTGCACATGACTGCGCTGGGTGCGAGTATCTGCAACGATCCGTTTTATCCGCAGGTCTTGAAAGACATCGAGGATGATTACGCCAATCCGCTCAAGTTGCTGGCGCAAGGGTTACGATTTGTTGATCCGGTGACGAAGCAGCAACGTGAATTCGCGAGTGAAATCACCTTGCACTGGTGATCACGTTTTTCTTTCGCCCATGAAAAAGCCCGCAAGAATGCGGGCTTTTCTGTATCAAATGCGAACCTGAGAGCTTACAGCTCTTTAACGGTGCGGACCTGATCCTTGTTGATGCGAGTCTGCTTGCCGTCCAGCTGTTCGAACTCGTAGAAGCCCGAATCTTCGTCGTACTTAGGCGCGTCGACAGCCTGGATTTCGCGACCGTCATTCAAGGTGATCACTGTTGGCGAAGCGCAACCGGCGAGGGAAGCGAGGCCCAGTGCGAGCATGAAAGTGGCGAGAGTCCGTTGAGTCATGAGTGTGTCTCCGAAGGGATAATTCTTTTGGTTACTGAGCTTGAGACGTATCCGAAGCGTGCAAGTTCCTTGCATGGTGTCAGTCTGACACAGACTTGTGCGCACTTAACAGTTCGGGGGTATTGAGGTTGGCCAGTCGCGGGTCGTGGTCCGGGCATTCCAGCGCGCTGGCGCCGAGGCTGCGCATGATCCGCCCGGGGCTGCGCTCGCCGGCGTTCCAGGCCTCTTCAAATACCGGCAACAGCGCCTTCGGTATTACGCAAAGCAGAGGTTCCCAATGCGCGTCATGGCGCAACATTAAAGGTTTTTCACGATGCTGATTGGCGGTTTCGCGCATGTCGCGCAACAGCGGCTCATCAATGCTCGGTACATCGCACGGCAGAACCAGCAGGTGGCTGTGACGTGCAGCTTTGAGTCCCGCAAGAATCCCGGCCAACGGGCCGGGAAAGTCAGCCTCTCCATCCGCTACCAACTGGTCAGCGAACGGCGCATACAGTTCACGATTGCGGTTGCAGGAGATGATCAGATCGTCCGTGAGCGGACGCACCTTGCGCTGCAGATGTGCAATCAGCGGTTCACCCTGCCACTCGATCAGGCCCTTGTCCTGGCCACCCATGCGCTGGCCGCGTCCGCCTGCCAGGAGCAAGATGGAGCAGGGCGGCAATGGCGGATTCGAGGTCATGGCAACTCTCCCGGGGCGGCGAAAAAATGCAGCGCTGTGATATAACACCGGGCTGTTTTTCCTACAACTGGACGAGCCTATGAAAGCCAAGGCTGATGTACCTTTCGTACCGCTGAATATCGCGGTGCTGACAGTCAGCGACACCCGCACCCTGGAAACCGACACCTCGGGCCAGGTCTTTGTCGACCGCCTCAGCGCTGCCGGCCACAACCTGGCCGAGCGGGTTTTGCTCAAGGATGATCTGTATAAAATTCGCGCCCAGGTTGCCAACTGGATTGCCGACGATGTGGTGCAGGTGGTGTTGATCACCGGCGGCACCGGCTTTACCGGCCGAGATAGCACCCCGGAAGCGGTTGCCTGTTTGCTCGACAAACAGGTTGATGGTTTCGGCGAATTGTTCCGCCAGATTTCAGTGGCCGATATCGGCACCTCAACCGTGCAGTCCCGTGCGTTGGCCGGGTTGGCCAATGGCACGCTGGTCTGCTGCCTGCCGGGCTCGACGAACGCGGTCCGCACCGGGTGGGACGGCATTCTCGCCGAGCAACTGGATTCGCGGCATCGCCCGTGCAATTTCGTGCCTCATCTGAAACAGGCGGCGCCTTGTGAATCCCGCGGATAAGCCGGGCAAAACCGGGGCGTTGATGCCGGTGGAAGCGGCATTGGCGCGGTTGCTGGAAGTGGCCGAAGCTGCGCCGATTCGCGAGCGTGAGCATCTGCCATTGGCCGAGGTTGAAGGGCGGGTGCTGGCGAAGGATCTGATTGCTACGCTGGACCTGCCACCCTGGCCGAACAGTGCCATGGACGGTTACGCCCTGAACCTGGCGGACTGGAGTGGCGAGCCGATGTTCGTCAGCCAGAAAATCTTTGCCGGACAGGCGCCAGAACCATTGCAGCCCGGAACCTGCGCGCGAATCTTCACGGGGGCGCCGGTGCCTGCGGGTGCTGACTGCGTTGAAATGCAGGAAAACGTTCAGGTGCTGGCCGACGAGCGCGTGGTGTTTACTGAGCCGATGATCGTGGGGCAAAACATTCGCCCGCAGGGCCAGGAAACCACGGTTGGGGAATTGGTCTTGCCCGCAGGCACCCGACTGGGACCGATCGAGCAGGGTCTGGCCGCGTCCTTGGGCTGTGCCGCGCTGGATGTGGTGCGCAAGGTTCGCGTGGCTGTTCTGTCAACTGGCGATGAGTTGGTCGAGCCGGGTACAGCGCTGGGCCCGGGGCAGATTTACAACAGTAATCGCGTGTTGCTGTGCAGCTGGTTGCAGCGCCTGGGTTGTGAGGTGATCGATGCCGGGATTCTTCCGGATGATTTGCCGACCACCCGCGCAAAGCTTGGCGAATTGCAGGACGTCGACCTGATTCTGTCGACCGGTGGCGTGTCCGTGGGCGAGGCGGATTTTCTCGGCATCGCGCTCAGGGAAGAAGGTGAGCTGACCCTGTGGAAACTCGCGATCAAACCGGGCAAGCCACTGACTGTCGGCCATTTCCGTGGGGTTCCGGTCATCGGCCTGCCCGGCAATCCAGCGTCGACTCTGGTGACTTTTGCCCTGCTGACGCGGCCGTATCTGTTACGCCGCCAGGGCGTGCAGGATGTCGAGCCACTGAAGTTCGAGGTTCCGGCAGGGTTCGCTTGGCCCCAGGCCGGCAATCGCCGTGAATACTTGCGCGGACGTCTGGAACAGGGCAAGGCCACCATCTACCGGAACCAGAGTTCGGGCGTCCTGCGCAGTGCTGCGTGGGCAGACGGGTTAGTGGAAGTGCTTGAGGGGCGTACGTTGACCGCAGGGGATGAGGTGACTTTCATCCCGCTGACCGAGTTGCTGGGCTGACGCTGTACGTGAGTGTGCAGGCGCGGCTCGCCACAGCCATCGCCTGCACTCATGCATTCAACGGGCCAGCAGTGCAACCAATTGGTCGAATCGACTGTTGGCCACCCAGCCTACCAGACCCATTACCACAGCAGCCGCACCAGCCGAATAGGCGAGGCGATGCTTGATGGCTTTTACATCGCCCCGCACCTCGTCCATGTCCCGACGGATGTACTTCAGATGGGTTTCCAGTTCGGTAACGCGAGGTTCCATTCCGGTATCTCCAGCGTTTTTGGCAGTACCTTTGAATTCGCTTTGATGATTGGCGCGACTATCGGCAAGTGGGATAAATGCACTTGCGGTTGCTTTGGTTTCATGACTTGGCATGGACGTCTCCATGCAATGCTATTGATGCCGGTTGGCTACCGCCGTTTTTCGAACAGTCGAAAGTACTAAGAGTGTATCCATTCATTACATGCACATCCTTGTGTGGTCGGGTTGGAAATTGATACCGCCGAGCCACGTTGAAGCAAACACTGCACCCGGTCAATTGAGCCAATTCCTGTTATTTCGTAAGAAAAGATACCGTCCTGTAGGACGAGCCGCCCGGAAATCAGAATTAAATGTTATTCGTGCGACTTTTTTGCGTGTCTGAGTGGTCAAGATGTCCCGAACTGATTCAATTTTAGGAGCTACCTTGATGAGTGAACGCAGGGCATTGTTAATTCTGCATGGCAAGCAGGCACTCAACGAGGCGGTGCGTGCTGCCGTCGAAAGCAAGCGTGAACAAGGTTGGGAGCTCGCAGTGCGGGTGACTTGGGAGGCCGGTGATGCGCAACGTCTGGTAGAGGAGGCGCTGGCAGCGGGATACACGAAAATTATCGCCGGCGGTGGTGATGGGACATTGCGCGATATCGCCGAAGCCTTGGCCGCGCACCCGGACAAAGCCAGTCTGGTGTTGTTACCACTGGGCACGGCCAACGACTTTTCCCGCGCTGCCGGCATCCCTCTTGAACCCGAAGAGGCTCTCGATTTGCTGGACGCGCCACCTCGCAAAATCGACCTGGGTGAAGTCGGCGGGCAGATTTTCCTGAACATGGCCACCGGCGGATTTGGCAGTCAGGTCACCGCCAATACTTCCGAAGATCTGAAAAAGGTGCTCGGTGGCGCAGCCTATCTGTTCACCGGGTTATCACGCTTCAGTGAATTGCATGCTGCTTACGGAGAATTGCAGGGGCCGGATTTTCATTGGAGTGGGGAGATGCTGGCGCTGGGTATCGGCAACGGTCGGCAGGCGGGCGGCGGTCACGTGCTATGCCCCGAGGCATTGGCCGATGACGGATTGCTGGATGTCAGCATTTTGCCAGCGCCACAGGAATTGGTCGGCACGCTGAAAACCTTGCTCAGCGATGGTTTCGGTCTGGACAACATGTTCGTGCGAGCGCGGTTGCCGTGGGTTGAGATCAAGGCTGCGGAGGGCCTTTACATCAATCTCGACGGCGAACCGCTGGAAGGCGAGAACATGCGTTTTACTGCGCGCCCGGCGGCGCTGCAGGTGCACTTGCCGCAAGACTCGCCGTTGTTGAGTTCAGCGCAGGCGATCAGTCATCAAGGCTGATGATCTGCTCACGTACGGCAAATAGAACGAGGCCCGCCACGTCGTAGATCTGCAGACGCTTCATGATCTGCGAGCGGTGGGTTTCGACAGTCTTGATACTGAGGCCGAGGCCGTTGGCGATTTCGCGGGTGGATTTTCCGCGTACGATCAGACGCAGGATTTCCAGCTGGCGCGCCGTCAGGTTGTGCGATTCGGCGACTTCCGGCTGATGCTTCTGATTGCGGGTCAATGCCTGGTTGATCACCGTGTGAGCGATGGCCGGACTCAGGTAGCGTTCATTATTGCGCAGGGCTTCCAGTGCATGCTCGAGCTCGGTGGCGGTGGTGTCCTTGAGCAGATAGCCATGCGCACCGGATTCGAGTGCCTGCATGATCAGCGCAGGGTCGGTGTGCATCGACAGAATCAGCACCTTGCTCTGCGGGCGCACGCGTCGCAGTCGTTGCAAGGCTTCAAGGCCGCCGGTTTCTCTCATCGAGATATCGAGCAAGACAATATCGGGATTCAGTTGCTCGACCATTTCGAGCAACTGCGAGCCATCGTTGGCCTCGCCGATTACCGCATAACCCGGAATATCCAGCACCAGAGCGCGTACGCCAGCCCTGATCAGCGAGTGGTCATCCACCAGAAGTAAGTTACAAGTCAACGCATAACCTTATTCGTACTGGCCCGCTCGAGTGCCCGCGGCGCCCAGGGGAAAAGTGCTTCGATTTGAGTGCCTTTGCCCGGTTCGCTCGTGACGTTCAGGGTGCCACCCAGTTGCTCGATCCGTTCGGCCATCCCGGCCATGCCACGTTGTCCTTCGCGACCGGGATCGGCGGCAGGCGCAAATCCCTGGCCGTCATCGCTGATCAGCAAGGTCAGACCCTTGGGCAGACGCTGGACCCGGATCAACAGATTGTTCGCCTGCGCATGGCGCAAGATATTGGTGACTGCCTCTTGAGCAATGCGAAACGCCGCAACCGCCATTTCTTCCGGCAATCCGTTCAGACGCTGCTGGCAGTCGAGGCTCCAGTGCAGCGAAGTGTTGGTCAATGTCTTGAGCAGGTGCGCACGCAGACTCGCCTCCAGCCCCAGACTGGTCAGCTGTCGCGGATTAAGAATGGCCGATACGTCGCGCACTTTATCCAGCGTTTCATCCAGCGTCGTACTCAGCAGTGCGCAGTGCTCCTGCAAGTCATCGGGCAAGCGGCGTTTGAGCCAGTCGCTTTGCAGTTTGGCGGCGGTCAGCAACTGGCCGATATCATCGTGCAACTCACGGCTGAGTCGATGACGCTCGTTTTCCTGGACTTCCAGTAAACGGTCGGCAAGTTCCTGCGGCTGGAATTTGATCGACTTGCGCGACAAGCGATGGTGGACGAAGACGCAAACGGCAGCGCTCACATTGAGCACCAGCAGACCGAACGACAGCGGAGCGGACAGGCCAAAGGTGAGCACGCTGCCGAGCGCTGAGCCGACGCACAGCAACAGCGTGAAGCGGCGTGCGTTTGCTCGCGAGGGCGGCCATGTGGTGATTGACTTGAGGCTGGCGTACATAGCGGATGGAGCCAATGAATGTTCGCTGCGGGTAGATCGTGCAGCGAGGCTGGCCGATCTCTGTCTGAAACTGCTGTTGTTCATGTGGCGCTTTCGAAGGGCTTTTTAACTGCCAATCGGCCGAAAACTTTTATGGAAAACATATCGCTGAAGTCACAGTGCCATTAACCGCGAGCAACTAACGGGCGGGATAATACCACTTAACATACCGCTGGTCGCGTTCGCGCTATATGTTCAAAGAGTCAGGAATGCCTCTGCATTGGACGTCGGTTCCATAATGGAAAGTTATTAGCCGGACTCTATAGATATCGACGCTGTACAAGTTGGGCTTGTTGTACACAGGAAAACCCTGACACCGGCGGAAGAGCTTCGCGCCGCTCAAGAGTGATATTTAATTTTTGATTGTCGCTGGCAGGCATGAAAGATGTATTTGCGACATCGCCAGCTCAAGCTATCTGCGCCGCGCTCCTAGCAGGAGACAAGCGACAGTGGTTTGGCGTGCATCGGCGGTTGGAACTGGCTCTGTCCTACCTGAAAGGCGAACGCTTCAATCAGGGAAGTCTGTTCGCTGTCATCCAGACTCAACTGACCGGTGCTCAGATCGACCAGTTCCAGTTGCCAGGCGATCAACGTGAAGCAGTCTTTCAGTGCCTCAAGCGCTTGGGCGTGCAGATCAACATGGTCTTGTGCCTGAGTGAGCAGCCCGTGCAGATGCAGCGAAAACCCGGAGACCGGCTCCAGCGCCAAGGCATCGGCCTTGCTCGCCAGTTTGAGCAGGGTACTGAGCATGCAATCGACGGCATCCTTGTCGTTACGGATCAGTTGCAAGTGGCTCAGGCACTCTTCGGACTTGGCCAGGAGCGTTTCAGCCTCGACGAGAAACTCGGCGAATTGCTGCGCCCACTCGTTACGGTCGTTCGGCATGCTTATCTCCACAACGTCATGTCTGATGGACGAATGTCGTGTGTGTCGACGATCATGAATCGTCGTGAGATCGCGCCCCACAGTGCCATGGCTCTGGCCGGGATTTTCGTGAGGGTGGATATCCACTGACCTGCGATCGCACACAAAAGCCTGACTCCGTTCATGCAATGAGAATGGCGTCACATTAATGGCTATTGGATATTGCGAACATCAGGTTGGGCCTGATGATTCCTAGGGGAAACCCTTAGGCGCGGGAACCTGTTGCGCAAACCGAGGTCGCGCTGGAGAGGAATGCAGCAGATGAATTCAGCGGCCTCAGTAAACCATGATGTTAATGTGACATCAATGCTTTGGCGTGGCATTTTGATAGCGCTTTTCGCGGCTATCAAGAATCGCGCGATACAGCCGATAAACCACCCAATAGTGAATTCATCAGTACAAGCCCAGGAGTCATTGATGGCCGGCATTCTCGACACGGTAGACCAACGCACGCAACTGGTGGGTGAGAATCGCCTGGAAATCCTCATGTTCCGCCTGGCCGGACGTCAGTTGTTCGCGATCAACGTGTTCAAGGTTCAGGAAGTCCTGCAACTGCCGAAGCTGACCCTGATGCCTCAGCGACACCCGTTCGTCTGCGGTGTGGTCAACCTGCGCGGGCAGACGCTGCCGGTGATCGACCTGTCGCAGGCGATCGGCATGCGCCCATTGGTGCCGAGCCCGACCAGTACAATCATCGTCACTGAGTACAACCGTTCGGTGCAGGCGTTCCTCGTCGGTGGTGTCGATCGCATCGTCAACATGAACTGGGAAGCCATCCTGCCGCCGCCGACTAGTGCCGGTCGCCAGCACTACCTCACGGCAATCAGCAAGGTCGACGATCAACTGGTGGAAATCATCGACGTCGAGAAAGTCCTCGCCGAAATCGTCCCGTACAACGCCAAGGTATCGCGCGAGAAACTCGAAGACCCGGTACTCGAACGCGCCGCTGGCCGCGAAGTGCTGCTGGTGGACGACTCGAAAGTGGCACTGTCGCAGTTGCGCGACACCCTCGGCCAGTTGGGCGTGAAGATGCACATCGCCAGCGACGGTTTGAAAGCCCTGAACATGCTCAAGGCGTGGGCCGATACCGGCGTGAACATGACCGAAAAACTGCTGATGATCTTCACCGACGCCGAAATGCCGGAAATGGACGGCTATCGCCTGACCACCGAAATTCGCAACGATCCGCGTCTGCGCAGTTTGTACGTGGTGCTGCACACCTCGCTGTCCGGCAGTTTCAACGATTCGATGGTGAAGAAGGTCGGTTGCGACAACTTCCTCTCCAAGTTCCAGCCGGACAAGCTGGTCGACGTGGTGCGCCAGCGCCTGATGCTCGACGAAGTACCGGCCTGACACACCGGATGAGGCTGATCTCGCGTCAGCCTTTGATTCGCCGCTCAGCTCGTATAGGGTGGCGTTTTTGCCCATCAGGGAGCTGGCCATGCTGCGTCTGAGTGCGCTTTATCGTTACCCGTTGAAATCCGCCAAGGGCGAGACTCTGCAAGAGATCGCTCTGGACAAGCTCGGGCTGGCTGGCGACCGACGCTGGATGCTGGTGGACGAGGCCAGCGGGCGCTTCCTGACCCAGCGTGCCGTGGCGCAGTTGAGTCAGTTGTCGGCGTTGTGGAATGCCACCGGTGGCCTGACCCTGGCTGCACCCGGCCATTCGCCGATCAATATCGACTTGCCCGGCGCCAACGCCGAGCTTCGTGGCGTGACGATCTGGCGTGACACTCTGCGCGTGCCGGATGCCGGCAATGAGGCTGCGCAATGGCTCAGCGAGTTCATCGGCAAACCGACGCGACTGGTGCAAGTGCCGCTGGATCGCGCCCGAAGCACGCAATCCGGTTACGGCAGAGATGACGACCAAGTGGCATTCGCCGACGGTTTCCCGCTGCTGTTGATTGGCGAAGCGTCGTTGCAGGATCTGTCGCAGAAAGTCGGACGTCCGCTGGAAATGCTGCGTTTCCGGCCGAATCTGGTGATCGAAGGCAGCGAGGCTTATGCCGAGGACAGCTGGAAACGCATCCGTATCGGCGATGTCGAGTTCCGCGTGGTCAAGCCCTGCTCGCGGTGCATCCTGACCACCATCGACCCGCAGAGCGGCGAGCGCAGTGCTGATCGCGAACCGCTGGCGACCTTGCAGAAATACCGCTCCGAGGCGGATGGCGCGATGTTTGGGCAGAACCTGGTCAACGACAGCGATGGTCGACTTGAAGTCGGCATGCCGGTGGAAATTCTCGAATAACCCGGCGCCACAACGAAAAATGCCCGTGTCCAACGACACGGGCATTTTTCATGGCTGTGAATACCTGCGGGTTTAGCCGCGGTATTCGCACAGGTAAGCGGTATCAACCGCGACTTTCAGCTGGAACTTGCTGTCGGCCGGTACGTTGAACTGGCTGCCGGCGGCGAAGGTTTCCCAGTCGCTGCTGTCTGGCAGTTTTACAGTCAGTGCGCCGGAAACCACGTGCATGATTTCACGCTGGCTGGTGCCGAATTCGTATTCGCCCGGGGCCATGACGCCGATGGTCGCCGGACCTTCAGCAGTGCCAAAGGCGATCGACTTGACGGTGCCGTCGAAGTACTCGTTGACTTTAAACATGGGCGATTCCTCTCGAAAAGGGCATAAAAGGGCTGAAAATGGCCGGCCAGTATGCACAAGGCTCTCGGCGTCGTCATCTGTCTAAAGTGGCAAGACCAGCGGCAGTAATCGCGCGGTGTTGCGCGCATCTTCCAGCGCGCGATGCTGCTGACCGCTGAATTGCATGCCGGCCAGTTGCAGCGCGCCGTTGAGTCCTAGCGGACGCTCGAGGCGCCGGGCCTTGGCAAAGCGCTGTTTGAGGTTCATGTGCGGCACGCGACCCAGCGCGCTGTCGATTTGCAGCCGTTGCCATTCCTGAAGTAATTGCTTGCGGTCGTAATCGCCCCAGCTGACCCAGCCTTCAAGACGGGTCTGATGCTGGCCGAGCCAGCGCTCGAACGCCGGCCACACCTCTTCCAACGGCTGTGCTGCGTCGATATTTGCCTGAGTGATGTGCGTCAGCTCGCGACAGAACGGCGTCAGCAACGGCCGCCGCGTCGGTTTCACAAAACGCTGGAAGTGATCCTGCTCGCGGCCGGCGCGATCCACCAGGGTCGCACCGATCTCGATGATTTCCATCTCCGTAACCGGCCAGCCACCGTCATCGGTGGTGGCTTCCAAATCTATGACCAGCCAATGGGGCATCGCAGGGTTCCTGATTTACGCGTTCTGATGTTCAGAGCGTAGTCAAACCTTGCGGATGCGCCCGGTGACTCACTCGACCTGCAACAGAACCTGACGATTTTTTACCTGATCGCCGACTTTCACCTGCACCCGTTTGAGCACGCCGTCGATGCCGGCCTTGAGCGGGTGCTCCATTTTCATTGCCTCCAGCACCACCAGCAACTGTCCTTTGCTGACTGGGCTGCCTTCGCTGACCAACACATCAATGATCGCGCCGTCCATCGGTGCCTTGAGGGTGCCGGAACTGACGCTGGTCTGACTGTCGATTACCGCGTGAGTTCGATCCTCCAGGCGCAGGCTGCCGGGGTGGGTGAACAGCCAGAGCTGGTCGGCTTCGAGTCGATAGGCGTGGCGTTGGCGCAGGCCGTTGATCTCCAGGGTTACGGCGCGGTCGCTGTGTTCAATAAGCTTCACGGTGCAGCTATGTTCAGCAACCTGTACGGAAAAGGTGTCATTCGCAGCAGCGCGTAATTGCACATGCCAATCCTGCCCCTCCAGACCGAGGCGGTAATCCAGCGGCACACTGGCGTTGTTGCGCCAGCCGACCAGTGGCGCGCGATGTCGTTGCGCCGAGAATTGATAGAACAGCAGCGCCGCGATGGCCAGTTGTTCGGTACTCGGAACATGCTTTTGCAGACACGAGTGATCGGCAAACTGCTGCGCAATAAACGCCGTGCTGAATTCGCCAGCAATGAATTGCGGATGCTGCAACAGTTCGACCAGCAGCCGCTGATTGGTCTGCACGCCAAGCAACACGCTGTCCTGCACCGCACGCAGCAATTTGCGCCGCGCCTCTTCGCGGGTAGTGCCATGGGCGATCAGTTTGCCGAGCATCGGGTCGTAGAACGGGCTGACGGTCTGACCTTCGAGCAAGCCGTGATCAATCCGCGTGCCTGCCTGCAGCGCCGGCTCCCACGCTTCGATGCGCCCGGTCTGCGGCAGAAAACCTTGCGCCGGGTCTTCGGCGTATAGCCGTACTTCCATCGCATGTCCGTGCAGTTGCACTTGATCCTGGGTCAGCGGCAACGGCTGACCTTCGGCGACCAGCAACTGCCAGGCGACCAGATCCAGACCGGTGATTAACTCGGTCACCGGATGCTCGACTTGCAGCCGGGTGTTCATCTCCAGAAAGTAGAACTGGCCACGCGCATCGAGCAGAAACTCCACGGTGCCGGCGCCGACATAGTTAACCGCGCGCCCGGCCTTGAGCGCCGCTTGGCCCATCGCCTGACGCAGCTCGGCGGTCAGCACCGGGCAGGGCGCTTCTTCGATGACTTTCTGATGGCGGCGCTGGATCGAGCAGTCGCGCTCGCCAAGGTAAATCAGGTTGCCGTGTTGATCGCCGAACAGCTGCACTTCGACGTGGCGCGGTTCGATCAGCGCTTGTTCGAGGATCAGTTCATCGCTGCCGAAGCCGTTCAATGCCTCCGAGCGCGCCGTGCGCAACTGCGCTGGCAGATCATCGCCGCTGTGCAGCAGACGCATGCCGCGACCACCGCCGCCAGCACTGGCCTTGATCATCAGCGGATAACCGATGCGCTCGGCTTCGCGCAGCAACGTTGCGTCATCTTGCTCGGCGCCTTGATAGCCAGCGATGCACGGCACTCCGGCAGCGAGCATGGCAATTTTCGAGCGGCGTTTGCTGCCCATGAGTTCGATGGCCTCGACGCTGGGGCCGATGAAGGTCAGGCCGGCCTGCTCGCAGGCGCGGGCGAATTCGGCGTTTTCCGAGAGGAAGCCGTAGCCGGGATGAATCGCGTCGGCGCCGCTGCGCCGGGCGGCGTCGAGGATTGCCGGGATGTTCAGGTAAGACTGTTGCACGGGCGCCGGGCCGATGTTGACGGCTTGATCGGCGATTTGTACATGCAGGGCATCGGTGTCGGCGTCGCTGAATACCACGACGGTGCGGTAACCCAAGGCTTGCGCGGTGCGCTGGATGCGGCAGGCGATTTCACCGCGGTTGGCGATCAGGATTTTCTGGATAGCGGGCATGGTGGGGTTCCTGAAGATTTGCGCTGAAAGTGGCGGCCTCATCGCGGGCAAGCCCGCTCCCACAGGGGTCAGGTGGCCCACCGTGGTTTACGCTTTTGCATAAAGGCCATCGTGCCTTCAATTCCCTCGGCGCCAGTCACTGCCGCGCTGAACCACTGCGCCGCTTCATCGAGCAATGCACTCGACGGCTGACCGGCACTGGCCAGCAGCAGTTTTTTGGTCGCGGCATTCGCCTCGGGCGCGCAACACAAAACATGCGCCAACACCTCATCCAGCCGTTCCGCCAATGCTTGCGGATCATGCTCGACAAAGTGCACCAGCCCCATGCGCTTGGCCTGTGTGCCGTCGAAGCGCGCGGCAGTCAGCGCCAGTCTGCGGGTTTCAGTCAGGCCGATGCGTTGCACCACAAACGGCGCGATCTGCGCCGGTAACAATCCGAGACTGGTTTCCGGCAGGCCGAACTGCGCCTGGTGATCGGCAATCGCAATATCGCTGACACACACCAGACCGAATCCACCGCCCAGCACTGCGCCTTGCAGCACGGTGATCAGCACTTGCGGCGCGTGCTGCGCTTCTTCGAGCAAAGCGCCAAAAGCACGGTTCAAGTCACGGTAAGCTTCGCAACCTTGGGCGCGGGCGTTGGCCATGTCCTTGATGTCGCCGCCAGCGCAGAAATGCCCGCCGGCACCGCTGATCACCAACGCGCGAACGCTGCGATCATCACGCACCGCCGCCAGCACCGCGCGCAATTCGGCAACCATTTGCAGGCTCATCGCATTGCGGCTGTCGGGGCGATTGAGGGTTATATGCAGCACACCGTTATGGGCCTCAAGTAACAGCGTCTGGCAATCGGGCAGGACGCTCATTTCTTTTTCCCCGGCAGAATGCCCATCAGTTTGCAGATGATCCCGAGCATGATTTCGTCGGCGCCGCCGCCAATCGACACCAGTCGCACGTCGCGATAAGCGCGGGCCACCGGGTTGTCCCACATGAAGCCCATGCCGCCCCAGTATTGCAAGCAACTGTCACTGACTTCCCGGCCAAGCCGCCCGGCCTTGAGCTTGGCCATGGACGCCAGTCGAGTCACGTCCTGGCCTTTCACATATTGCTCGGTGGCCTGATACACCAGTGCGCGCAGGCATTCGATTTCGGTCTGCAATTCGGCCAGGCGGAAGTGGATCACCTGATTGTCAATCAGTGCGTTGCCGAAGGTTTTGCGTTCCTTGCAGTATTCGATGGTGCTGTCGACGCAGTATTCCAGGCCCTTGATCATGTTCGCCGCGCCGAACAGCCGCTCTTCCTGAAATTGCAGCATCTGCATCATGAAACCCGCGCCTTCGTGGCCGATGCGATTGCGCTGCGGCACCCGCACATTGTCGAAAAACACCTGAGCGGTTTCCGAGCTGCGCATGCCGAGTTTGTCCAGATGCGAACTGAGGCTGATCCCCGGTGTGTTCATCGGCACCATGATCAGCGACTTGTTAATGTGCGGCTTGTCGTCCGAGGTGTTGGCCAGCAGGCAGATGAAATCGGCACTTGGCGAGTTGGTGATCCACATCTTGCTGCCGTTGATCAGGTAATCGTCGCCGTCCTTGCGCGCCGTGGTTTTGAGCCCAGCGACATCGGAGCCGGCGCCGACTTCCGAGACGCCGATACACCCGACCTGCTCGCCACTGATCGCCGGCCGCAGAAATTCTTCGCGCAATTCATCCGAGCCGAAACGCGCGAGAGCCGGGGTACACATGTCGGTCTGCACACCGATCGACATCGGAATACCGCCGCAATGAATGGTGCCGAACTCTTCGGCGGCGACAATCGAATAACTGTAATCGAGGCCCATGCCGCCGAATTTTTCCGGTTTGGAAATTCCCAGCAGGCCGAGGTCGCCAGCCTTGCGGAAGATCTCGTGAATCGGAAAACGCCCGGCCTTTTCCCATTCGTCGACGTGCGGATTGATCTCGTGTTCGACGAATTGGCGGACAGTGCGGCGCAGTGCTTCGTGTTCCTGGGTGAAGATCATTTTTATTGTTCTCCTGAAATCGAGGCGTTAGAAGCGACTGACGCCGAAGCTGTTGGGCGAAAGATTGCGCACGTCGGCTTCGTGACAGATGTCCAGCAGGTAACCGAGCAGGGTGCGCGTATCGCGTGGATCGATCAGGCCGTCATCCCACAGGTTGGCGCTGCCGTAGAGCGCGGTGGACTGGCTGTCGAGTTTCTGTGCGGTGACCTGTTCGAGCATGTCGAGCATTTTCGGATCAGGCACCAGACCGTCCTTGAGCTGTTTGGCTTCGGTAACGATGCGCAGCACCTTGCCCGCCTGGGCGCCGCCCATTACTGCCGTGCGGCTGTTGGGCCAGGCGAAGATGAAACGCGGATCGAGACCGCGCCCGCACATCGCATAGTTGCCGGCGCCATAGGAACCGCCGACCACAATCGTCAGTTTCGGCACCCGCGCATTGGCCACTGCTTGAATAAGTTTCGAGCCGTGTTTAATCACGCCGTTTTGTTCTGACTCGGTGCCGACCATGAAACCGGTGGTGTTATGAAAAAACAGCAGCGGCGTCTGGCTCTGGTCGCAGAGCTGAATGAATTGCGCAGCCTTGCTCGCACCGTTGGGCGTGATCGGGCCGTTGTTGCCGATGAAGCCGCAAGCACGGCCGTGGATTTTCAGGTGGCCGCAAATGGTCTGCTGATCGAACTCGCCCTTGAACTCAAGGAAGCGCGATTCATCAGCAATGCGCGCAATGATCTCGCGCACGTCGTAGGGCTTTTTCGCATCGTCCGGGATCAGGCCGAGCAGTTCTTCGATGGGGTACAGCGGCTCTTTGTATTGCGGCTCGGGTAGCCACGGCAGTTGCTCGTTCCAGTTCAGCAGGCTGACGATCTCGCGCACCTGACGCACGCCATCGGCATCGTTTTCGGCGAGGTATTCGGCGGTGCCGGCAACTTGCGCATGCATCTCGGCGCCGCCCAGTTCTTCGTCAGTCGCGACCTCGCCGGTCGCCGCTTTGAGCAATGGCGGGCCGGCGAGAAACAGCTTGGCCTTGCCGCGCACCACCACCACGTAATCCGACAGCCCCGGCTGATACGCTCCACCTGCCGTGGCCGAGCCGTGCACAACCGTAATCTGCGGCAAACCCATGGCCGACATCCGCGCCTGGTTGGCGAAACTGCGCGCGCCTTCGACGAAAATCTCCGCCGCGTAATTCAGGTTGGCGCCGCCGCTTTCGGCGAGGGTGATCACCGGCAATTTGTTGTCTTGCGCGATCTGTTGCAGGCGCAGGGATTTTTTCAGGCCAGAAGGCGAAATGGTCCCGCCCTTGATTGCGCTGTTGTTCGCCACCACCAACGCGCGCACGCCGGACACATAACCGATGCCGGCGATCAGACCGCCTCCAGCCGAGCTGCCGTCCTTGTCGTCGTGCAATTTGTAGCCGGCGAGGCTGGCCAGTTCGAGGAACGGCGAACCGGGGTCGAGCAACAAATTCAGGCGCTCACGCGGCAGCAATTGGCCGCGCTTGTCGAATTTCGGTTTAGCCTCGGCGGCTTTGTTCAACAGGTTCTGTTCGAGTTGCTGCACATGCTCGATAGCCGCGAGCATCGCCGCGCGATTGCGAGCAAAGCTTTCGCTGTGCGGGTCGAGTTCGGACTGGATCTGCGCCATGACTTATTCCTTGTCCTTGAGCACATCTGGCAAATACGCGCGGTGAAAACCGTTGAACGATTCGCTGTGCGTGGCTTGGTGCAACGGCCAGGCGCGACCGCCCAGACTCGCCGCGCCATCGATGCGCAGCGTGCTGCCACTGACGAACGCCGCTGCCGGACTGAGCAGAAACACAATCGCTGCACTGACTTCCGATTCGGTGCCGATGCGTTTCAACGGCACGTGTTCACGCAAGGTCGGGATCACTGCTTTGAACGCGCCTTCATAGGTGTCCATGCCGCTGGAAGCGATCCAGCCCGGCGCCACGGCGTTGACTCGCACCCCGGCGTAACCCCATTCGAACGCGGCAGTCTTGGTGAAGTTGTCCATGCCCGAACGCGCCGCACCGGAGTGGCCCATGCCGGGCATGCCGCCCCACATGTCGGCGAGCATGTTGACGATGTTGCCACCGTGTTTGCTCATCGACTGGTTGAACACTTCGCGCGCCATCAGAAAACCGCCGACCAGATTGGTGCGCAGCACGGTTTCGAAGCCTTTCTGATTGATCGAGGCCAGTGGCGACGGGTACTGGCCGCCGGCATTGTTGACCAGTCCGTGGATCGGTCCGTGTTCGCGAATCAGTTCGCTGACCAGTGCCTTGACCGCTTCTTCATCGCGGATATCGCAGGCCTTCCAGTGCGCGAGGCCGCCGTCCTCGGCAATTTCCGCGGCGACGCATTGCAGCTTTTCCGCTTTGCGTCCGACCAAAATCACCGTGGCGCCGAGGGCCGCGAGTTCATGTGCGGTACAGCGGCCGATGCCGCTGCCGCCACCGGTGACAATAATGGTCTGTCCGCTGAACAGATCAGCCCGGAAAATCGACTCGTAAGCCATGACGAAAATCCTCTAGTCGAGCTGTTCGGCGATGCTCTGCGGCACCGGGATCTGGATTTCCAGCAGTTGCTGGGCGAATGCCTTGCCCTGCGGATCGATGCGCAGACTCGCCACGCCACCGCCGCCGAGAGCGTTTTCCAGCAGGAAGTTCAGACTGTTCGTCCCCGGCAGATACCAGCGTTCGACACGGCCATGAATCGGATCGAGCACATGGCTCATCCACTCGACAATCACCTCCGGCCTCAGCGCTTCGGCGATCCACGGCAGGTATTCCGGACGGCGCGGCATCACGCCAATGTTGCTGTGGTTGCCCTTGTCGCCGGAGCGCGCCACGGCCAGTTTCACCAGCGCCACACTGGCGTCGGCGCGTCCCTCGGGTTTGGGCGGTTCGTGGGAGATCGGCAGCTCTGCGCTGTCCAGCGCGGTGAGGACGGGCAGGGTGCCGGGATGACGCTCCCCGGCAACGTCGATTTGCAGCGTGCAGGCACTTTTGTCGATCAGGAATGAGAACAGGCGTATCAGGGGATACACCGTCGGCCGTCCGCCGACGATCCCGGTCAGCCCCGGCGCCATACCAGTCGCGGCCTGGGCGATTTCCCGCGAGAACAGCACCAGCGCCTGTTTATTCGGATGGCGCACCGCCAGTTTGATCACCACTTCACGGCTGTCGCGACGCTGGCCGTGGGGGCCGTAAGTGGCTTCGCTGCCGAGCAATTCGACATGGGTTTCGCTGTAGGGCGCCCAGCCGCGCTGGCTGAACATCTCTGCGGTCTTGTCGATGATCGCCTGACTGACGCGGCGCGCCTTGTCCACCGCATCAATGCCGGCGATCAGGCAACTGGCGGTGCAGCGGAAGCCGTCGAGATACGTCGCACTGACCTTGTATTTGTCGCTGGGTGGCAGGCCTTTGGCACCGTGCACCTGCACCGCATTTTTGCCTTGCTGCTGCAGTTTGACCTGACTGAAATCGCAGACCACGTCGGGCAGCAGATAGGCCTGCGGATCGCCGATTTCATAGAGCATCTGTTCGCCAACGGTCAGCGGCGTGACCAGTCCGCCGGAGCCTTCGGGTTTGCTGACGATGAACTGGCCGTCGTTGCTGACCTCGACGATTGGAAAGCCGATGTGCTCGTAGTCCGGCACCTCACGCCAATCGGTGAAGTTGCCGCCAGTGCACTGCGCGCCACATTCAATGATGTGCCCGGCCAGCGCTGCTTGCGCGAGTTTGTCGTAGTCCTGCCACGACCAGCCGAACTCATGCACCAGTGCCGCGCTCACCACCGCGCTGTCGACCACGCGCCCGGTGATCACGATGTCGGCGCCCAGGCGCAGCGCTTCAACGATGCCCGGCGCGCCGAGATAGGCGTTGGTCGAGATGCACATCGGCGGCAGCGGTGCGCCGCTGAACATTTCGGTGATGCCTTGGGCTTGCAGCTGGTTGAACTGCGGTTGCAGGTCATCACCGAGCAGCACGGCGATTTTCAGCGCGACGCCGGCCTTGTCGCACGCCGCTTGCAACGCGGCGGCGCAGGCTTGCGGGTTGATCCCGCCGGCATTGCTGATCACGCGGATTTTTTGTTCCGTAAGTTGCGGCAGCAGCGGGGCGAGGACTTCGATGAAGTCGCTGGCGAAACCGGCTTGCGGATCTTTCAGGCGTGCGCCGGCCATGATCGACATGGTGATCTCGGCCAGGTAGTCGAACACCAGATAGTCCAGTTGCCCACCTTCCACCAACTGCGCGGCGGCGGTCGAGGTGTCGCCCCAGAACGCGCTGGCACAACCGATGCGGATTGTTGTTGGCATTGTTGTCTCCGACTCAGAAACCTGCGACAGAAGTGCGACGAGGCTACCAAGCAAGCGCTTGGTTTGTAAACAGCTGAAATTATCTTCTGCCCAAGCGCTTGCTTGGTCGCGGCCGGCGGCTTAAATTGCCCGCGCCAGCCTGTGGTTTCGAGGCGGCAGCCGACTGATCGACTGTAGGAGAGAACGGGTGGACGAGCAAAAAGCCCTGCGGGTAATGCGCGAACTGGTGGACGCTGGCCAGTTGACCGACCCGGACAGCGCGCGCGGCAAATTGCTGCAAGTCGCGGCCCACCTGTTCCGCAACAAAGGCTATGAACGCACCACCGTGCGCGATCTGGCCGGTGCCGTGGGCATTCAGTCGGGAAGCATTTTTCATCACTTCAAAAGCAAGGACGAAATCCTCCGTGCGGTGATGGAAGAAACCATCCGCTACAACACTGCACTGATGCGTGCGGCACTCGCCGACGCCGGCAGCGTGCGCGAACGGGTGCTGGCGCTGATCCGCTGTGAATTGCAGTCGATCATGGGGGGCAGCGGCGAAGCCATGGCCGTGCTGGTCTACGAATGGCGTTCGCTGTCCGAAGAAGGGCAGGCCCAGGTGCTGGCGTTGCGCGACATTTATGAGGACCTGTGGCTGCAAGTGCTCGGCGAGGCCAAGGCCGCCGGGTTCATCCGTGGCGATGTGTTCGTAACCCGACGCTTTCTAACCGGGGCGTTGTCGTGGACCACCACTTGGTTCCGCGCGGGCGGCAGTTTGAGCCTCGATCAGCTGGCCGATGAGGCGTTGATTCTGGTACTCGAGGAGCGTTAGACGCTTTCTATCGTGCGGCGAAACTGGCTAACTGGGCGAAACCGCCTAGCTTGAGTAGATTGATCGGTATTTTTTCGGGGAGTGGGGTGTTTTGAAGTCTTCGCCAATTCGGACAGCCGCGGGGCTGATGCTCGCAGCGCTGGCTGCAATATGGGTACAGCCCGCTCCAGCGGCGCAAGTTGTCCGGGTGGGCGCTGCGCATTTTCCGCCGTACACCATTCGCCCGGAAAACGGCGCCGACACCGGTCTGTTGCCGGAGCTGGTCGCCGCGTTGAACGACCTGCAGAGCGACTATCGTTTCGAGCTGGTGCCAACCTCTATTCCGCGCCGCTTCGGTGACTTCAAGGATGGTCGTACCGACATGGCGATCTTCGAAAATCCCGAATGGGGCTGGAAAGACATTCCCCACACCACCGTCGATATGGGCCTGGAAGACGCGGAAATCTTTGTCGCGCAGAACCAGCCTGGTCGGCAGCAAGCCTACTTCGCCGACCTCAAGGGCAAACGCCTGGCGCTTTACAGCGGTTATCACTATGAGTTCGCCAACTTCAAGGCCGACCCCAAATATCTCGCCGAAACCTACAGCGCGACGCTGACCTATTCTCACGACAGCAACCTGCTGATGGTGCTGCGCGGTCGCGCCGACATTGCGCTGGTGACACGTTCATATCTGTTCGATTACCTGCTGCGTAACGAAAAGGTGCGCGACGAATTGCTGGTGTCGCAGCGCATCGATCAGATCTATCACCACTACGCGATTCTGCGTCCGGCCGCGCCGATCACCGGCGAGGCGTTTGGCGCGATGCTCAAACGCCTGCGCGACAACGGCCAGATGTTGAAGATTTTTGATCCGTACAAGATTGCCGTGGTGCCGGTGCCCGGCAATTGAACGACGGATTTACCCGGGCACCCTAAATTTTGCCCTGCGGATCACGTCACATCGTTGAACTGTCGACGATTATCGTGAGCCCGACCCATGTCCAATCTGAATGACCTGACTGTCCTGGCCCTGCCTTCGGGCAGTCAACTGCAAGCCGATGCCACCGAGAGCCGTCTGAGCCTGAGCCTGGACGGGCAACCGTTGATCCGCCTGCGCCTTGATCGTGAGGCGCAAGGGCCGATCCAGATTGACGAACGCTATGCACTGCCGCCAGGCCAGGCGCTGTGGGCGGCGTGTTATTGGTTGTTCAGCCGCGATCCGGCGCGTCAGCAATTGGTCTGGCAGCTCGATCAGCCGCCGACCGAAGCCTTGCTCAGCGGCTTGCTGGTGAGCACGGAGGTGGCTGGCGAATACCGTTGCGAGCGCACGCTGTTCTGGCAATTGCCCCAGCCATGGCTCGGCACTTCGTTGACTGGCAGTTATCCGCAGCAGATGGTCATCAGCAATGGCAAACGCCATCCATTGCGCCCGGTCAAACCGCGCGGTGAGGTTTATCGGCGTTTCGATTCGCGTCTTGGTGCGTGGATTTCCTTGCGCACGGTAGAGATCGAAGAAGATCTGCCGCGCTTCAACCGCTGGCAGAACAGCCCGCGCGTCGCCAGTTTCTGGCAGGAAGAAGGCAGCATCGAAAAGCATCGCGAGTATCTGAGCAAGCTCGAGGCTGACCCGCACACACTGACGTTGATCGGCTGTTTCGACGATCAGCCGTTTGCCTATTTCGAAGCCTATTGGGCCAAGGAAGATCGCATCGCGCCGTTCTACGATGCCGACAATTACGACCGTGGCATCCACATGCTGGTGGGGGAGGAGAGCCATCGTGGCCCGCACAAGGTTGCGAGCTGGCTGTCGGCGCTGGTGCATTATCTGTTTCTGGACGATCCGCGCACGCAACGTGTGGTCGCAGAGCCGCGTGCCGATAACGCGAAGATGATCGGCCACATGCACAACCAGTGTTTCCACTGCGAAAAAGAATTCGACTTCCCGCACAAACGCGCGGCGCTGATGATGCTCGGGCGTGAACGTTTTTTTGATCGGTGCACGTTGGGTTGATGATCAGGCCTCAAGATCTCTGGGATCTTGGGGCCGCCATCGCCAGCAGGCTGGCTTCCACATTGGTTATGCGTACACGGAACTATGTGGGAGATTCTATGGTTGAGGGGAAGCCCTCAACCGACTTTCGGTTGGTATTCGTCCTCCCCCTTCAACAGTGCAAATACCACTCGGGCAAGCTTGCGGGCCAGGATCACCAGGGCC